>NZ_JBHUUU010000011.1:0-236236 GCF_042670865.1 Rhodococcus sp. NPDC057135
GGTTCTGTGAAGCTCAGTTGTGAAACCGATCAGCCTGCGGACACCGAGCGTCCGGCCGACTTCAGGTCGTTGCACGCCTCGACGACGCGAGCCGTCATGCCTGCTTCGGCCTTCTTGAGGTAGCTGCGCGGGTCGTACGCCTTCTTGTTTCCGACCTCGCCGTCGATCTTGAGGACGCCGTCGTAGTTGGAGAAGAAGTGTCCGGCGATCGGACGGGAGAACGCGTACTGGGTGTCGGTGTCGACGTTCATCTTGACGACGCCGAAGTTCAGCGAGTCCTCGATCTCCGACTTCAGCGATCCCGATCCGCCGTGGAAGACGAAGTCGAAGGGCTGCGAGCCGGCGGCCAGGCCGAGCTTGGCAGCGGCAACCTTCTGGCCCTCTTCGAGAACCTCGGGCTTGAGCTTGACGTTGCCCGGCTTGTAGACGCCGTGGACGTTGCCGAAGGTGGCAGCGAGCAGGTACTTGCCCTGTTCGCCGATGCCCAGAGCGTCGACCGTCTTCTCGAAGTCTTCGCTCGAGGTGTAGAGCTTGTCGTTGATCTCGGCCTCGACGCCGTCTTCTTCGCCGCCGACAACACCGATCTCGACCTCGAGGATGATGCGTGCAGCCTTCGAGAGGGCGAGCAGTTCCTTGGCGATGGCCAGGTTCTCGTCGATCGGGATGGCCGAGCCGTCCCACATGTGCGACTGGAACAGCGGGTTGCGGCCGGCGTCGACACGCTCCTGCGAGATCGCGAGCAGCGGACGCACGTAGGTGTCGAGCTTGTCCTTCGGGCAGTGGTCGGTGTGCAGCGCGATGGTGACGTCGTACTTTGCCGCGATCACGTGTGCGAATTCGGCGAGCGCAACAGCGCCGGTGACCATGTCCTTGACGCCCAAACCGGAACCGAACTCGGCGCCGCCCGTCGAGAACTGGATGATGCCGTCACTGCCGGCGTCCGCGAAGCCCTTGATGGCTGCGTTGATGGATTCGGAGCCGACACAGTTGATGGCGGGGAAGGCAAAGGAATGCTCCTTGGCCCGACCAAGCATCTCGGCATAGACCTCGGGAGTTGCGATAGGCACGGCGGGAGTCCTCCATTTACGTGTCGTTCGGAGCGCTCGGCGATGTGAAGCGCTTCGTGTGGTCCTAGCAGTATGGCAAGTCCTACTCGCCACGTCTCTTTGCGGTCTCGGCCGCCGCACAACCCCGGCATCGGTCGCCGAGACCGACGCGATGACCTGCGGTGGTGGGAAACACTCAGATTCGGCCGGTACTCTGGCCTCCGTGAATGTGCAGGCAGCAACTGAATCCGTGACGAACCTGGCCTTGCTGCCCGGCTTCCTCGATCCCGTGAACCTCTTGAATTCCTTCGGAACGTGGGTTCTGGTGGGATTGCTTCTGGTGGTCTTCATCGAGTCCGGCCTGCTGTTTCCGCTCTTGCCCGGCGATTCTCTCCTCTTCACCGCAGGGCTGATCGCGGCTTCCAAGTCGACTGACATCGAACCGTTCGCACCGTTGTGGGTGCTCTTGGTGACAATTCCGATCGCCGCGATTCTGGGTGACCAAGTCGGGTTCTACATCGGCACCAAGGGCGGAACTGCCCTGTTCAAGACGGACGACGCGCGGTTCTTCAAGAAGAAGTACATCGACGAGTCCCACGCCTTCTTCGAGAAGCACGGCCCGATCACCATTATCCTGGCTCGGTTCGTACCGATTGTGCGTACTTTTGCACCGGTTGTCGCCGGCGCCTCGAAGATGAAGTACTCACTGTTCCTGACCTACAACATCGTCGGCGGCATCCTGTGGGGTGCCGGCGTGACTTTGCTCGGCTACCTCCTGGGGCAGATCGAATTCATCCGCGACAATGTCGACTACATCTTCATCTTGATCGTCCTGGTGTCGGTTCTGCCGATCGTCTTCGAGATCGGAAAGCGAATTCTGGCGTCGAGACGCGGTGAAACGGCGAATACTTCCACTACGGATAATTCGACGGTGACAGTCCCCGAAGACCCCACCCCCTGATTGCAGAACGAGGCGAAGAACTGACGACGATGACGCTCGCATCCGGCAGTTTCTCCCCACTCGAGACTGCCGGGCCTCTGTTGGTCTGGATAGTCGTCGTCACGTTCGTCTTCATCGAGTGCGCGATCATCCTCGGCTTGTTTCTCCCCGGCGATTCGCTACTGATCACGGCCGGAATCGTTCTTGCCGGCCACGAGTCCGGTGCAGGGCACGTGTGGGCGTTGTCGGTAGGCGCGATGATCGCTGCCATTGCCGGCAACCAGGTCGGGTACGTCATCGGCCACCGGACGGGCAACCACATCAAAGCCCGTAAGGGCGGCAAGTACTTCACCGAGAAAAACCTGCATCGCGTCAACATCCTGTTGGAAAAACACGGGTTCTGGGCGGTCCTGATTGCCCGTTGGGTTCCGTGGGTTCGCACCCTGTGCCCAATGGTCGCGGGCGCAGCCAAGATGAACCACACGCGATACACCATCGCGAGCACCATCGGCGCGATCATCTGGGCGCCGGTGCTCTTGTTGCTCGGCTTCTACGGTGGCTCGTTCCTCGATCGTGTCCCGTGGTTGCTGCCCGCTGTACTGATCGTGATGATGGTCAGCTTGGTCATCGGTACCGCGTTGGGCATCTGGCAGTACCGCAAGGAGATGGCCCGTCCGGCCGAAGACGTCGAGGTCGAAGAGGTCCTCGACTAGAAGCCGTCTGCTCAGTGCAGGTGGCTCTGGTCCCACGCCGGCAGCGGGTCCTCGTAGCGAGTCCAGGCCCGCGGTCCTTCGCGTAGTTCGTCATCGGTCAGCAAAGCCGGATCGAGGATTCGTGACGGCGCCGCCGGGTCGAGTTTCACTCCGATGAACACGATCTCCTGCCCTGGCACCTCCGCCGCCGACGCCCACAGTTGAGCCGGTTCGATGACGAGGTTGGGGCCTGCCTGCGACCAGATAGCGGCGAATTCGGGCCGGCTGGCGATCCAGCAGAAGCCCTTGCTTCGCAGGAGTCCGGCGAACTGACCGAGCGCAGCCTCGAGGCGCGCCGGATGGAAGGGTCGCGAGGCCCGATATGTGACGCTGCGTATTCCGTATTCCTCGGTTTCCGGGGTGTGCCCACCGGCCAGTTCCTCGTCCCAACCGGGTACCTGCGCAGCGAGTTCCGGGTTGTAGAGACCGGTTTCGAGGACGCGATCGAGGGTGACTTTTCCGTGGTCCGTCCGAATCAGTTGAGCGGTGGGGTTTAGCCTGCGGAGCGTTGCCTCGACGGTTCCTGCCGCGCGCGGGCTCACCAGGTCGGTTTTGTTCAGCAAGACGACGTCGGCGAACTCCACCTGATCGACCAGGAGATCGGAGATGCTTCGTCCGTCCCCCTCCCCGGCTTCGAGGTTGCGCTCGTCGAGTCGTTCGCCTTTTGCCAGTTCGCCGAGGAAGGTCGACGCATCCACCACGGTCACCATCGTGTCGAGCTTCGCGAGCGAGCCGAGGCTGAAACCGTCCTCGAATTCCCAGTCGAAGGTGGCTGCCACCGGCATCGGTTCGGAGATGCCGGTGGATTCGATCACCAACTGATCGAACCGTCCTTCTCGCGCCAGAGCGCCGACGGCGTCGATCAGATCCTCACGCAGCGTGCAGCAGATGCATCCGTTGGTCAGCTCGACCAACTTCTCCTCCGTGCGATCGAGGTGGCCCTGGCCCGCGACGAGGGCCGCGTCGATGTTGATCTCGCTCATGTCGTTGACGATGACGGCGACGCGTCGGCCGTCACGGTTGGCGAGGATGTGGTTGAGGAGTGTGGTCTTGCCTGCGCCCAGAAATCCGGACAGCACGGTTACCGGTAGCTGCTTCATTCCTTAATGATAACCGTTGTCATTATCGACAACGTGAAGCGGGCCTACTGTACTGCGGACGCACTACCCGAGAACTGGCTCTCGGGCCTCGGCAAACCGAAATGATCGCGAAGCGTCGTACCCGAGTATTCGGTCCGGAACAGACCGCGGTCCTGCAGGATCGGGACCACTCGCTCGGCGAAGATCTCGAGTCCACCCGGGTAGTACGGTGGCATGACGTTGAATCCGTCGGCAGCACCGCTGCTGAACCACTCCTCGATAGTGTCGGCCACCTGCTCGGCAGTTCCGGCAAACACCCGATGTCCGCGAGCACCCGCCAATCGATGAAGCAGGCCACGAACCGTCGGACGCTCGCGCTCGACGATGCCGGCGATCACCTGCAATCTACTTTGCTTGTTGTCGGTGACATCGCCTGCAGCCGCGAACAATTCGACGGGAACCGGTGCATCCAGCTCCAGATTCCGAACATCGGTCCCGGTGAGTGCACCGAGTTGCGCGAGCCCGTACTCCGGCGAAGTCAACTCGTTGAACTCCCGTTCGAGCGCCTGCGCCTGCTCCTCGGTGTCACCGATGAACGGGCTGATTCCGGGCAGGATCTTGACGTGATCGGGGTTGCGGCCGAACTGAGCCGCCCTCGACTTGATGTCGGTGTAGAACGCCTGAGCGTCGGAAAGTCTTTGGTGCGCTGTGAAAATCGCCTCTGCGTATTGACCGGCAAAGGCGCGACCGTCGTTGGACGCACCGGCCTGCACCAGCACCGGGTATCCCTGCGGCGTTCGCGGTGCGTTGAACGGTCCACGCACCCGCAGATGCCGCCCGACGTAGTTGATCTCGTGAATCTTGTTTCTGTCCGCGTAGATTCCGCTCTCGCGGTCCAGACTGATCGCGTCGTCCTCCCAGCTGTCCCACAGTCGCACCACCGCGTCGACGAATTCCCGTGCACGCGAATACCGGTCACCGTGGTCCGGATGCTTGGCCAGCCCGAAGTTGGCTGCCGCCAGATCGGTGCCGGTGGTGACGATGTTCCACCCCGCGCGTCCGTTGGAGATGTGGTCGAGCGAGGCGAACAGCCGAGCCAGGTTGTACGGCTCGTAGTACGTGGTCGACGCCGTCGCGATCAAACCGATCCGCTCGGTCGCCACTGCGATGGCTGTCAACAACGTGATCGGCTCCAAAGTCCCTGCGGGACCGTGCTCGACGTCGCTGCGCAATGCCGGACCGTCGGCGAAGAAGATTCCGTCGAACTTCGCAGCCTCGGCGGTACGAGCGATCTCCTGGAAGTACGTGACGTCGAACAGACGTTCCGGTGTCGTCCACGGATGACGCCACGCCGCTTCGTGATGGCCGGCAGGGTGAATGAACGCGTTGAGGCTCAGTTGGCGCAAGGAATCAGACATGCCTGAATGCTGGCAACAACCACCTTCCTCCGACAGGGTTACGGTTCGTGTGATTCCAACTCCGAGTGGGTGCTCGGTATCGTCGCATGGGTGACCTGTGTAGTTGAAGCCGAGTTCGTACCGTCGCTGAGGACATCACCCGTTCTTCGGCAATGGTGCGAACTGTTCTCCGAAGGCCAGCGCCACCTCTCCGGAGCGTCGCCGACGGCGACTGCGCTGGCGGAAATGATCGAGACCGAAGACGATTCGGTCGACGTGTGGCGTTGGATCGCACGCGACGTCGGCACCGACGAGGTTCTCGGCATCGCCCAGGCGCGAAGAAATTCAGCGGACGCCGATCTCGCAGAGTTTCGGATGTATGTGAGTCCCCATGCGCAACGACGAGGAGTGGGACAGGCACTTGCCCAACTCGTCGAGGCCGACATCGCCGGGTACGGCGTGCGCAGAATCAGGGTGACTGCGCGCACGGGAAGTGCAGCCGAACACTTCCTGCAGCAGTTCGACAGCCATCGCGTGCTGCTTCGACTGGCCAACCAGGTTCAGCACCTCAGCCCTCCCACCGCAGACAGCACCCGCCCCGGCTATCGAATCGTCAGTTGGCGCAACCGAACCCCGGACGAATTTGTCCACTCTTTCTCGGAGGCATTGAACCGACTCCTCGACGCACCGGGCGCCGGACTGCAGATGCCCGAACGTAATTGGGGAGTCGAGGAGCTCAGATCGTGGGAACAGAAGATGACCGGTGGCTCTCAGGTGCTCCTGGTGTGCTGCGCGGTCGACGACGCCGTCGGCGAAGTAGCCGCAGCGACAGTGGTGACGGTGGACGAAAATGACAGCACCCACGCTTCGCAGCACGACACCGTGGTACTCCCCCGACACCGCGGGCACGGTCTCGCTCAGTGGGTCAAGGAGCAACAAGCGTCTGTGTTGGCAGCTGAATTTCCTTTGCTGAGAGAGATTTACACAACGGTGAACGCGGAAAACCACCCGATGCTGACCGTCAATCGGAGACTGGGATACCAGACTGTTGCGGAGCGAATCCTGGTGGAGATTGCATCGCACACGCCTCGGTGACGATCTTCCTCCACAGGTCCGGGTGAGACTGCCAGAAGTTGTGTGCAACACCGTCGATGACCGCGAAACTACCGTTCGGCACCAGCGCGGCCAATTGCTGCAACGGCCACGACGGGCGAATGTCGTCGGCCGCCGCGAGAAATGTCATGGGCACGGGTGAGTCGGCCAACTGCCGAAACAGCTGTGGCTCATGAATCCATTCGATGAACGACGCTTGAAGCGATTGCCAGACAACAGGTTCCCAAGGTATCTGCGGGTCCGGCTCGATCCCCGCTTCGTACTGCTTCGACCAGTGCCGGTCCTTGTGGAGGCCGTGCCCCGCGATTCCGACGACGCTGGACACCGATTCCGGGCAGTCGAGTGCGTACCTCACTGCCAAGTCGGATCCCCACGAGTGACCCAGTACGACCCAGCTGTCGATCTCGTAGGTGCGCCGGACCAGTTCGAGGTCCGCAACGGCCTGCGCCATCGTATGAGCGCCGCCACCGGACCGTCCGACTCCACGCGGCTCAGGGCACCACGCACGCATTCCTTCAGGAAGCAGCGCGTCGTGAGCAAGATAGTGAACGCATCCCGGGCCGCCGGAGAGAACCAGGACGTCCGACCCTGACCCACCGACGTCGATGTGAAGACGAACGCCGTCAGTGTCGATCACGTGCCGGGATTCCATGACGGAGAACCCTAACGCTTACGGGGGTATCCCGCTGCCGAGACGACAAATGCGGCTTCCATGAGCATCCACCCGCCCACCTGCACCGAGAGGTCTCGCTCGGGCACACTCGACGAGCGCACCGTCCCGGCGGCGAAGGTGGCGATGTCGCCGGACAGACTCGGCAACTGGGCGTCCTTGGTCCAGTCGTGTCCGAACAGCGGCAGGCCTTCGATCTGCAGTCTGTTGTTCCAGGCAGCTTCCGCGGAGGACAGAACGATCTGCGCTGCAAGTTCGCGCGCTCGCAGGTCCTCGTGGGTCTCCCACGACAGGTTCACCACCACGAACGCGAGATAACGAGCCAGGATGGCGTTGAACAATCCGCCGTCGCCCCCGCCACCGCCCGTGATGACTCCGTACTCGGTCATGCCGTCGTACACGGCGTCGACCAACTTGTGGACTCGCTCGCGGTGACGCGGTTCGCCCAATCGCGTCGACAATTCGGTTTCCAACCCCAGCGTGACGCCCTGACAGTACGAGTAGATCGCGCGCTCGAGGGTGCCGTCGCGCCGGATACCGTCGAAGATCAGTCCGGAGTCCGGATCCCGCAGCGTCTCGTCGATCCAGTCGGCTGTTGCCTGCGCACGCCAGAGTTTTCCGGTGCGCGCCAGCATGATTCCGGCGGGCCCGTTTGCCGGGGTGTTGTAGAAATCGGAGCCCTTGCACCACGGAATACCGCCGCCGTCGGCCGGGGACCACGAATCGAAGAGCTGCGATTCGAGCGCCTGGACCGCAGTCCGGTGATCGACCGAGAACATGCGTTGAGCACGTTCGAGGGATAGTCCCAGCCATGCCATGTCGTCGTAGTAATTATTGGTCCACGCCGAGACGTTGCGGACCCGAACACTGCGGGCAACCTTCGCGACCCGGCGGCGACGCTTGGGTGTCGGGTCACGTTCGAGTGCGTCGATTGCAGTGTCGAGCAGGTGTGCTTGCCACCAGTAGTGCCACGGCTTGAACATCCGCTCGCGCCGAACTGCAGGCCAGGCAACCACGCCGAGTGCTGTCCGGGGCATCCCCCACAGGCGCCGAAGGTGACGACTGACTATCGCGCCCTCAGCCGCATCGGCCCGCTCTGCCCACACTTCCTGCATAACTATCTATCCTGTCTGGTCGAGGCGCTACGCGCTAGCCGGAATACGTGAGCGAGATCAGCGGGAATCGGCGAGATCGGCGTGCTCACGGACCCACGCGTGCATCGCGATGCCGGCCGCGACTCCGGCGTTGATGCTGCGAGTCGAACCGAATTGTGCGATCGAGACCGTCATGGACGCAACCTCTTTCGCGTGTTCGGTCACCCCAGGCCCTTCTTGGCCGAACAGCAGGATGCACTCTCGCGGCAGGCTGGCAGTCTCCAGCGGCACCGACCCGGGAGTGTTGTCCACAGCCACGATCGTGAGTGAATTCTCACGGGCGTACTCGACGAGATCGCCGATGTCGGCGTGGTGAACGATGTGCTGGTATCGATCGGTCACCATGGCGCCCCGCCGATTCCAGCGCCGACGCCCCACGATGTGGACAGCGGCTGCGGCGAACGCGTTGGCTGTGCGGACCACCGTGCCGATGTTGGCGTCGTGCGCGAAGTTCTCGATGGCGACATGCATGGTGTGACGACGCGAGTCGATGTCCTCGACTATCGCTTCCCGCGTCCAGTACCGGTACTCGTCCAAGACGTTTCGACGATCACCCTCGGCCAGAAGTACCGGGTCGTAGCGCTCGTCGGTAGGAGGATCCGTGTCGTGCTCCTCGGTCCACGGCCCCACGCCGTTGGGGTTCTCGCCCCATTCGGTGGGTCCCGGTTCGCCGGCCCCGCCGGAAACGTCTTCGGCAGCGACTTCGGTCATCAGAACACCTCGTTGGAATTTGCAGCCACCGTGAAGCCGTGCGTGGTCTGATCGTTGACACACGAGACGTCTGTCGCGGTGGTCGTGCAGGTGAAACCCAGTTTGCTCAGCGGTTGGCCGGCCGCCAACACCGGATCGGCATCGGGGCCGCCGGACGTGTACACCTCACCGCCCGAACACATGAAAGCACCCTCACCCTCGTCGGTCACGCGAATACCGTTGCCCCAGTTGACCATGCAGCTCTCCGGTCGCGGTGGAACCGGGGTGGTCGTTCCCTCGCACCCGGCTTCGATTCTGGTGGGCAACTTGATGATGCCGCACTGGAAGTTCCCGTCCGGAGTGGTGAAGTAGTACGACTCGTTGCGCTCGAACTGCACGTCCGTCAGCGTCGTCGGCGGCAGTGTCGTGGTCGGAGGTTCGGTGGTCGTGGTGACGACGGGCGCGACGGTGGTTGTCGTCGTCGGCACCGCGGTCGTGGTGGTCGAACTGGGCTGCGCCGCTACCGTCGGCGCTGATTCCGCCTCGCCGCCGCACCCGGCAAGCAAGAGCGCCGACCCGACACCCAACAACACGAACCCCACCCGAACACGAACCACCCGACTACCTCCACACACGTCACCTTTGGCCCAGCAACAGCCGACAGTGCACTCTATCGTGTGGTCGACTAAGTGCTGGTGACGCGCTTGTTCATCAACCGTGAGAGCCACGCGGGCGAGAACCGCGACGCGCTGAGGAAGAGCTTCGCCTGAGTTCCGACCGGGTAGTGAACCTTGTGGATGCGTCCAGCGCCGCGCGTGGCCGCCCACAACTCCTGGGCGACGTCGGTGGCGGTGAGTTTGATGCCCAACGATCTGGTGGCACCGGTGTCCATTCCCGTGACCATCGCCGTCTGGACGAACAGGGGCCAGAGGGCGAGTACGCGGATGTCGTGCTGCGCCCATTCAAGATCGAGCGCCTCGGTCAAGCCGCGGATCGCGAACTTGGTGGCGCCGTAGGTCGCGAGTTCGGGTTGGCCGTAGATCGCCGAGGCGGAGCACAGATTGACCACCTGCGCCCCGGCGGTATCGCGGAGGTACGGGAAAGCCGTGTGCGTGCCGTTGAGGGTGCCGGTGACATTGATGTCGATCATTCGGCGATGTGCCGCAAGAGAAATATCCTCGAACTGTCCAGAGGAGAGCACGCCCGCGTTGTTGACCAGGATGTCCAGACGCCCTGACTCCCCGGCAAATTCGGCCAAGCACTGCGCCCAGCCGAGCGGATCCGTGACGTCGAGGACTCCCGTCGCGACACTGCCGCCGAAACCGTCGATCTCGGCCTTCAAGGAGGCAAGGCCGGCGTCGTCGATGTCGAACGCACCGACGCGGTATCCGTTGCGCGCGAACAACAGCGACGTCTCCCGCCCGATTCCCGCCGCAGCACCGGTGATGAAGACGTTCGGTTCGCTCATGCGGTCAGGCTATCCTGGATGTGGAGGAAATCTGATGAATCACCGTCGCGTCGTACACACCGTATGTTTCATCGCGGTGGGGTATCTGATCGTGCTCGCGGTGTGGCTCGGATGGCTGGTCGAGCACACTCCCCCTGGCACTCTGCCCTATCAGATCGGCGGACTGCTCGCCGCTTTCGGCTCGGTTCTCGGCTTCGGAATGGCCTGGGCCAACCGCCCGACCCGCGCCGAACGCAAACTCGAAAAGCACGGCCTCGAAGGATGGGCACGAATAGACACGGTCACTCCCCTGCGCCGAACCGTCGACGGTGAACTGGCCAAACTCGCACTTCACCTCACGGTTCCGGGCTCCGACTCGTACTCGGGCCGGATCGAATACGAGATCCGACCCGAGTACAAAGACAAGATCACTCCCGGATCCACGGTTACCGTCCTGGTGGACCCGAAGAACCGAGACCGAATCATGCTGTGCCCGTGAAAAACTAGACGCTCTTCTTGCGTCCCAGCGCCAACATGCCCTCCACCAGCATCAACTGTGCGCCCGCGTACGACGCCAGGATCACGCCCTCGGCAGCGGCGCGGCCCGCAGTCCCGCGAATGAACAGTCGACGAACCACGATCAGTCCGTCGGACGCGGTGAAGAGCACTCCGCCCAAACCGAGCCAGGAGCGTCGATCCTTGTTGGGGACGACCACGTCGAGCACGGCCTTCGACTGCGGCGCCAGAGCGGGGTCCGCCGACAACGTCGAGGTGGTTCCCAACATCAATCCGTATCCGGTCAGCGGCGTCGACACGCTCGGCGCCTTGGCACGGAGCAGCCCGGACGCCGTCGACCAACCGCTGATGCGGGGCCGCAGGGCAGCGCGGGTCGGGCGAGCGCCGCGGCGCAGCAGGAGCGCTGAGTAACTTGCCTGCATCACCGCGAACGACGACGCACCCTTGATCAGGCGGGCGTCGTTGTCCGGGTCGATCATGAACACGTCGCCGACGGTTGCGGCGGCGAGGCCGGCCAGAAGCAGTGCGGTATCGGCGGTTTCCGTCTCCGAACGCTTGCGCAGCACTCGGGCAGCCAGCGCGGGTGCGATCAACGGCTTCGCGATCTGCTGAACCCGCTCGTTACCGACTACTGCCCCGACCACGGTCGCTGCCGTCGCCGCCGCAAAAACTGCGTGCTCGATGCCCCACTTGCCCGCCATCACAATCCTCCTGTTGGTTACACGTCCAACAGCGACCGTACTGGGTCACTCAAGCGGCATCGCCGGATTTGACGTCCGCGCCGTAGACGTCGACGTATTCCTGCCCCGATTGCTCACAGAGCACCGTCATCAATTCGTCCGTCGCCGCGCGCACGACGGCCTGGTAGCCACGAAGTTCGCGATATCGCGAGAAGTCGATCGGCTCCCCTACCGTGATCCGGACCTTGCTGAAGCGCCACATCCGCGTACCCGGCGGGTTGACGGCGTCGCCGCCGTGCACGACGACGGGAATGACCGGCGCCCCGGTTTCCAGGGCGACACGAATCGCTCCGGTCTTTCCCTTGTACAGGCATCCGTCGGGTGATCGTGTTCCCTCGGGGTAGATCCCCCAGACGCCGCCCTTGTCGAGAATCCCGATGGCCGTGTCCAACGCCGCACGGGAGGCGTCGGCGCCGCTACGGTCGATCGGCACCTGACCTGCACCGCCGAAGAACCAGCGTTGCATCGCGCCCTTCACACCGGTCCCGGTGAAATATTCGCTCTTCGCGACGAAGGTGATGCGTCGGCGAACCATGAGAACCAGGAAGAACGAGTCGACGACAGCCCGATGGTTTCCCGCGAGAATCACCGGCCCCTTCTTGGGGATGTTGTGCTGGCCCTCGATCGTCGGTCGCCCGAACACCCACAGGACTGGGCCGATCAGGACGAATTTGAACAACCAGTAGAGCACTGGGCATCACCTCTCTGCACATCACCGAGAACCGTCTCCACACGCGGGTAGACACTGTCTACGTCCGCAATAGTAGACACTGTCTTCTATGACCGTCATCAGCCTTCGCGAAACGCTCGTCGCCACCGGCGTCGAAATTCTCGATGCCGACGGCCCCACGGAACTGACGCTACGGGAGATAGCGCGTCGGGCGGGCGTGTCGCACGGAGCCCCGCGGAGATACTTTCCGACGCACAACAGCCTGCTCGCCGCGATCGCCTTCCGCGGGCTTGTCGACCTCACCGACAGGCTCGATCCCATCCTCACCGGCAAACAATCCGCTCGCGACCGATTGATCTCGGCCGCAGTCGAATACGTGTCATTCGCCCAGGAGCGGCCGGCGATGTTCGAGTTGATGTTTCGCCACGACCTCCTCGAGGGCGCGGGCAGCAACCTTCGAGAGTCCTCACTCCCCCTCTTCGCGGCTCTGCAGAGGCTGACCGAAGCGGCAAAAGCGTCCGATCCCATTACTTCCGCACTGAGCATCTGGACGGGGACCCACGGCGTCGCAGTGCTGGCGGCAAATCGAAGCCTCGCGCTCGTCGCTCCGGACTCAGACATCGCCGCGCTGGTCACCGCGACTGTGACGGATCATCTGCCACACACTCGTTGATTTACATAGTTACCCTATGCAATAATATTTCTCGTGGCAGATGACCAGCAGCAACTGCATGAACTACTCGTCGACCTCGTGAGCAACACGCACCGCTTCGCGAAGCTGGCAGGCTCGTTCGCGTCCGATCAGTACCCACGCGCCTGGCTGCGCGCACTCTCACTCCTCGAGGAGTACGGCGAAATGCGGATCAGCGACTTCGCCCGCCTCGACAGATGCTCGCAACCCTCCGCCACCGCGCTATTGCGCAAACTCGGTGAACACGATTACGTCGAACGCCGCGCCGACCCGGAGGACGCCCGGGCAGTGCGAGTCGCCATGACCGACAAGGGGCGAAAGATCCTGAACGAAGGCCGAAACGAGATCGCCGACGCCCTCGTCCCCCACTTCGTCGAGCTCGAGCCCGAACAGATCAAGAAGCTGGCTGACGGATTGGCCGAATTACGTTCCATCATCAAAACTTCCGATCCCAGCTGAAGTACCCACCACTGAAAAAGGAGGTGGCCGTGAGCAACACGACCGCGACATCAACGCACCAGAACGAGGCTCCGCCGAGCCTCCTGAAGCAACCGAAAGCGGTGTGGGCGGTAGCCTTTGCCAGCGTCATCGCCTTCATGGGCATCGGTTTGGTCGACCCGATCCTCAAGCCGATCGGTGAACAACTCGACGCCACACCGTCCCAGGTTTCACTCCTGTTCACCAGCTACATGCTCGTCACCGGCGTCGCGATGCTCATCACCGGTGTGGTCTCGAGCCGCATCGGCGCCAAGAAGACGCTCCTCGCCGGGCTCGCGATCATCATCGTGTTCGCTTCTCTTGCAGGCGCTTCCAGCACCATCGGACAGATCGTCGGATTCCGTGCAGGCTGGGGACTCGGCAATGCGCTCTTCATCGCAACGGCACTCGCGGCCATCGTCGGCGCGGCCAGTGGCGGTGTCGCACGCGCGATCATTCTCTACGAGGCTGCATTGGGCATCGGCATCGCGGTCGGACCGTTGGTCGGCGGGGTTCTCGGTGACATCAGCTGGCGCGCACCGTTCTTCGGCGTCGCAGCCCTGATGGCGGTTGCCTTCATCCTCATCGTCGTGATGCTTCCCAGCGCACCCAAGCCTGAACACCACACATCCATCGCCGCGCCGTTTCAGGCTCTGCGGCACCGCGGACTACTCACCGTCGCCATCACCGCGCTGCTCTACAACTACGGATTCTTCACCCTGCTCGCGTACACACCGTTCCCCCTCGACATGGGGGCGTACGCGATCGGATTCATCTTCTTCGGCTGGGGACTGATGCTGGCGATCTCGTCGGTGTTCCTCGCCCCACGCCTGCAACGTCGCTTCGGCACACTGCCGATGATGATGCTGGCACTGACACTGTTCGCACTCGACCTGGGCATGATGGCTCTCTTCACCGAGAACAAGATCGTTCTGATCGTGGGCGTCGTCCTCGCCGGATTGTTCCTCGGCGTGAACAACACACTCATCACCGAGACCGTCATGATCTCGGCTCCCGTGGAACGGTCGACTGCCTCGGCCGCTTACAGTTTCGTTCGATTCGTCGGCGGCGCCGCAGCCCCGTGGGTAGCCGGCAAGCTCGGCGAATCCAACGTCCACATGCCGTTCTGGGTCGGCGCGGTTCTCACCCTCGCCGCCGTGTTCGTCCTGTCGAGCGGACGCAAGGTCCTCGCTCACGTCGACGACCACGATCCCGCACCGCACAGCGTCGACGAAGCACTCGCCGTAACCGTCGGTGACTAACCCCCTGTGAGTCGTTGAGGAGCCCCCAGACTCCTCAACCACTCACGGGCGTCAGCTCAGGTTCAGATCTTCCAGGCCCAACAGCGAGCGGTACTCGACGCCCTCGGCACCGATCACCGCGTCCGCACCCGTCGCACGATCGACGACCGTCGCAACTCCGACCACGGTGGCCCCTGCTTCGCGCAGCGCCTTCACTGCCGTCAACGGCGAATTGCCCGTCGTGGTCGTGTCCTCGACCACCAGGACGCGCTTGCCGACGATGTCCGGGCCCTCGATCTGACGCTGCATCCCGTGTGCCTTGGCAGCCTTGCGGACGACAAACGCGTCGATCGGGCGTCCGGGAGCATGCATCACCGCCATCGCAACCGGATCTGCGCCCATCGTCAAACCGCCGACGGCGTCGAAATCCCAGTCCGCGACCAGTTCACGCAGCAGCGAGCCGATCAGCGGCGCTGCCTTGTGGTGGAGTGTCGCGCGGCGAAGGTCGACGTAGTAATCGGCTTCCTTGCCCGAGGACAACGTCACCTTCCCGTGTACAACAGCCAATTCGCGCACCAGCGCAGCCAAATCCTCACGATCGCTCATGAGTGCTCAGCCTACCGACCACTGGCTTATGTTCAGCTTCTGCCTCTGGGCTACGCCCGGCTTCTGCCTCTGGGCTACGTTCGCCCTCGGCCTCTGCCGACGATGTTGGTCATCCGGCGAACCAGCCCCTTGGGAACCAGACGCCCAGCCGTCGTGAGGACCTTGTACTGGATTCCCGGAATGCTGATGACCTTGTCGTCACCGAGATCCTTCATCGACGCCGCAACCACCTGGTCGACGCTCAGCCACATCGGCTTGGGGATCGTGGACATCTCGATACCCGCACGCTCGTGGAACTCGGTGCGGATGAAGCCGGGGCACAGCGCCTGCACACGCACTCCCGTTCCGGCCAACCCGCCGGACAGTCCCTCGGTGAACGAAATGACATATGCCTTGCTTGCCGAATACGTCGAACCGCGCCCGGACAGCAGGCCAGCGACGCTCGCAACATTGACAATCGTTCCGTGCGCCGACGCGATCATGCTGGGCAGCGCCGCGCGAGTCAGCCGCATCACGGCGGTGACGTTGACGTCGAGTTGCGACTGCAGAAGCGCCGGATCTGCGGTCCAGAACTCGCCGGAGGTACCGAATCCGGCGTTGTTCACCAACACCTCGACGCCCTTCTCCAGGCGCAGCGCGACCGTGTCGCGTCCAGCCTCCGATGCGAGATCGGCAACCAGAATCTCCGACTCGGTGCCGAACATCGTCTTCAACTCGGACGCGAGGTCGTGCAATCTGACCTCGTCACGCGCGACGAGAACCAGGTCGTATCCGAGGGAGGCGTATTTCTTGGCGAAACCGGCGCCGAGACCAGAAGTAGGTCCGGTCACCAGGGCAACGGGACGCACAGGGCGATCCGAGTGGGAAGTCGACATACCGGCCACGCTAGTGGTTATTGCTACTGGACGGGAACCTTAAAGGTCAGTCGACCGGACGAATTGTGCCCGAGCGCTGCGACGCCGGACGCTGAGCCGGCTTGTCAGCCGCCTCGGGCTTGCGCAGCGATTGGTCCTGACGTGGCGCAGATTCACGCGGTCCGGACTCACGCGGCGAAAATTCACGAGGCGCAGCTTCACGAGGCCGCTGCTCTTGACGCGAACGGGGTTGCTCTACCGGATCCGGAGCGGGGCGCGTCTTCTCGGCGTCCGGCCGCGGGCGGCTCGGATCGTGATCGACCTCGAGTTCGTTGGGATCGGTGACCGGGGGCAGTACGTGCAAAATGCCGGACAGGCGCGCAACCGACTCGATTGCAGCGTCCCAATCCCGGCCGTTGCTGGTCACCGGGAGCGAACCGAGCGTCCACTGCCCTTCGCTCCACAGCATGCTGATCGACGGCGGAACGGATTCGGTGAACGCCACCATGCGCTGATCACAGACGCGACGAGCAATCTCGAGGTCGGTTGCAAAAACCACCCGGGAACCGATCGCACCCAGCAGGTTCAGGTCGCCGTCCTTGGGCGGAGCCGTCGACTTCAACCGAAGATCGATGTCGACGTCCGACCCGATCTCGCGGCGAACGGCCACGATGGTTGCGGTCTCTTCCAGGTCGAACAGCACGAACTGCTCGCCGCGACGGCGGCCGCGCACGACGTCGGTGGCAGTCAGGTAGTCCTGCTTCGCCATGACCGCGCGGTGCCATTCGCCTGCCAGCTGATCGTCAGTGGCCGTGTACGTGTAGCCCTGCGCCTTTGCCCAGATCTGGCGCACTCGCCCCGATTGATCTCGCCTCGTCCTGTCGACGTACAGAAGCGCACCCGCGCCTGCGAGTGCAATTACTGCCAGTCCGAACCACATTCCAGTCATCACCCTCCAGGGTAGCGACTCACGGCCTCAACCTCCCGCGACACCCTGGTGGACTCGCCCGATGTGTCGTGAACGACTCAGTTGCCGAACTTCGGCAACGACGTACTCAGAATCGTGTTCGCGGTCATCGTGCCGTTCTCCACCGGCGTTCCGTCGACGACGATGTTGTCTCCCGGTTGCAGATCGGCGATGGTCGCGCGGTTGAGCGCGATGAGCGTGGTGTCCGAGGTGGTCAGGACCGTCACCTGCGAGCCGCCGATCGAATCGATGACCAACGTGCCGCCGTCGTTCGACTTCACGGTGCCGACGGCTCCCCCGGCGTCACCGATCACTTCGCCGAGCCCGCCCGGAAGCTGGCTGAGCGGGGAATCCGTCGTCGGAGTCGGCGCCGTGGTGCTCGCCTTCGGCGGTGTGGTGGTCGGCGCCTGCGTCGTGGTGGTCGGGGGGACGAAAGCGGTCTGAGTGCCCTTGTCGTTCGAACCGAACGCCGAGAACGCGATGATCGCGATCACGGCGACCAGGATCCCGACCACGCCGGCGGCCACCCACGTCCCGAGCTTGCGCTTCTTACCGCCTCCGGGCGACCCGTCTTCGATGAACGGCTGTTCCGGCGGAACTCCACCGCCGCCCCCGGCAACCGGGTACTGCTGTGTATTTCCGTACTGCTGTGTATTTCCGTACTGCTGTGTGTTCCCGTACTGCTGGGCCGTGTACGGCGGATAGGCCTGCGTCGCACCGGGCGGCGGTGCCTGCGGATCGAACTGCGGGTTGTAGGCGGGAAAGGCCTGAGTGGGATTCGGCTGCTGCCCCTGCTGACCCAAGTACTCCGTGTTCTGATCCGGACCACCGTAGGGATACTGCTGTGCCCCCGGATACTGCTCTCCCCCCGGCTGCTGACCGAAATACTCCGTCGGCTGGTTCGGATTCGACTGGCCGGACACCGTCCCGTATTGCTCCGTCGGCTGGTCGGGCGTACGCCCCCACACCTCGGTCGCCTCGGGATCCTCACGGCGCGGCCCACCCGAATTACGCGGATCGTTCTGATCGGTCATGCCTGGCTCACCTTCGGTTAGGACGAAAGAAGTTCGAAGTCGTTCGGAGAGGCGCGGGTGCAGACTTCCCCAGTTCGAGCATCCAGCCATCCAGGGTAGAACAAAAAGCGAATGCCCCGCCGATCCACTTGGATCGACGGGGCATTCCGCTTACCGAATCGAGGCAGAACCGATCAGGAGAGAACCAACTGATCCGCGTCCTCGCTGACACCGACATGCACGGTGTCGCCGTCCTGGACCTTGCCGGCCAGGAGCAGCTTGGCGAGCTGGTCGCCGATCGACTGCTGAACGAGTCGACGCAGAGGCCGAGCGCCGTACAGCGGGTCGTAGCCGCGCACTGCGAGCCACATCCGAGCCGCACCGTTCACCTCGAGGGTGAGACGACGCGCAGCCAGACGCTTCTGCAACTGCTCGAGCTGGATGTCGACGATGTGCTCCAACTGCTCTTCGGAGAGCGAGTCGAAGACAACGACGTCGTCGAGACGGTTGATGAACTCGGGCTTGAACGCGTGGCGTACCGCGTCCATGACCTGCTCACGTGTTCCGCCGGATCCCAGGTTGGAGGTCAGGATCAAGATGGTGTTGCGGAAGTCCACCGTGCGGCCTTGACCGTCGGTGAGTCGGCCTTCGTCGAGCACTGCGAGCAGGACGTCGAACACGTCGGGGTGTGCCTTCTCGACCTCGTCGAAGAGGACCACCGAGTACGGGCGTCGCCGAACTGCTTCGGTGAGCTGGCCGCCGGCTTCGTAGCCGACGTATCCCGGAGGGGCACCGACGAGTCGGGCCACCGAGTGCTTCTCACCGTATTCGCTCATGTCGATGCGGATCATCGCGCGCTCGTCGTCGAAGAGGAAGTCCGCCAAGGCTTTGGCGAGCTCCGTCTTACCGACGCCGGTCGGGCCGAGGAACAGGAAGGAACCCGTGGGTCGATTGGGGTCGGCGACACCTGCTCGGGCGCGGCGGACCGCATCCGAGACGGCGACGACGGCGTCGGTCTGGCCGACTACCCGCTTGCCGAGTTCGGACTCCATGCGGAGCAGCTTCTCGGTTTCGCCTTCCATCATCCGGCCGGCGGGGATTCCGGTCCAGGCTGCGACCACGTCTGCGACGTCGTCGGGCCCGACCTCTTCCTTGAGCATCACGTCACCGTCGGAGGCAGCTCCGGAAGCGGCTGCTGCCTCTTCCAGTTCCTTCTCGAGCGCCGGGATGCGGCCGTAGCGCAACTCGGCTGCCTTGCCCAGATCGCCGTCACGCTCAGCGCGTTCGGACTCTCCTCGCAGGGTTTCGAGCTGTTCCTTCAGCACGCGCACCGAGTCGATGGCCTGCTTTTCGTTCTGCCAGCGGGTGCTGAGCTGATTGAGCTTTTCGCGGTCGTCGGCGAGTTCCTGACGCAGCTTCTCGAGCCGTGCCTTGGACGCGTCGTCGGTTTCCTTCTCGAGTGCCACTTCTTCGATTTCGAGTCGGCGAACAGTGCGTTCCACCTCGTCGATCTCGACGGGTCGCGAGTCGATCTCCATGCGAAGTCGCGATGCGGCTTCGTCCACGAGGTCGATGGCCTTGTCCGGCAGGAACCGCGACGTGATGTAGCGGTCCGACAGCGCGGCAGCAGCCACCAACGCGGAGTCGGTGATGCGCACGCCGTGGTGCACTTCGTAGCGCTCCTTGAGGCCGCGCAGGATGCCGATGGTGTCCTCGACCGAGGGCTCACCGACGAGCACCTGCTGGAAACGACGCTCGAGTGCTGCGTCCTTCTCGATGTACTTGCGGTACTCCTCGAGCGTGGTGGCGCCGACCAGCCGCAGCTCACCGCGGGCGAGCATCGGCTTGATCATGTTGCCTGCGTCCATCGCGGATTCACCGGTGGCACCGGCGCCGACGATGGTGTGCAACTCGTCGATGAAGGTGATGACCTGTCCGGCGCTGTTCTTGATGTCGTCGAGGACAGCCTTGAGGCGCTCCTCGAATTCACCGCGGAACTTGGCGCCCGCGACCATGGACCCGAGGTCCAGGGACACGACGGTCTTGCCTCGCAGCGATTCCGGGACGTCACCCGCGACGATGCGTTGGGCCAGGCCCTCCACGATCGCGGTCTTGCCGACGCCGGGCTCACCGATGAGTACCGGGTTGTTCTTGGTACGACGCGAGAGCACCTGCACGACACGACGAATCTCGGTGTCGCGACCGATCACCGGGTCGAGCTTGCCGCTTCGTGCGGCTTCGGTGAGGTCGGTCGAGTACTTTTCCAGCGCTTGGTAGGAGCCTTCGGGCTCCGGGCTGGTGACGCGAGCGCTGCCACGGACGGTGGTGAAGGCTTCACGCAGTGCGTCCTGGGTGGCGCCGTGGCGCACGAGCAACTGTGCGACGTCGGAGTCGCCGCCGGCCAGCCCGTAGAGGACGTGCTCGGTGGAGACGTACTCGTCGTCCATCTCGGTGGCGAGGTGCTGAGCAGCGGTCAGTGCCGCGAGTGCCTCACGCCCGAGTTGCGGAGTGGAGCTTGCGCCGGTGGTCTTGGGCAGGCGATCGACGATTGCCTGCGCTTCTCGGTGTACGACGGTGGGGTCGACGCCTACAGCTTTGAGTAGTGGGGCAGCGATGCCGTCGGTCTGGTCGAGCAATGCGACCAGCAGATGGGCAGGCCGGATATCGGGGTTACCCGCCGACGACGCCGACTGCAGTGCAGCCGTCATCGCAGCCTGGGTCTTGGTTGTTGGTGTGAACGAGTCCACTTGTCACCTTTCTGGCGAAGTCGAACGGGAAGAGCCGCGACCGGTTGGTATTGCGACTGTGTCAATATGCTCAACGCGGACAAACTTGAGTCTATTCCGCTCAAGTTTGTTTTCGCCAGGCCGAGTTCGTTTCGTAGGTCACATTTCGGTCTTAGTAGGCAGGACCCCGTAATCGAAACGGAAGTCCAGAATCGTGAATAATGTTGATCACAACTTGAAGACGGTTGAGATCCCGATCGAGTATTCGAGTCGCGGACTCTGAATATTTCAACTCAGTTCGGCAGCCGACCGGACCGGTATCACGCGTGCGTACGACCATGCACTGTTTCAGACCGGGCCGGTTGACCGACGGAACTAATCCGACCGAACGAGCAGCCGACCTTACGTTTTCGCACCAGACGTCCAGGCTGTTAGACATAGCTGACGGTTATGACATAGCTGAGTTTCACCTCAGCGCGGCAGCCCACCTCGAGCAAGGTGAGGTCCACCAGCAACGGGTCGGAGACGACGCTGATCCCCTCGACTTCAGCGACCAGATCAACGGCTATGCGGCCGTGAATACACTGCGCCAGCAGCCAACCAAAGGACAGACAACAACACGAAATATTTCTATTCCAACCGAATATGCTTTGGCTGATGGTCTTTTCACAGATGAAAGAGGCCTGCGTTCACGTCGGGTGGGTCGCCAGGGCAACTCGTGTCATCGCCCACCCAGATCACTCGGCTTCTTCTGGGAGTTCTTCAATCTCCGCCAATTGGAACTGAGCGGAGTCCTCTCCGGCATCGTGACCGACGTCCCGAGGCACCGCCTTTCCCATGGCTTTTTCCACCATGTCGCACAGGCGCGATCGCCGCTCGACGAAGTAGGCGTCGAAATCATTGGAGCGAAGATGGGCTGCGGGCACAAGGTGAGCCTCCACCAGTTCGTCGAGCTTCGCCGAACCGATCTGCGCCTTCTTCTCGATCTGAGCCAGGTAGGCGGAGGGCGCCGCTCCCCCGATCGTACGATTGGTGACAGCCGAGATAGCGGTCTTATTTACCACGCTCTCGCGATGTTCGTCGTCGATCTTGTTGTCGTTGCACCACTTCTTCGGAAAAATATGATGAATGTCAACAGCGAGGCTGACGTACTGCACCTTGTCCAAGGCCTTGTCTTCCATCCAGTCTCGGGCTTCGTTACCAAGCAAGAGCGCATAAATGCCCTTGTATGCGGCAGCTTGGCGCGTGCGAAGTGAATGGAGTCGAGACTCGACAAATGTCGCGTCGTTCACGCTGTTCGGCGTTGCGGCACTCTCTAGTCCGCGCGCCCAGGCCGGTACCTGTTCGAGGTCGCGGACGAACCGGGTCTCGATAGCCCCGCCGTAGAGTTCGCCGAGGATTCCACACCAGAACCACCGGACAAGCTTCTCGCGGGGGCCGAACAAGTCAGCGTCGCTGCCCATGACAACCCGAATCGCCGCAAGTGGAACGAGTTGCTTCGGGTAGGGAAGAAAACGGGTGTCGAAGATGTGGCGGTCGGCGAGAAAGTCCGATGCCCAAATGAACGCCTCACGTAGCGGCCCTACCCATTCCAGGTACTCATCCAACGTCAGCTTCAGCACGTCCTCGCGCTTGGCAGAGATTGCCGGAGGCCGTGTACTGGTGTCGGCAAGGTTCCGTTTCCGTGTTGCAAGTAGCGTGACGGCTTGAAGGAAGTCCGTGTTCTCCAAACCCGCGAGGACCGGATATGGCACGAACTTGGCCTTCGACTCCTTCCAATCGTCGTTCAGACGAAAGTCAGTCCCATGCTCGGCAAAGTACGCAGCGTCACCGGCAAACGTTGCGGTCAGCAGTTCGAAGACATTCAGGGGCAGACCACCCACATTGACCTTCTCGAAAACTGTCGCCACGGCCGATTTGCTGGTATCCCTTCCGAGCTCGATCGCAGGAATGTTGTAGGAGCCAGCTGGTTTCAAGATATCTGCGTTGAACCTTTTCGCAAGCTCACGGTCATCAAGACCAAACAGCCACGACATTGCGTCTCCGAACAGTAGACGCACCGGAAACAGGCCGCCGGCCTGCTCTTTCTCAGGTGTGGAAACGTCGCGAACGATGTCTTTGCCGAAGTTGGTCCGTTCGATGCCATCGCCAGGGACCGACAAGACCGCTTCATCGATGCGATCCTCGCCCTGCACGGCCAACTGCATGTCAATGTAATAGCGACGATTCATTAGCTTGCCGCGGCTGTCCATTGTGCGCACCACCCCATCCCCCGTAAGGGCCTGAGTGAGTGACGTCAATCGTTGTTGCCCATCGAGCAAAAGTAGATCAGCGGTGGTGCCGTCCGAAACGGACGTACCTTCGATCGGGCGCGGCTTAAAACGAATCTGATCGTTTCCGGTATTCAGCAGCATCACCACGCCAAGCGGGTGTCCACGCAAGATCGTCACGAGCAACTGACGGATCCGCTCGTCCTCCCACTTGTAGCCACGCTGGAAATCTGGGAGCTGAATCTTTCCGCTCGTGGTCCACTTCAGGTATTCGCTCAGCTCATACAGCGGTGTCTGAAATCCCATCGGCAAGTCTCCAACTCAGGCTAGGCGGCTATGTCATCGTCCCAGGGAGCGGGAGACAACCACCGAGAAGTTCAGGGAGGAGTATGTCATGACGCCTCCATTTGCTCGCCGATTCTTCGTCGACCAACGCTGCCTGCACGGCTGGTCGGTCAGAAACGGCAGCGTCGGATGCTCGACGGTCACACTCGAAAAATAATGACTCAGGTCACATTTTCAGCCGTACTAGAATTGTGGCGAGAGTTGCAGCTGGTGTGAAAGGGGGATGGATTGGATCCGACAGTGATTGCCCGTCTGCAATCCAGCCTCGATTCTCTGACCGACGACGAAGAGAGCCGTGCGCACTTCTCGGCCGTGTTCTACACCGGCCTCTTTGCGGAACATCCTCTGTACCGCTCATTGTTCCCGGCCGGGATGGAATCGCAGGGGCACCGTTTCTTCAGAGCGATCGAGTTCGTCGTCAAGAACCTCCCCCAGCATCGTCGGATCCGGAAGTTCCTCACCCAACTCGGCCGCGATCATCGCCGCTACGGCGTCGAGCGTGAGCACTACGAGGCTGCCGGTGTTGCACTCGAGCGCGCGGTTCGGTCGATGTACGGAACCAGCGCGCACAGTCGCTACAAGTGGACACCGGAACTGGAGGATGCTTGGTCTCAGTTCACCGACCTCATCGTCAGCACGATGGCCGACGGCGCCGAATCCGACACGTCCCCGGCGCTCTGGGGTGGAACCGTGGTCAGCCACGAACGAGTGCTCGACGATCTGGCGATAGTGCGCCTCGAAGCCGACCCACCCATTCCGTACGGGGCGGGGCAATACCTCGGCGTTCAGATTCCCCAGCGCCCGAAAATGTGGCGGTACTACTCGCCGGCGATACCGACCAACCCTTTCGGCCAACTCGAGTTCCACATCCGCAAGGTCTCGGGAGGATGGGTCAGCCCGGCGATCGTCGGTGAAACCAATGTCGGTGACCGCTGGGTCATGTCCACTCCCCTCGGCGGCTTGGAGGTCGACTTCACCAGCGACCGCGACGTTCTCATGATCGGCTCCGGCACCGGCATCGCCCCACTGCGAGCCCAGGTGATGGAAATGTCTCAGCGCGCGAACAATCCGCGCGTGCATCTGTTCGTCGGCGGACGGTATCCGTGCGACCTCTACGACCTCGAAACGCTCTGGCACATCTCGCTCAGCAATCCGTGGTTGACCGTCGTACCGGTGTCCGAAGAACCCGAAAACCCTTGGTGGCACAACGGACCGGTACTCGAACCCCCCTTCGGAATGCACAGCCGACTGATCGGACCGATCGGAAAAGTAGTCTCGCAGTTCGGCTCGTGGGCCGACCGCCAGGTGCAGATCTCGGGGTCACCGTCGATGATCAAGACGACCGTCTACGCCTTGCGTGCCGGCGGAACTCCGCTCGACCAGATCCGGCACGACCCGCTCTACTGACTACAGGAGAACTTTCATGGCCCAGCGAACCTGGTCGAGCACAGTCGTCGAACATCACCGTCTCCGTGAGGATTTGGCGGTTGTCCGCCTGGTCGGCGACGTCGTCCCGTTCCGCCCCGGCCAGTACGTCGACGTCAGCGTTCCGCAGAATTCGCGGTTGCTCCGCCGACTCTCCCCCGCCCTGCCTCCCTCACACGACGGGAAGTTGGAGTTTCACGTCAAGACGGTTCCCGGAGGTTGGGTCAGCGGTTCGATAGTCAAGGACACCCAGCCTGGTGACGTTTGGCAGATACTCGACCCGCGCGGCAATCTGTCGGTCGACGAGAACGGCCCCACCGTCATCATGGTCGCGGGCGGAACCGGTTTGGCCCCACTGCGCTCGATCATTCTCGATCTGGCTCAGACTCCGAACCCGCCGCAGGTGTACCTCTTCTTCGGCGGCCGAACGCTTCGTGATCTCTACGCAGCGGACATGCTGTGGCTACTCGCCGACCAGTTTCCGTGGTTGCAGCCGATTCCCGTCGTCGAAGATCTCTCAGACGGCGGCCCGCCCGACGGATGGTTCGACCGTTTGAACGTCGACATCGGATTCGGCGACGATCATCTCATCGAAGGCACACTCGCCGACGTCGTCGCGTCGTACGGCGCGTTCACCGAACATCAGGTCTTGGTGTGCGGATCAGCGGCCATGGTTCGATCGACACGCGATCGGTTGATCGAGGCCGGAACCCCGGCCGACGTCATTCAGTTCGACCCGTACTGACGATCAGTACGTCGGGTCGTTGCGGACGGTGTCGACGTCGATCCCCACTGCACGAAGCCTGAATTTGGTGCTGTTGACCATGGATTCGCTGCCGACGAGCTGAATGTCGTAGCCCGCCCAGTCCCCGAACGAGGTCACGACCTTGCCGACCTTGCCGGTGATGCGCCGCTTCATGCCGATCGGCGGCAGTGGTTCCGCTTCGGTGTGCCACCACGGATTCTCGTCCTCTTCGGAGACGGGAACGATCGTGAGCCACGGGTGCTTCTCGGCCAACTTCCACAGGTGTGGAAGGTCGTAGAGATCGCACGGATTCTGACCGGAATAGAACAGATGAACCTTGCGCGTGTTTCCGCGTCGGATCAGCTCGAGTATCTGCGCGCGAAGAGGCGCGACACCGGTTCCCGACGCGATCATCAGCAGGTCCTTGGAGTTCTCCGGAATCCCGAGAGCACCGATCGGCGAGCCGACCACCCAGGTGTCACCGACGGCGGTCTGGTTGACCATCGCCGGGCTGACCCAACCGCCGGTGACCTGACGGATGTGGAACTCGAGGATTCCGGTTCCGTCGTACGGCGTCGCCGGTGACAAGTAGCGCCACATGCGCGGCCTCGCGGCGACCTGCACGCTGACGTACTGACCGGCGCGGTACTCCATCGTCTGGTCGAGTTGCAGCCGGACGACGGCGACGCCCTTGATGACCGGGCGGCATTCGATGACGGTGGCACTCCAGGCGGGCGGACCGTCCTCGGCGTTGGCGGCGTCCATCATCGCTGCCGAGATGATCGCGAGCGCGTTACGCCACGCGCTGTCGACCTCGTCTGTCCACAGTTCGGCACCGCCGAACGTCTCGAGCGCTTCGATCAAGGCATTACCGACGGCCGTGTAGTGCTCGTCGGTGACTCCGTACTTACGGTGATCGCGGCCGAGCTGCGCGAGGTACTCGAGTATCGCGTCGGACTCGTCGAGACGTTCGACGACGTGAGCGATAGCGCTGACGAGCCGATCCCGCTGCACATCCATCGCTGCCGGAAAAAACTCACGGGTTTCGGGCGATCGAGCGAACAGAATCGAATAAAAGGTACGGGCGAGCCGTTCCGGACCATCTTCTACCGCAGCGACGGATTTGAAGCTCGACCGGACCAGAGAAATTGCTTGCGAATCCACGCTCATCCTCGTCCCGACTAGACGCGGCAAGACCCGCCGCGGAATTTCGTCTGCAGCTTATGTCACAAATGTCTGACTCGTAAATCATTCTGGACAAGTGTCACAATGCGACCCCATTTCGCGGTGTGACCGTCCCTTTCTTATTCTGGCGTGCAAGATAAACAAGAGCTTCGACACTCTCGATCGCCGAGCTAACGTTCAGCGAAATCTCAACCAGCCAAACAGGAGTCGTGCCGTGGATTTTGTTCGACAGGACGAATTGCCCACCGATAGCGGGCTTACGTCCCAGATCGCCTCCACTACCCCGACGCTGACCGAGCTTCAACGTCGGGAACTCGAGTGCGTCGAATTTTTCGACTCTCCGGAACTGGGTCACCTCCCGACCTCTCGGCGGCGCGAGGCCTTGCGTGAGCTCCACCGGACCGGTACCTACACGCACACAGCGGAGGAATTGCTCGTCGGCGCCAAACTCGCCTGGCGAAACCACGCCAGGTGCGTCGGTCGCGCGCATTGGCGGACCCTCAAACTCATCGACGCGCGCGACGCGGTCACTGCTTCCGCTCTCGCAGAAGCGTGCTGGGAGCACCTGCGAATGTCGACCAACGGCGGCGCTCTGCAGTCGGTCGTGACAGTCGGGCCGCTCCCCCGCGAGGACGGTCAGGAGTACCGCATCCTGAGCCCGCAACTGATCCGCTACGCCGGATACCGGCAGCCGGACGGCACCATCCTGGGCGACCCGTGGCACGTCGATCTGACCGCTCAGGTCACCGCGATGGGATGGAAGGGTGCGGGTACACCGTTCGATGTTCTCCCCGTACTGATTTCGGTTCCCGACGAACCCCTGCAGTACTTCGACGTCCCGGCCGACCTCGTTCTCGAGGTCGAAATCGAGCATCCCGAATACAGCTGGTTCGCTGATCTGGGGCTTAAATGGCATGCCGTGCCCGCGGTCTCGGACATGAACCTCGACATCGGCGGAATCGTGTACCCCTGCACGCCGTTCAGCGGCTGGTACGTCAGTACCGAGGTCGGCGCCCGTAACTTCAGCGACGGCGATCGCTACAACATGTTGCCCACCATCGGAGCGATGATGGAGCTCGACATGAGCCACGACCGCACGCTCTGGAAGGACCGCGCACTGGTCGAACTGAACCGGGCAGTTATTCACAGCTATCGCAAGGCCGGCGTCATCATGGTCGACCACCACACTGTCGCAAAGCAATTCATCGATCACATCGCGCGCGAGGACAAGGCCGGCCGCAAGTGCCCCACCGACTGGTCGTGGGTGAACCCGCCCATGTCCAGTTCGCTCACGCCGACGTTCCACCGCCTGTACGACGAGCCCGATCTCGACATCCGGCCCAACTTCGTGACAAAGAAGAAGGGCACCGACCA
Organism: Rhodococcus sp. NPDC057135; assembly: GCF_042670865.1. NCBI lineage: Bacteria > Bacillati > Actinomycetota > Actinomycetes > Mycobacteriales > Nocardiaceae > Rhodococcus > Rhodococcus sp. NPDC057135. The sequence continues at coordinate 28,134 of NZ_JBHUUU010000011.1, forward strand.
AGGCCGGTGCCCTTTCCACAACTGATAGCGCTCAGAAGGGGATCTGCCCCAATCCGACGCCGACCACGAGCATCGTGATCGAGATCAGGCCGGCTCGCCACAGAACCTTCTTGTGGTGATCCGCCAGTGACACACCGGCGAGTGTGACCAGGAGCAGGATCGCCGGGACCAGCGGGCTCTGCATGTGCACTGCCTGCCCGGTGATCGACGCACGTGCCATTTCCACCGGCTCGATTCCGTACTGCGCTGCCGTCTCGGACAGCACCGGGAGCACACCGAAGTAGAACGCGTCGTTGGTCATGAAGAATGTGAGCGGAATGCTCAGGACGCCCGTGATGACGGCGAGGTGCGGGCCCATCGCGTCGGGAATGACCTGGAGCAGCCACTCGGCCATTGCCTCGACCATGCCGGTTCCCTGGAAAACGCCGGTCAGCACGGCTGCTGCCAGCACCATCGCGACCACCGAGACGATGCTCGACGAATGGCGTGCGATTGCTTCACCCTGATCCTTGACCGCCGGGAAGTTGACCGCGAGGGCGATCGACGACGCGATCATGAAGAGCACCGGAATGGGCAGGATGTCCATCACGAGGACCACCAGAAGGATCGTCGTCAGCGCTGCGTTGAACCACAGGAGTCTCGGCCGCAAGGTGTCACGCCCGGGGGCAAGTCCGTCGATGAAGCGTCCGGTGTCGCCGCCGTCGTCTTCGGGCTCGTTCGAGCCGCCGGCGCCGGCGCTTCCGGTGCTGGAACTTCCACCGTTTCCGACCTTTTCGAGTATGCGCTCAGAAGTCAGGACCAAAGTCCCGATCCTTCGGCGCTCCATGATCCCGAGGTGAATGGCGAACCCGAGCACCATGATCAGTCCGACGATCAACGACGGCACCATCGGGACGAAGACGTCGGAAGGTGAGAGTCCCAGCGCGCTCGCGGCCCGGACGGTCGGGCCACCCCACGGAATGATGTTCATCGTCGCGTTGGACAGGCCGGCGATCACCGTCAGGACGACGGGACTGACGCCGAGTTTGAGGTAGAGCGGGAGCATCGCGGAGGTCACGATGATGAAGGTCGTCGAACCGTCGCCGTCCAGGGAGACAACCATCGCGAGCACTGCGGTTCCGACCACGAGCCGCATCGGATCGTCACGCACCATCCGCAGGATGAGCTTGACCAGCGGATCGAAGAGTCCGACGTCGATCATGATTCCGAAGAAGATGATCGCGAAGAACAACAGCGCCGCGGTGGGTGCGAGCGACTTGATGCCGTCGGTGATCATGTCGCCGATTCCGAGGCCGGCCCCGGCAAGTAGTCCGAAGGCCACCGGAACCAGAGTCAGTCCCACCACCGGAGTCGCGCGTTTGGTGAGGATCAGGAACATGAACACCGCAACCATGAGGAAGCCGAGTGTGACGAGCATGATGAACTCCTTTTGTGCTGAATTGCCGAGAAAAACGGCACGGCAAATCGAGCCGGTGACCTTCGTGGAGGTGAAACGAAACTTCGGTTGTGCTTAGTTGATGCCGGGCGGATCGAGTGTTGCGTCGACAAACCGGGATTGATCGGTGAGGAATGCGGAGAACTCGGGTTCGGTGAGAACTGCACTGTTCCAACCGTTTCGGCGAGACAGCTCGTTCCAGCGCGGGCTTGCCGCCAGATCCCGCACCAAATTCTGCAAGTGCTGACGCTGATCGTCCGTCAGGCCCGGCGGCGCCATGAGCCCGCGCCAATTGGTGAATGTGACGTCGACGCCAGACTCCGCCATCGTGGGCGCATCCACCGCCGGGGTACGGGCGGGCGAGCTGACCGCAAGGACCCGAACCGTGCCTGCCGCAATCTGATCGAGGTACTCACCGATACCCGTAGCAGCGACGTCGACCTGCCTGGTGAGCAGTGCGGGAAGCAGTTCTCCGCCGCCGTCGTAGATGCGGTACGGGGAGCGCGACGGATCGACACCGACCGCACGGGCGAACAGAAGGCGGAACAACCCGTCCGGTCCACCTTCACTCGAACCACCGCCGATCGAGATCGACGACGGATCCGCCACCCAGGCCTGCGTCAGATCGGCGAGAGATTTGTACGGTGAATCTGCTGGAACCAGTAGCGCTTCGGGTTCTTCGACCAGTCTCGCGATCGGCGTCACGTCGGCAAGAGTGTGCTCGGACGGCAGTATCTCGAGCGAACCGAGAACTCCGAGTCCCATGACCATGAGAAGGTCGGGGTTTCCGCGTTCGAGAGCCAACCGGTTGAGTCCGACGATGCCGCCCGATCCGGGCAGCACAACGACGTCGGCGTCGACGGTTCCTTCGTCGGCAAGTGCCTGCACCATGGTCCGGGCAGTCAGGTCGTAACCACCACCGGCCACCGAGGGCACCAGTACGCGCAGTTCTTCGGAACTCTCACCCGCTCGGCCACCGGCAAAGAAGGACTCGACCGGAGTACATCCGGTCGAGAGCACGAGAGTCATCGCGCAGGCACCGAGCAGGGCGATATGCCTGCTCAGCCGCTTCGATGCGCTCATGGCCTTGTCCTTGTCTGCCGGTACCGATGTGTGAACAGGTTTCATACTGACGCACTTTGTGACTGGGGTCACCATTGGGAAAGCAAATTGATTTGTGCTCATTGTGCTCACGAACGGCCGCTTTCCCGGCATCGAACTGAAGGCTAGGGTCTGGCTGGTGTCCTCAGGAAACGAGCAGGCGGAGCGAGAGCGCAAGTTGCCTCTGCGTGCGCGACTGCGTCGGCGCCGGCACACTCTGGCGACACAACTTCTCGAACTGCAACTTCTGATCGTCGTGGCGGTTCTCGTGTGCGTCACTGCCCTCTCCCTCGCGCAGTCGTCTGCGAGTTTCCAACGCGAGGAAGGACGCCGCGCACTCTCGGCAGCGGAATCGCTCGCAGCCAATCCGGCAGTACGCGAACTGCTCCCCCAGGCTCAGACCCGCCTCCGCTCCGGACTACAAGGTTCGGTCGACTCGGTGCGCGCCATCTCGGGCGTCACCTACGTCTCGCTTGCCGACGCCGACGGCGGTGTCGTGATTTCGACGCGTCCCGGCGATGTCGGCATCGACGCACGTCAGACCCAGGATCGGTCATGGACAGGGTTGGTCGACACGCCCTCCGGCAAGGCCGTGGAGGCGCACGTTCCGATTCTCGGCAGTGAAGGAGCGATTACCGGGACTGCGATCGTCGGCATCGAGTACCCCTCGATCTGGACGCGGCTAGGGCAGTCCGCACCGAATCTCCTGGTGTACCTCGCGGTGGCCTCACTTCTCGGCGGCGTCGGGTCGATCCTGTTGGCCCGCAGGGTCAAACGGCAGACCCTCGGCATGGAGGCCGGCGAGATCCTGGACCTGGTTCGCCAACGTGAAGCAATGCTGCGCGGCCTCAAAGAAGGCGTCATCGCCTTCGACGCACAGGGAAAAGTGGTGCTGATGAGCGACAGTGCCCACCAACTCCTCGACATCCCACGCGGCAGCGCCGGTAGATCGGTTCGGGACCTCGGTCTCGACGACCGCCTCCAGAGTGTACTGACTTCCGGCACAACCGAATCCGATCAGTTGGTTCTTGTCGGCGATCGCCTGCTCGTCCTCAACACCGTCTTGATCGAATCGAAGGGCCGCACCATCGGGTCGGTCACCACTTTCCGCGACCGCACCGAATTGCGCTCCGTGGAAGAAGAACTCGACGTGACCAAAACCAGCACCGACGCACTACGCGCTCACATCCACGAGTTCGACAATCAACTGCACACCATCTCCGGCCTCATCCAGCTCGGCGAATACGACGAGGTGGTCGGCTATGTGGAGGGTCTGACCATGGAGCGCGCGCAGGTCAGTGCGACCGTGACCGAGAAGATCGCCGACGTCGGCACCGCCGCACTCGTGATCGCCAAGATAGGCGCCGCTGCACAGGGGTTGGTCACGGTCGAGCTGGCGGCGGACACGCATTTGGAGACGGTGGACCGCAGACTCGGACGAGATCTCGTGACGGTAGTCGGAAACCTCGTCGACAATGCCGTCGACGCCGTCGGTGAGATGCCGGAAGCCTCGCGCCGCAAGGTTCGATTGTCGATTCGCGACCGTGGCACCGCCGTCGAAGTGCGGGTCGACGACGCCGGCCCCGGTATCGCGCCGGAGAATCGCGACAGGGTGTTCGGCCAGGGTTGGAGCACCAAGGGACAGTCGAGTGACGGACACGGTTTCGGCTTGGCGCTGGTACGTCTAACGTGTCGTCGGCGAGGCGGTGATGTCACCGTGAGCACTCGTTCGGCAGAAGGCATCGAGTGGACTGTCTTCACGGCAGTCCTACACGACGGAGAGGGCGCATGATCCGGGTACTGGTGGTCGACGACGACTTCATGGTGGCGAAGGTGCACAGCGGATTCGTCTCGCGGATAGACGGTTTCGAAGTGTGCGGCGTCGCCCATTCGGCCGAGGCCGCCCTGACCGCAGTCGGTGAATTGCAACCCGACCTGGTACTTCTCGACGTCCACCTCCCCGGCACCACCGGACTCGATCTGATCGCCCCGTTTCGCGAGCTGGCACCGGAGCTGGATGTTCTTGTCATCACGAGTGAACGCGAGGCGGGCTCGGTCAAGAAGGCACTGCGCAGCGGCGTCGTGCATTACCTGATGAAGCCATTCACGTTCGAGGTTCTACGTGAGCGTCTCGAGCGGTACCGATCGACGTACGCGAACCTCGACAGCATCGGCGAAGCTGAACAGCGAGCGGTGGACGAGGCTTTCGGCGTGGCCGGTGGCGCGAGCGCGGCATCGTCCCTCAAGGGTCTACCGAAGGGACTCAGTCCTGAGACCCTTCAGCTGGTCGAGACAGCACTGCGTGACGAAACCGAACCCGCCTCGGCTACAGACATTTCCGAGAGGGTCGGCATCTCACGGGCGAGCGCGAGGCGCTACCTCGAATACCTCTACGAAACCGGGCGGTCCACCACTTCGCTGAAATACGGAGTGGTGGGCCGCCCGGAGCGTCGATACGTCTGGAAACGCTGAACCTGCGCCACTGATGCGGCCCGGTTCAACAGAAGTTGACACGGTTTTTGCAAAGTGAGCAGCCCTTGCATCCCGCTGCAAGGGCTGCTCACTCGCGGGAAACGGTGCGCACTCCCAGGGTGCGCAGCTAAAGGAACGCCTGGGTTGACGCGCCTAGACCGCGCGGGCGCTGGTCTCCCAGTACCTCGCGCGCAGTGCCTTCTTGTCCAACTTGCCCAGCGGCGTCAGCGGAAGGGAATCCACGAAGTCGATGCTCTTGGGCGCGTGAACCGAACCCTTGGCCGCCTTCACCTTCTCGACCAGTTCCTCGGTGTCGACGGTCAGTCCGGCACGAAGCACCACGCAGGCCTTGACGGCTTCGCCCCATTTGTCGTCGGGCACACCGACTACCGCAACCGAAGCGACGGACGGGTGCGCCGAGATTACGTCCTCGATTTCGCGCGGGAACACGTTGAAACCACCGGTCACGATCATGTCCTTCTTGCGATCGACGATGGACATGAACCCGTCCTTGTCCTTGCGCGCGATGTCGCCGGTGTGCAGCCAACCACCACGGAACGCCTCGGCCGTCTCGGCCGGCTTCTTCCAGTACCCCTTCATGATCAGCGGACCACGGACACAAATTTCACCGAGTTCTCCCTGCGGCACCTCGTTCAGGTCGTCGTCGAGTAACCGGACGTCGAGCCACGGCACCGGCCGTCCACAAGTGGCGAGGCGAGCCGGATCGTCGGCGAGGTGTTCTTCCTTGCGCAGCACCGAGATTGTCATGCCGCACTCGGTCTGACCGTAGAACTGGAAGAAGATCTGACCGAACTTCTTGATGCCCTCCTGCAACCTGGCCGGAGACATCGCGGAGGCTCCGTAGAACAGCGTCTGCAAACTCGAGACGTCACGCTTGGGCAGATCCGGGTGATCCATGAGCATGTAGATCATGGTGGGCACCAGCATGGTTGCCGTGATCTTGTGCTTCTCGATCGCCTCGAGCACCGCGCCTGGTTCGAAGGCGGGCAGGACGATCAACGCGCCGCCGCGCAGCAAAGTCGGGATGAAGAACGCCGCACCCGCGTGCGAGAGGGGCGTGCAGATGAGGAAGCGGTTGTCCTCGGGCCACTGCCACTCAGACATCTGGATCTGATTGAGCGCCGCACCCGAACGGAAGGACCCCACAACACCTTTGGGCTTGCCGGTCGTTCCACCGGTGTAGACCATGCTGCTGGCGTCTTCGGCGTCGACGTGCGCTGCCTTCAGCGGCGCGGGCTCGAACGTGGCAGCCAGCGCGAGGATGTCGATTCCCACCTCGGACGGCCCCATCGAGAGCACGTTGGTCAACGAGGGTGACGACGCCTTCAACTCGGCGGCACGCTCCTCGAAGGCGTTGGGATCGAAGATGAGGGTCTCGATCTCGGCGTCGTCGACGATGTACTTGTGATCGTCGAGCGATCCCATCGGGTTCAGGGCACTTGCCCGGCACCCGGTGATCATGGTCGCGCCCATGCTGATCAGGACCTCGGGGCGGTTCTTCGACAGCATTGCGGTGCTGGTGCCCTGAGTGATTCCCAGTGAAGCGAGCGCCTGGGCGAAGCAGCTGATCTGATCGCGCATCTGACCGCCGGTGAGGATCACGTCGCCGAGGTACAGCGCGGGCTTGTCGTGATTGCGTTCCAGAGCGGTGATGAGCAGGTCCGGACCGTAAACCGGTCGGTGCAGGTCAGCGAACTCGTCTGTCATCTGGTCTTCCTTCTGCTCGGCGCGTGCAGTCATCGAGATGTGCTCCCGGTCACGGATACGATATCCAGAATTGCACAAAACTGGAACAGGTTCCACCTCTTCGATCGAATCCGAGAATGCTCCCGATCAGCGGGAAGCCCGTCGTCACCCGCCAGAGCGGTGGTTAGCGTCGATGTACCCACCGAGACGACCGCGTCTCGGTCGCGTCCAACGGAGAGTGTCATGACTACCAACCTCGGTACCGCCCACTTCACGGCAACTGCTCCCCGTGCTGCCACCACGCTCCTGTCCGATTTCGACTCGTTGTACGGAACCGTGCGCTCCGCACCCGACGGGTCCGTCGTCGAGCAGGACGTCGTGTTCTTCGGACGCCCCGATCCCGGCGCGCTGCTCACCGGATCCGTGAGGTCGCTGGGTTCGACGCTCGAGCGGATCACCGAATACCACGATCAGACCGGGCATCTGGTGGCCGAGGTCTTCGTCCGGGAAGCCCCGGCGGTTTTCGTCCGGGAAGCCCCGACAACGGGCGCCGGAACCGATTCCGTTGCTGCGCTTGCCGATTTTGCCGCTCGGCGTTACGGCTCCGCGTCGCTTCGCCGGTTCCGCGGACGCTGCACCGCGACCTCCGTAGGAACAGATCTGAACTGCTCCGTGACGGTGCTCGCCACGTACGAGAAGGACCACGAGAGCGTCACCGACGTAGCTCTGGTCGCCACCGATCCCACAGGGGTCGTCACCGCCCGCGCCTGGGCGACTTACGCGATCGACAATGCGGCGACTCTCGCGAGCTGAATCTCTGCAGGTCACCGAGTAGGCGTTCCATCCAGCGGGAACTGCCGTATCTCCAGCGGACGCTTCGTCGTTGTATGAGGCGGATCACATCACTGGAGCGTCGCAAGACGCGGCTCGGAGGAAGACATGGCACTCGGAACCGGCCCACTCACCACTACGGACGCCCCGACGCAGTCGGGCGCCGGCGAGGAAATTCGAGAAATCGAAGCGGCAGCGCCTCCCGCGCGGTTCGCGCGTGGATGGCACTGCCTCGGACTCAGCAAGACCTACCGCGACGGTCAACCGCACCAGATCGACGCATTCGGCACCAGCCTTGTCGTCTTCGCAGACAGTAAGGGCGACATCAAGATCCTCGACGCCTACTGCCGCCACATGGGTGGCAACCTGGCGCAGGGCACGGTCAAGGGCGATTCGATCGCCTGCCCGTTCCACGACTGGCGTTGGGGCGGTAACGGAAAATGCACGGCGATCCCCTACGCACGACGCGTTCCGCCGCTGGCCAAGACGCGGGCATGGACCACACTCGAGAAGAACGGCCAGCTCTTCGTCTGGCACGATCCCCAGGGAAATCCCCCGCCCGCCGAGGTCACAATTCCCGACATCGAGGGCTTCGGAAGCGATGAGTGGAGCGACTGGAGCTGGAACACGCTCACCATCGAAGGCTCGCATTGCCGCGAGATCGTGGACAACGTCGTGGACATGGCCCACTTCTTCTACGTTCACTACTCGTTCCCCAAGTACTTCAAGAACATCTTCGAAGGTCACGTCGCGAGCCAGTACATGGAATCGGTGGGACGTGAGGACATCATCAGCGGTACCAACTACGGCGATCCCAACGCTGTGCTTCGTTCGGATGCATCGTATTTCGGTCCGTCGTACATGATCGACTGGATCAAGAGCGAAGCCAACGGGCAGATCATCGAGACCGTATTGATCAACTGCCACTACCCCATCTCGAACAATGCCTTCGTGTTGCAGTACGGCGCGATGGTCAAGAAGCTTCCCGGTATGGACGACGAGTCCACTGCAGCGATGGCCGCGCAGTTCACCGAGGGGGTCGAGATGGGATTCCTTCAGGACGTGGAGATCTGGAAGAACAAGGCCCCCATCGACAACCCGCTGCTCTCCGAGGAGGACGGCCCGGTTTACCAGTTGCGGCGCTGGTACAACCAGTTCTACACCGACGTCGAAAACGTCACGGAAGACATGACGAAGCGCTTCGAATTCGAGATCGACACCACCCGTGCAGTGGAGAGTTGGAAGCGGGAAGTCGCCGAAAACGTTGCCGCACGCGACGCCCAGGCGCTCGAGACAACCTCCTGATCCGCAGTCGAAAACACAGCTGAAACAACCGGACTGGACGCAAGGAACAACATGACGTACGAAGTGCTCGAACAGATCAACGCGATGGCCGACGACATCTTCGCCGAAGGCATCGAGGCCGAGCGGATCGGCCGGGTGGCCGACGACACCGCCAAGAAGATGAAGGCAATCGGTTCCATCCGCATGCTGCAACCCAAGGAACACGGCGGCATGGAGGCGCATCCTCGCGAATTCGCCGAGACCGTCATGCGCATGGCTTCGCTGAATCCCTCGGCCGGCTGGGTGCACGGGATCGTCGGAGTTCACCCGTGGCAGCTCGCGTTCGCGGATCCGAAGGTGCAGCAGGAGATCTGGGGATCGGATCCCGATACCTGGATGGCCTCGCCGTACATGCCCGGCGGAATGTGTATCCCGACCGACGGTGGCTACAAGTTCTCCGGTCGCTGGCAGTTCTCCTCCGGCACAGACCATTGCGACTGGGCATTCCTCGGCGCGATGGCCTGTGACAAGGACGGCAACATGGAGATGCCGCCGCGCATGCTCCATGTCATCATTCCGCGTACCGACTACGAGATCATCGAAGATTCGTGGGATGTCATGGGACTTCGCGGCACCGGCTCCAAAGACCTCGTGGTCAAGGATGCCTACGTCCCCGATTACCGCGTCATGGACTGCGACGAGGTCATCGACGGCACGGCAGTGCGCAAGTACGGACGAACCGAGACGCTGTACCTGATGCCGTGGTCGAACATGTTCCCCCTCGGTATCACCGCCGCCACGATCGGCATCTGCGAGGGAATGCTCTTCCACGCCAACGAGTACCAGGCCGATCGCATCAATGCGCAAGGCACGGCGGTCAAGGACGACCCGTACACCTTGTTCGCAATCGGTCAGGCAACGGCCGACATCCGGGCCGCGCGCGACACCCTCCTTGCCAACGTCGACCGCATGTGGGATCGAGTGGACGCCGGCAAGGAAGTGACCTTCGAGCAGCGCGCCGAGGGACGTCAGACTCAGGTGCAGGCCGCCTGGCGCGCGATCAACGCGATCGATCAGGTCTACCCACGCTGCGGCGGCAACGCACTGCGGATGGACAAGCCGCTCCAGCGATTCTGGCGCGACGCTCACGCTGGGCAGCATCACGCAATTCACGTACCGGGCACCGTATTCCACGCCGCCTCACTGAGCCGCCTCGGCGCCGACCCGCAGGGTCCGCTGCGGGCGATGATCTGATCAGACTTCGACACAAGAAATCGACAGGAACCAGACACGATGACGCACACTGACATCAAGGGACTTGGCTACGTCAAGATCTCGACCAACGACATGGCACGTTGGCGCACTTTCGCTTTCGACGTTCTCGGCTTCGCCAAGGGCAGTGGGCCGGACGAGAACGCGCTGTACCTGCGGCTCGACGAGCGCGCTGCGCGCATCGTCGTCGTCGAGGGTGAGCGCGACGAGATCGTCAACATCGGTTGGGAGGTCGCCGATCACGCCGCACTGCGCCGCGTTCAGGAAGCGCTCGAGAAGAACGGCACCGAGGTGGAGCAGCTTTCGCTCGCCGAGGCGGACGCTCGACGGGTCGAAGAGGTCATCGCCTTCACCGATCCCGGCGGAGCAGCCATCGAGGTCTTCCACGGGGCGATCCTCGACCACAGCCCGGTGGTGACGCCCTTCGGCGCTCGATTCGTCACCGGCTCACAGGGTCTCGGCCACGTCGTGCTTCCGGTGATGGACAGCGCGGCGAGCTTCGACTTCTACACCGAGGTGCTCGGCTTCTACCCACGCGGCGCGTTCCGTCTGCCGGCTCCGCCCGAATTCGGGCCGCTGCGAATCCGTTTCATGGGCGTCAACGAGCGTCACCACAGCTTGGCCCTGTGCCCGGCACCGCACGGCGGCGCACCCGGCCTGATTCACATCATGGTCGAGGTGGACACCCTCGACGCCGTCGGCCAGGCACTCGACCGAGTGATGAAGGACGGGTTCTCCGTGTCGTCGACCCTGGGTCGTCACACCAACGACAAGATGATCTCCTTCTACGTCCGCGCACCCGGCGGCTGGGACATCGAGTTCGGCACCGAGGGCTCGAAGGTGGATCAGGACTCGTACTCCTCCGAGGAGATCACAGCAGACAGCTACTGGGGCCACGACTGGTCGGGCAGCGAGCCGCTGGCAGCGATGTAGTACCTGCCGGCAGCGATGTAGTACCTGCCAGTAGTTGAACGAAGGGGGCCTGCGCGAGTATTCGCGCAAGCCCCCTTCGTCGTTTCTCCGGTGGCGCGCCCGAAAACAGACCGGTGATCCACTTCACAAATTCGGAAGTCTATGACACTATTTCTAATTGAAATAGCCAGTTCACTGGTTGTGGAGCTCTAGGAGAAGTGAGGTACACGATGACACTGCAGGCTGTGGATGCTTTAGGCGGCGATTCGGCCCCGACGGCAATTCTCGATCGCGTCTCGCTGGTTCTCGACGCCTTCGACGGTCCCGGCAGGTTGACGCTCGCTCAAGTCGTTCGGAGCACGGGCCTTCCCCGCTCGTCTGCCCACCGCATGCTCGAACGTCTGGTCTCGATGCGTTGGCTGCGTCGCGACGGCCGGGACTACGAACTCGGTATGCGCCTCGTCGAATTGGGATCGCTCGCGGTTCATCAGGACCGCCTCCACGCTGCAGCCATGCCGCTTCTCCACGAGCTCTACCGCGTCACCGGCTTTGTGGTTCACCTCGGCATCCTCGACGGCCCCGATGTGGTCTACATGGAGAAGATCGGCGGACGCCTCGCAGCCGCGGTGCCGACGCGTGTGGGTGGTCGACGGCGGGCCGAGACCACTGCGATCGGTCAGGCGCTGCTCGCGTTCGGTTCGCCGAAGTCATCGGGTTACGCGCTGCCCCACCTCGCCAGGATTCGCGAATCCGGGGTTGCATTCGAAACCGGAAACGGCCTACCGGGATTCAGCTGTCTTGCGGCACCGATCGGCCCCATCGGGCGCGCCGTTGCCGCGGTATCCATCTGCGCGCCGTCGAAGGCTCTCCGCCTCGACCACGTCAGCGCAGCACCGGTGCGGATGGCAGCCGCTGCCATTTGGCGAGGCATCGACGGCGGGTCGCTGAGCGTCACTCCGACATTGCAGCGTCGTCACCTGCTGCGCAACATGCCGACCGCAGCCGGGGCCTGACTCAGATAGTCGAGCCGTTACCGGTGAGCCCGGCCTGCTCGAGCGCCAACACGTACTCCTCGACGTTCTTCCATCTGCCAGGCGTCGAGGGCAACGGCGATCCCAGTCGATCGTGCTCGGCGACGTTCGCGTACTCGGCGGACGCACGATCGATGTCTTCGAGAAGTTCGCGAGCAAGTTCGATCTCTGCTCGGAAGTAACGCTCCGACCAGCGCAACGTCATGACCGGGAACGACCAGGCCGGCTCGTTCTCGGCATGATCTGCGTGGAGTTTCGCGCGTCGAATCTGCTCTTCGACGTTGGCGATGTGGGCTTCCACCAGGGCCTTCAGTCGCTCGGGCTCGTTGAGGTGCCCCATCCACAGACGCAGCATCACGCCGTGCTTGAGCACCGGAACCTCCACTGGAGCTTCGCGTGACCACGTCCGGACGGCGTCGGTTCCTGATTGGGTGATCGAGTAGAGGCGCTTGCCGCGTACACCCGGCTCGGAGACGACCCGAGACTCCACGAACCCGATGCTTTCGAGCTTCTTCAGCTCTGCGTAGACCTGGCTGATGGACGGGCTCCAGTAGAAGAAGCCGACGCTCCAGTCAGCCCACTTCTTCAGATCGTTTCCGGTCAGTTCCTCCCCGAACGTGAGCATTCCGAGCACTGCCCAGCTGGTAGCGGGAAGTCCTCGGGACACGTCATCAGGTTCGGACATGCCCGAAGTCTAACAATCACTGGTGATTTGCTGGTTTCGTAGAATCCGAACGGACCGCTGAGCGGGATCAAATTTGTGTGAGACCCCTTCACCTGGCACTCGGCGGTCCGGATCCGGGCAGAGACGGCATTACTGCCATTGAGTGGGACTGCCGCTGGATTACGGCCGCGACGCCACACATCGTTGCTTCTGAAGTTGTTTGCAGAGTTCGAACAAGGAGACGACATGTCCGTGGAAAACGCCGAGCCGCCAGTTCTGGACGGGCGCACACTTCGTAACGTGATGAGCAATTTCTGCACCGGCGTCACCGTCATCACCGCTCACGACGGAGATTCGCCGCTGGGCTTCACCTGCCAGTCCCTGGTCTCGGTATCGCTCGATCCCCCGCTCCTCTCGTTCTGCCCGGCGAAGACGTCGACGAGTTGGCCGAAGCTTCGTGAATCCGGAACTCTCTGCATCAACGTTCTCGCCCACGATCAGCAGGACATGTGTTCCGCCTTCGCGCGCGGCGGAACCGACAAGTTCCTCGGCATCGAGTGGGATGCCGCCGGCAACGGTGCTCCGGCGCTCAGCGGCGCGCTGGCCCGCATCGAGGCAACCGTCGAGCAAGAGCACGACGCCGGTGATCACACCATCGTCGTCGCACGCATCACCGATCTGAACGTGCTGCGCCATGATGGTCCGCTCCTGTTCTATCGCGGTGGATTCGGACGCTTCGACGCCTGAGTTTCTTGTGCCCGTCCCGCTGCGTGGGAGATTGCGGCGCCGAATCGAGACAGCACCGATAGCGTCCGAAGTAGTTGTCAGACCCTGAACTTCTCGACTGATCGGACTAACTCGATGACCACTCTCGAACCAGACACCACGGCCGCGATCACGGCGACGGTAACCACCTACCTCGACGCCGTGGCTCGCGGATCGTCAGCGGACATCGCCGCCCTCTACGCCGAGAACGCAACGCTCGAAGACCCGGTCGGCAGCGAACCCCGCGTCGGCAAGGCTGCGATCACCGAGTTCTACGGCGCTCTCGAGGGCGGTTCGCAAGAGACGGAACTGCTTACCCTGCGGGTGAGCGGATCGAGCGCGGCCTTCCACTTCCGCGTCGTCACGCCGGTGGGCGATCAGGTCTACGAGGTCGAACCCATCGACGTCATGACGTTCGATGCGGACGCGAAGATCACGAGCATGCGCGCTTTCTGGTCACCGGCCGATCTGATTGCACGCTGATGCGGCAGGTCAGTTGCCGCAACTGCGGAAATCGTGTCCTGGTCGAGAAGTACAGCGACGCGCACACCAGCGTTCAATGGCTCGAAGAGTCGCAGGAAGTGTGCCCGGAGCTGGGGCGCGCGAACAGCCGTGCCAACGCTCAGCGGACGTGTGGCGCTCTGCGTCAGACGATCAACGACCTTGCCGACGCCGGGGAGCTCGAGATGAGCCTTCGCAGTTACCCGGTGCCGGGCAAGCTGTCCTGAACGCTTCCGCGTAGCACTTCGGCGAACATGCGCGCCGATTCCAAGTCGTCGGCGTTCGGCCGCCCCTTCCGGATACCGCCGAACGGCTTGAACGGAAGATACGTATCCCACGCACGGGACGAGAAGGCTGCGACCACATCGAAGCCCTTCTGTTCGAGGAGCTGAACCAGTGGGCGTGAGAAGCGGTGAATCCCCTTGTCGGGAAAACCACTGGTGGCGAAGACAAATGCCTTGGATCGGCGTTCTTCGGGGAGCAACTCGATGAACGCACGTAGGTTTTCGTGGTACGAGCGCAGGTAAATCCCGGATCCGAAGCCCACGAGGTCGTAGTCGGCGAGCTCCGCGGCGTCGATGTCGCCGGGTTCGACCACGCGAGCATCGAGAACTTCGCCGATGACGTCGGCGATCCGCCGCGTATTGCCGTGGGAGACAGAGGTACACACGATGATCGTCTTCATTGACTTCTTTCTTTCGTCGCAGCGTCTCCGGCGCTCTCTTCGTTTGCGCGAACGTAGATCCAAGTGGTGAATCCACCGCAGATTGCAAAGATCACGGCGACAACCGAATACGCGTCGAGGGGAAACCCAGTCCAGATCAAGCCGGCAACGAGGATCATCGCACCAACAGCCAGACCCGCCGATACTTCCTTGGACATACGCACCCCTCCCCTGGCTTGTCACTGACAGTTCCAGGATAGAGGTCCCGGCGAAGCTACGGATAATCGTGACGGTGGGGAATGATGCCGGTATGTCAGCACGATTGAAAGGACGGAGACGCGCAGTCAACTCGTTGCTCGTCGACGTCGAACGATGGGCCGGTGAGCACGACGGCGTCACAGCTGTAGCGCTGGTCGGGTCGTACGCGCGCGGCGCGGAGCGTATGGCAAGTGATCTCGATCTGATGATCCTGGCCGAAGACCCGGAGGCACTGGCCGATGAAGGCTGGTTCGTGCAGATCCGTCCCGACGCGCGTTTCGTCCGAGCAGCGAACTGGGGACCGGTCCGAGAGCGACGCTTCCGTCTGGGGTCCGGTCTTCTCGTCGAACTGAATTTCGCGACCGAAAGCTGGGCGGACGTTCCGCTCGACGGGGGCACGAGGCGCGTTCTCGAAGACGGTCACCGAATTTTGTACGACACGGGGCCTCTTCGTGTCGCTGCGAGTGCTGTAGGAATTGATCGATGAGCACTGCGTCGGTCCTCGAAACCTTGGCCGCCGAAGTATCCGCGTTGCGCGGCTCGCCTCTCGTCGCGATCGACGGCGTCGACGGGAGCGGGAAGACGACCTTCGCGAAAAACCTCGCGGCACAGCTGAATACACGCCCCGCCATCGTGATTCACGTCGACGACTTCCTCAATCCGTCGGAGATTCGTCATAGTCGAGGGCGACAATCACCGGAAGGGTTCTGGCTCGACAGCTACGACTACGACGCCCTCGAACGGCATGTTCTCGACCCACTGGCACCGGGAGGGAGCCGAGAGTACCGACAACGACGGGACAGCGACGCAAACCTCGTTGCGGCCGATGGAGCGATCGTCCTCGTCGAAGGCCTGTTCCTGCATCGTGACGAACTTGCTTCCCGGTGGGACTACTCGATCTTTCTCGACGTGCCCTTCGGGATCACTGCGCAGCGTATGAACCTTCGCGACGGAACAAACGCAGATCCGGGACATCCGTCGATGAACAGATATGTCGGCGGCCAACGACTTTACTTCGCCGCTGCGAAGCCCCGGACCCGAGCCGACTGCGTCATCGACAACTCGCACCCGAACGTGCCTGTCATGCTCTCGCCCGATCACGCTGGAGACCGCTTGCGATAGCACTACGCACTCTGTGCCGAATCACGTTGGTGAACAGTATGTTTCTCGCTCACTGGGAAGGTGAGTTCGACGCAAAGCCGTTCCGCAATACCTTTTGTGACATGGACAACATTGTCGACGTACTTGTCATCGGTTCGGGCGCTGCCGGATCGGCCTCAGCACTCCAAGCACACGCCGATGGCGCATCGGTGATGATTCTGGAAAAGAGCGGACCCGATTCCGCAGGCGGCAACACTCGGTTGTCCGGCAGCGGATGGTTCGTCAACCAGGACCCTGCCGCCGCCCGCACCTTCCTGCGTTCATTGAACGGATCGTTCCCCGTTGCCGACGACGTCATCGATGCCTGGGCCGAGAACACCCAGGGGCTCTCCGACTGGCTCCGCAGTCTGGGTGCAACTGTGGCGATGACCGGCGATTTCCATTCCACGGCTGAGTACGGCGAACTCGACGGAAGTTCCTGTTACGCAGGGATGGACACCATCGACGGGAAGATGGGCAATGAACTTCTCTACCGGTTCCTCGTCTCCGCACTCGCTGAACGCGGCATCACAACTCTTTTCGACACCGAAGCCACCAGACTCCTGACGGATGAATCCGGAGCGGTGACCGGAGTCGAGATCCGTTCGGGTGAACAAACTTCGCAGATCCAGGCGCGCCGGGGTGTCGTCCTTGCCACCGGCGGATTCGAAGCAAATCCGACGATGGTGCGCGACTACTTGCGCCTGGAGAATCCGAAGATCTGGGGCTCACCATCGGCTACCGGCGACGGTCACCGCATGGCGCAAGCGGTAGGCGCAGATCTGTGGCACATGAACAACATGATGACCATTACGGGAATCCCCGGTGATCCCGAGAATCCGACGGGTTTCTTCCTGGCGCTGTGGAATGCCCACAACTATGTGTTCCTCAGCCGGGAAGGTCGACGCTTCACCGACGAGTCGGCCGAAATGCGGCACGGTCATGTGTTCAGAGAAGGTTCCTACCAACACTTTCCAGTGCAACCGATGAACATCGTCTTCGACGAGACGATGAGGATGGCTGGACAACTGAGCCCCGGTCGCGACGCACTGCCCGTCGGCCACAGAGTTCTCGACGAAGGGTACGAGTGGAGCGCGGACAATCAAGCTGAGATCGACAAGGGATGGATCGTCAAGGCAGACACGCTCACCGAACTCGCAGGGAAGCTCGGACTGGACCCAACCGTCGTGGAAACGAGCGTGCGACGCTACAACGAGACGTGCGCGGACGGCGTAGACCATTCGTTCGGTCGCAATCCCGAGACGTTGGCCCCGGTGGCCACGGCTCCGTTCTACGCCGTCGCCGCACCGCCACTGCTGGGTTGGAGTAACGGCGGACCGCGCCGCGACGGTCATTCCCGCGTTCTCGATACTGCCGGCAATCCGATTCCAGGACTGTATGCGGCGGGCGCCGTCAGTTCCACGTACAGCGCGGCGAAGGACGGCGGATTCCATATCGCCGATGCCTTGGCGTTCGGCCGGGTTGCCGGCGCCCATGCTGCCGCGCGCGCGACAGCGGGCGACTGAGTCACACCCGAGCGGCCTTGACCTCGTCGAAGAACGCGACGACGGCGGCTTCGTCCTCCGGCGGAACGGTGAGCGATGCTCGTGGCCCCGCTACCGCGATGGAGTCGTCGGCGAGCCTGTTCCCGATAGTGAGCTTCAGTCCCGACTTCGACGGTTTTGCCTTCACTGCAATGTGTTCGACGTGCCAGCGGGCCACTTCACTCGTGCTCGCGGCAGTGCGATCGAAGACCTCCACCGTGCGGTGGTCGAGGACCATCACGATGTTGGTCCCGACGGTGACTTCCAGATAGCGACGTTCCGCCACGGTGTGTGCCTTTCGGTTGGGTGAAACCGACGCTACACACCGTGGCGGAACTCAGCGGGACGAACTGCCCGCATCCACCGGCAGGGCGACAGACGTGATGTAGCGGGCCTCGTCCGAGGACAGGAACAGTGCAGCGTTCGCTACGTCCACCGGTTCGATCCACGGAATGGCGAGCATGTTCATCGTCATCGCCGCGGCAGCAAATTCCTCGCGGGTGGGGTTCTCGAGGTCCGGGCGGAACTTGCCGCGCACCAACGGGTTCTGAATCATCGGGGTGTCGACGTTGGTGGGATGAACGGTGTTCACGCGCACGTTGTACGGCGCCAATTCCTTTGCCAGCGAGCGCATCAGACCGACCACACCGTGCTTGGCCGCTGTGTAGTGCGCAACCCCGACCAACCCCCGCAGTCCGGCGATGGAACTGGTGAGTGTCATCGATCCCCCACCTCGCTCGATCAAATGCGGAGCCGCAACGGTGGTGGTGTGCCACACGCCGGTCAGATTCACGTCCAGCATGGTCTGCCACATCGTTTCCGACATGGTCAGCGCCCCGTCAGAGGACGTGATACCGGCTGTAGCGCAGACGATGTCGAGACCACCGAGCGCTTCGACGGCCGAGTCGACGGCACTTCGCAGCGCCTCGAGATCCCGAACGTCCACTACAGCGGATTCGACCTTTCGCCCCAGCGCCTGGATCTGCGCGACGGTCTCGGCCAGATCGGCCTCCGTCGCGGGCGGCGTGACAGTCGTTTCCACCGACGTGCACACGTCGACCGCGATGATGTCCGCGCCCTCTTCGGCAAAACGTACGGCCTGAGCCCGCCCGATTCCACGTGCCGCACCGGTGACCAGCGCGATCTTGCCTTCCAATCGAGAAGTCATCAATTCACACTTTCTGGGTCAGGCCGGCGTCGACCACCAACTGACAGCCGGTCATGTAGCGGGACTCCGCGGATGCAAGAAACAGGACGGCATTACTGACGTCCACCGGATCGACCCAGGGAACGGGCAACAGGTTGCGTGCGCTCAGCACGGCAGCGGCGTCGGATTCGGTGGGATTCTCGATGTCTGGGCACAGGTTCGCGAACACTCGCTCGTTGATGATCATCGGAGTACGTACCGAACCCGGATGCACGGAGTTGACCCGAATGCTTTCCGTCCCCAACTCGTTGGCCAACGTTCTGGCCAGACCCACCACGGCGTGCTTGGCAGCACTGTAATGACCTGCTCCGGCAATACCTTTGATTCCCGCTGTCGAGCTGACCAGAACGACAGACCCACCGTCGGCGAAATGCGGAACACAGGCCTTGACCGTGTGCCACGCCCCGGTGAGATTGACGTCCAGCGAGCGGTTCCACACTGCAGGATCGATGGTCCACGTCGGTCCAGGCGTGTCGTAGACGCCGGCGTTGGCGACCACGACGTCCAGACCCCCGAGTTCGGCAACGCACTCGGCCACGACGGCGGCCAAGCCGTCGAAGTCCCGAATGTCCGCGACGCCGGTGACCGCGACGCCACCTCGATCACGCACTGCCTGAGCGGTTTCCGCCAAACCCGACTGCGCCTGTTCGACATCCAGCGCGATCACGGACGCGCCTTCTTCGGCGAGCCGCTCGCAGTGTGAGCGCCCCATTCCGCCGGCCGCACCGGTCACCAGTACGCGCTTGCCCTCCAGCCGACTCATGCGTGCACCGCACTGTTCAGCTCGAAGCCTCGGTATCCCGCTGCTGCCACGTCAGCACAGATGTCGGAGTAGACACCGAAGCCCCCGATGAATGGCATGAATATCCTCGGCTTTCCCGGGATGTTGGCTCCCATGTACCAGGAGTTCGCGGATGGAAACAGCGTTGCCGACGCCCGGCGCGAGCACTCCTCGAGCCAGCTGTTCACAGCTTCTGCGCTGGGTTCGATCGTGTCGATGCCGTTGGAATCGAGATGGCCGATCGCGTCGGCGATCCAGTCGACGTGCTGCTCGGCAGCGAGAATCATGTTGGACAGCACACTCGGGCTACCCGGCCCGGTGACGATGAACAGGTTCGGGAAGCCGTGCATGCCCAACCCAAGGTACGTTCTCGGGCCTGCGTGCCAATTCTCCCGCAAGGTCTCGCCGCCGCGTCCACGGATCTCGATGCGATCGAGTGCCCCGGTCATCGCGTCGAAACCGGTGGCGAACACCAATGCGTCGAGTTCGTAGTGCGAGTCGGCCGTCTTGATCCCGGCCTCGTCGATCGCCTCGATCGGTGCGCTCTTGAGATCGACCAGGCTCACGTTGTCACGGTTGTAGCTCTGGTAATAGTCGGTGTCCGTCACGATCCGCTTGGTCCCGATGGGGTGGTCGTTCGGGATCAGCAGGTCTGCGATGGACTGATCTTCGACCACCGATCTGATCTTGGCCTCGGCAAACGCTGCCGCCGTCGCGTTGGCGTCGATGTTGCTGGTCTGGTCTGCGAAGGTCTTGGCGAACAGAACACCGCCGAGCTTCCACCGCTCCTCGTAGGCCGCGTTCCGCTCGGCCTCGGACACCTCGAGTGCACTGCGCGGGTCCGAGACGAACGGTGATCCGCCGCCACTGCGCTTGGACTGCACTCGACGCTCTGCGTAGTCGGCCTTGATCTCGGCGCGCCGCTTGTCATCGAGAGGCGTGTTTCCCGCCGGCACACTGTAATTCGCGGACCGCTGGAATACGAAGAGGTGATCGGCCTGCTCGGCGATCAGAGGAACGGACTGGATGCCCGACGAACCGGTGCCGATGACCCCGACTCGCTTGCCGGTGAAATCGACGCCCTCGTGCGGCCAGAAGCCGGTGTGGAACACCTCGCCGCCGAAAGTCTCCCGACCTGCAATGTTCGGGACGTTCGCGGTCGAGAGACTGCCGGTGGCGCAGACAACGAAGCGTGCGGTGACATCATGACCACCGTCGGTGTGCACTCGCCACGTCGACGAGCCCTCGTCGAACTGTGCGCTCTGGACACGGGTATCGAAAGTGAACCCACTTCGCAGGTCGAAGCGATCGGCAACATGATCGAGGTAGGACAGGATCTCCGGCTGCGCCGCGTACTTCTCGCTCCAGTCCCAATCCTGTTGCAGCTCTTCGGAGAAGGAGTAGGAGTAGTCGAAACTCTCGACATCGCAGCGTGCGCCCGGGTAACGGTTGAAGTACCACGTTCCGCCCACTCCGGAGCCCGCCTCGAAGCCGTGGACACGCAGCCCCTGCTCGCGAAGTCGGTGCATGGCGTACATGCCGGCGACGCCGGCGCCGATGACTACGACGTCGAGTGGTGCGGTGGAGAAGTCAGGATCGGTCATGGTCGCCACGCTACGAGTGGACTGGTTCATAGAGGAACGGGGTCTCCCGCTGGGTGGGCGGAGCTTCCACCCCCTGACACTGGGTGGGCGGAGCCTCCACCCCATGGCGCTGGGTGGGCGGAGCTTCCACCCCCTGACACTGGGTGGGCGGAGAGCACGGCTGTCCACTGATCGGGGGACACCGATGTCGTCCAGCACTCGGACCGGTAGGCGGACAGACCCGAATGAAATTGGGGGCCATAGTTATCTCATCACCGAAACACACGGTCACCGAGACCGACAAACCCGAGGAGAACCTCATGAGCACCAACACAATTGGATCCGAAGCAGTTTCCTTTTCCGGCCTCAGCATGGCAGCTCTGGTCGCCCGCGCCGCCGGTGTGAACGCCGTGAAGTCGATGACCGACACTTCCGTCACGACGGCGATGATCAGCAATTCGGGCTTCGGGGCCCTGTATCTGGTCGACGCGTCCAATCCGAACGGCGACTGGATCGTCCCGCCGGCCGACTACATCCTCCCGAACATGAACGTGAACGTTGTCGCCACCAGCAAGAACCAGAACGATTTCCCCATCGTGCTCACGTACCGCTCCGACGACGGTGGAGTTTTTGTCTTCAGCGCCACCAACTCGAAGACCAGGGCGGATGCCGGCGGAACGTACGCTCCAGACGGCCACGACGTCACGGTGACGATGACCTCGGGTTACCCGGCCATGAATGTCACGTACGTCCTCCGGTGACGCCTGCTCACTCCAACAGACCCTGCCGCATCGCGGCGGCGACGGCGGCGCCTCGATCGTTGACTCCGAGTTTCTCGTAGAGGCGCTGCACGTGGGTTTTGACGGTGGAGGGCGCGAGAAAGAGCTGAGAGGCGATGGCGGGGATGCTGGCGCCCTGCGCGATCAATCCGAGGACTTCACGTTCGCGGGCGCTGAGCGTCGGGCCGGACGGTTCACTGCGACGCCGAACCTCTCCGACCAATCCGGCGGCAATACTGGGCGGCAACACATCTCGTCCCGCAGCACAGTCGAGCACGGCGCTCACGATCTCGGCGCGAGTGGATTCCTTCGGCAGGAATCCGGCAGCACCGGCTTGCAGAGCCTGATAGACGACGGACGACTCGTCGTGAGCACTGAGCAGTAGCACCCGCGTCGGAAGCTCGTCTCGAACCACTGCGGCGGCGACCTGAGTTCCGTCCAGGTGCGGCATCCGGAAGTCGAGCAGCGCGACCTGCGGGCGTAGTTCGCGAATCATTGCGAGCGCTGCTGCGCCGTCGTCGGCCTCGCCCAGGACGTTGATGCTGTCACTGCCGGTCAGAGCCCGAACCACGCCCTCACGGAACAACGGGTGATCGTCGCCGACCACCACGGAAACCTTGCCGGCCAGCGGCTTCGTGCCTTCGCGCATTGCTCACTTTCTCACGCCCGTACCAGCAATGCGAGCACTTACGCCTCCCCCGATCGGGGGACAGACGATTCAACCCCGCCAAGGCCCCGTCGGCGGACATACAGCAGCACTCATTCGCGACAAGATTGATTCATCGCCGAGAACGGCAACCACACATTATCCCAGGAGCAGACATCATGCGTACCAACACCACTCGCTTCGTAGCAGTCACCGCAATCGCCCTCGCTGTCGGCGGAGCCGCACTGGGAACGGCAGCGGTCGCCAACGCCGGCACCATGCCGACCGACGGCCCGACGGTTGCCATGACCATCACCAACAACACCGACAACCCGATGCTGCTGGACAGCGCGTCCAACCCCTACGGACAGTGGATCAACGGCCCTCGCTCCTACCTGGCCCCGCACACAACCGAAATCGTCACCGCCTACAGCAGCGATCCCCGCGGTATCGGCGTCGATGTCACCTACAACGTGGCCGACGGTGTACAGACCGTCATGGCGGCCAACAACTACGCCGGCAACCCCACTCTCGACGGAACTCGCATCATCGGCGACCCGACGCACGTCATCCTCACCGATTACATGGCCACCGGCTACCCCACGATGAACGCGTCGTACGACGTCTTCACCCAGAACTGAACCAGACAGGCTGAATCAAACAAACTTGTTTCGCTACGGCCCACGACCCGGTATCCACATGGATGTCGGGACGTGGTGTGTGCCGGCCCCTAGACCCGCTCGACCAACACGCAGCGGGCGCCACTGAAGATCGTAGGCATGCACTTGTTGCAGTGGATGCACAGTGAATGAGTATCGGATTCGGCTGCGATCCGATTGATCAGATCCGGTTCTCTGAGCAGCGCCCGCGCCATGGCGACAAACTCGAATCCCTCCGCCATCGCCGTATCCATACCCGCTTTGTCCGTGACACCGCCGAGGAGCACGAGCGGTAACTTCACCGCAGCACGGATCTGTCGGGCCTCTTCCAGCATGAACAGCGGCTTGTACGGATAGGTATGCAACATGCTCTTGCCCACCAACTGCACACCGAGTCGAACTGGTTGCGGCATAGCGGCGGCGAACTCGCGGATCGGCGCATCGCCCTTGAACAGGTACATCGGGTTGAGCAGTGAGCTGCCCATCGTCAACTCGAGCGCGTCGACGCTTCCGGATGCCTCGAGCCACTGCGCCACCTGGATTGCTTCGTCCACCCAGAACCCGCCTGGCACACCGTCGTCCATGTTCAGCTTGGCCAAGATCGCGATCTTGTCGCCGACGGCATCACGCACACTGCGCGCAGTGTCGAGTACGACGCGGGCCCGGTTCTCCAGTGATCCGCCGTAAGAATCCTTACGACGGTTGAGTTTCGGGCTCAGGAACGAACTCGCGAAATAGTTGTGACCGAAGTGGATCTCGACGGCGTCGAACCCTGCCTCGACGGCAAGTTGCGCGGCGCTGCCGTGTGCCGCAGCAATTCTGGCGATGTCCGCTGTACTGGCGCTGCGAATCATCTTCATGCTCAACGGATTGAACGAACTCGACGGCGCCAGCGCAGGCAGACCGGTCGACTTCTGATTTGCCACCGGACCGGCATGCCCCAGCTGCGCCGACGCTGCTGCCCCTTCGGCGTGAATGGCATCGGTGAGTCGTCGCAGTCCGGGGAGCGCTTCGGGCCGCATCCACAGCTGGCCGTATTCGGTGCGCCCTTCCGGTGCGACGGCGCAGTACGCGACGGTGGACATCCCGACTCCCCCGGCTGCCGGGCGGCGATGGAACTCGATCAGCTCGTCGGTGACCAGGGCGTCGGGAGTTTTGCCTTCGAATGTCGCGGACTTGATGATTCGATTTCGAAGAATCACCGGGCCTAGCTTTGCCGGGGCAAGTACGTCGGGAGCAGCGGTCATCAAGTTTGCCTCTCGCGGGAGTTGTGTGCAGGACGGTAGATCGATGGCCCCGAGCCGGCTAGTACCCGTGCCACGGAGCGGGAAACGACTTCAGCCCGGCCGAGGTGGCCGGGCTGAAGTACGTCACTGCTGTTCAGACGCGTCCGAAGTACGCGTCCTTGAGAACTGCCAGGTCGTCGATGTCCTTCGCGTCGGCGTCGAGAACCACCTTGCCGATGTCGAGGACTGTCACGTGATCGGCGACGCTCATCGCGGCCTCCACTGCCTGCTCCACCAGCAGGACCGCCAGTCCGGTTTCCTTGAGCTGTTGGACGCGGTCCATCACCTCGCCGACAATCACGGGAGCGAGACCGCCCGAAGGTTCGTCGAGCAGGAGCAATCGGGGCTGCGCCATCAAAGCTGCACCGATCGCGAGCATCTGCTGCTGACCGCCCGACATGGAACCGGCGGGAAGCGAACGCTTCTCCCCCAAGATCGGGAACATCTCGTACATGGACTCGACGGACTCCATGAGTTCGCTGCGCCCCACCTTGCGGGTGTACCCGCCGAGCAGGAGGTTCTGCTCGACGGTCTGCTTGTGGAAGACCCGCTTGCCCTCTTGCACGTACGCCATCCCCTGCCGCACCCGCTTGTGCGCGGGAACTCCGGTGATGTCGGCGCCGTCCATCTCGACGGTCCCCGAGGCCACTTTGTTGAGTCCGGACAGGGCGCGGAGCGTGCTCGTCTTGCCTGCCCCGTTGCGTCCGAGCAGAGCGGTCACCTGGCCGGGATAGACGTCGAACGACACATCCCAGACGACGCGCAGATCGCCGTACCCTGTCTGCAGGTTCCGGACCTTGAGAATCGGTTCCATCACTTCACCTCGCTGGTCTGATGGTCTACTGCGCCGATTTCTTCGAGAAGCGCTTCTTCGTCACCGGACTTGACTCCGAGATACTCGCTGAGCACGCGCGGGTGATGTTCGATGGTGGCGGCATCGCCGGTGGCGATCACCTGCCCTTGTGCCAGCACGACTATCTCGTCGGCCAACGAGAGCACGAGGCGGAAGTTGTGCTCCACCAACACCACTGTGGCCCCGGCATCTCGCAGTACCCGGATCAGATCTGCCAGGCGCTCGAGTTCGTCCTCGTCGAGTCCCGATGCCACCTCGTCGAAGAGGACCACTCTCGGCTCGGCGATGACGGCGCGAGCAACCTCGAGCATGCGACGCATCCCCAGTGGCAGTGAAGTCGCGATCTCGTTGCGCAAGTGCGACATCCCCACGAGTTCGAGGACACGCTCGGCCTCGACGATGTCGGCCTTCGCGATCTTGCGGAAGCTGGGCAGGCGAAGCACGGCCGACGCCATCGACGCACGGTGCACCGAATAGCGTCCGGATGCAACCGCTTCCAGAACCGTGATGTTCTCCGGAATCGTCGGAGTTTGGAACGTCCGCGCCACACCCACGCGCGCCACCTTGTGCGGCGACGACTGCGAGACGACCGTGTCACCGATCGTGATCACGCCCGCATCCGCGGTGTAGAACCCGCAGATCATGTTGAGCATGGTCGTCTTGCCTGAACCGTTCGGCCCGATCAACGCAGTGACCTTACCGGCTTCTGCAGTCAGAGTTGCCGCATTGAGTGCCTGGTTGCCACCGAACGCTTTGGACACTCCGTCGACCACCAACCGTGCGCCGTTGATCGGCGCCAACTCCGGTGTTCCACCGCTGTTTTCCTTCGCAGCGACAACGCCCAAGCCGGCCTTGCGATCGAGTTTCGAGACGATCGCTCGCCCGACCTTGGTCAAACCACCGGAGAGCAGCACACCGCCGATGATCAGGAAGCCGCCGTAGAAGATCAGCGAATACTCCTGGAATGCCGTCGACTGATTGGGACCGAGCTGCATGATCGCGGCACCGACTACGGCGCCGTACACACTTGCCGCACCGCCGAGGATCGACGCCGCCAGAACTGCTGTGGCAAAGGTGAACCCGAAGGCCTCCGGCGAGATGAACAGGTCGGTGTTGGCAAACAGGGCACCCGCCAGCCCGGCCGGGAACGCACCGATGGCATAACCGAGCAGCTTCATGCGGAAGACCGACACACCCTGCGACGACGCCAGAACTGGTGACTGCTTGAGTGTGCGGAACGCGATGCCGTGGCGCGAGACCACCAGGTTGCGCATCACCGCGAACCAGAGGACGGTCACGACGACTACCACCATGTAGTACTGCTGGGTGTCGAGTTCGGAACCGAAGAGCGTCGGCGGCTCCATACCGGTGAGGCCGTTTCGGCCGCCGGTCTTGCCGCCGAAGATCGCCAGTACGTCCGGTACCAGCAGCACCAGGAAGAACGACGTCATCGCCAGAGACCAGTTGCCCAGGCGCAGACCGGGAACACCGGTCAGGATGCCGACAGCCAGTGCCACCGCACCGGAAGCAGCAAGCTGGAGCAGGATGTCGGTGTGACCTGCCTGGGACATCAGACCGGCGGTGTAGGCACCGGCCGCGTACATCGCGGCCTGACCGAGGGCCAGTTCACCGGCAAAACCGAGGCTCAGGTTCAGACCACTGACGACAAGCGCCAGAATGCAGGCCAATTGAATCTGCCGTGATGTCGACAGATCGAGTCCGAGGACCGGGAGCAGCAAGATCACCACGGCCAGGACCAGCGGGATGATCCAGCTCGGAAGGGAACGGAAAGTCCGCCACGCACTTACCATCTCACACCACCCGTTCTCGGACATTGCCGAACAAGCCGGCAGGTTTGACCATCAAGATGACGATCAGCACCGTGAAGACGGCGATATTGCTGTACTGACTTCCCGCCCACAGGGCAGTGAACGATTCCACCAGACCGACGGTCAACCCGCCGATCAAAGCGCCTGGCAGAGAGCCGAACCCGCCGATCGCCAACGCCACGAACCCCTTGAGCGCCAGTGCGGCACCCAACGTCGCGACCGCAAACGTCTTGGGTCCCACCAACAGTCCGAGGACACCGGCCAAGGCACCCGAGAAGGCAAACGCACCCAACGCCAACCGTCGTACGTTGACTCCGCGCAGCATCGCCGCTTCACGATCCTCGGAGATACCGATCAGAGCCAGACCCGTCATCGTTTTCTTCGAGACGTAACTCAACCCGATGACCAATGCGATCGCCGCAACCAGCAGAGCGATCTCGACCGGGTAGGTACGGCCGCCGAGCAAGGTGATCGGTTCGTTCGATCCGAAGAACGGAACGGTGAGAGGTTCACTACCCCAGATCAATTGGGTGGCGCCGTTGAGCAGAGTCGCAACGCCCAAGGTCGTCACCAATTGGTTCTGGTGATCAGCCACCGGTCTGATCGCGACTATCTCCTCGACCGAGGCGAGGAGCATCACCGTCACGGTTGCCATGACGGCCACCACGAGAACGGGGAGTTTCAGAGTCACCAGACCGGTGTAGGCGACAAAGGTGCCCACCATCATCAGCTGAGCTTGAGCGAAATTGAAAGTGTTGGAGGAAACGAAAACGATGTTGTACCCGATGGCAACCAGCACGTAGACCGCGCCGAGCGCCAATCCGGACCACAGAATGGTCATGACGCAGCCGGGTTTCCGAACTGACCGTTGAGGATCTTCGTCGGACTGATGAACTTCAACTCACTGGTGTCCGGATTCGGGCCGTGGTTGTCGGAGCTGAAGTTGTAGCGCGAGAGGAAGGCAGTCTTGGCATTCTCCTGGACCTCCGAGGTTTCCAGCGCCTCGGCGAGCTTCTTCGGATCGGTCGAACTGCCGACCTTCTCCGCTGCTGCCGCGACGAGGGGGAAAGCGTCGTAGTTGTCCGCGAGGATGAGTGTCGACGGGATGGAGCCCAGTGACGCCATCGTGTCCACCATCGTTGTGACGAGCGCATTGTTCGGATCGAACACCGTGCTGGTGAACACCTGCGTCACAAGGTTCTTCACCTGGGGCGTACCGAGCACACCGGCCGGCGGATCGTTCGCGATCAGGTTGGTGGCAGACACCGAGGTGTTTCCGACCAGCGGCACATCCCAGCCGAGACGCTCGAGGCTCTGCAACACATATCCGAGTGGAGCACCGTACGCATCCAAGGCGATGGCCGCGGCACCGGCATTCTTGAGCGACTGCAACTGAGCCGTCATGTCCAGCGCTGCAGCGTCGTACTCCTCGTTGCCGGCAGCCTTCAGACCGACCTTCTCGAGTGCACTGGTCATCTCTTCGCCGAAGAGTTCACCGTAGGCGGTGCTGCCGTGCAGCACTCCGACGCTGCTGTAGCCCTTGGTCTTTGCGTACTCGGAAATTCCGCGAGCTGTGTCGGTTGCGCCCGGAGCCAGGTCGAAGTTCAGCGGGAACTTCGAGGGGTCCGTCGAATCAGGCGAGGGCGCCATGCTCAGCGAGAGGATGTTGTTCTGCTTGAGGATCGGGAGAACCGCAGCAGCGATCGACGAAGGACCCGAGTTGAGGTAGAGGTCAGGCTTGTTGCCCGAGTTGATGGCTTCGCGCAGCTTGGTGACGGCGATCGTTGCGTCACCCGCGTCGTCCACCGTGGTGAGCTCGATCTGGCGGCCTCCGATTCCCCCGGCCTCGTTCTGGACCTGAACGCCCGCCTTGGTGGCGAGCAGCGAGGTCTGCGAGTTCGCCGCGAGGACTCCCTGTGCACTGATCCCGCCGGTCAGCAGCACTCGGTACGGCGAGTCCGCGCCACCGTCGGACTGCGAGGAACCACTACACCCTGCAAGAGCCAGAGCCGTCACGGCTACTGCCGCAACAAGAATGGGCCGACGATTCATGTCTGCACTCCTAGAACACATGTATGCACCGAACGTCAGGCGAATACCTGACGAAAGAAGGATCGGCTGATGGACACGCCTGATTTCAAGCACCAACTAACCAAGCACCCGCTTGATGATCTAGCAAGCAGTTGCTTGGGTTGGAGCATAGAATGTGATCTGGATAACGTCAAACGCGCAAAAGAGAAGTCCTGGAAGCGGACGCTATGCACATACGAGCCGCCTCGACAGCACGATTCCCGCTGGGTGGAAACGCCAAAACGGCCCCACGCCCTGCGGGATTCGGTGAAGTGAATCCCACTAGGCGTGGGGCCGTGTTTCCAAAGTTCCGACTAGCGTTGGTTGCGAGGCTTCCACACCACCAACGCGTTGTTGCGCGGGATCGGCACGAGGTCCCGGCGATAGCCCGCATGGACTTTCGCGATTTCCTCGGCCAATTCGCGGACGCGATGCTGCAGAGCCTCGACCTGGTTGGTCAGTTCGATGATCCGTTTGATTCCGGCAAGGTTGACGCCCTCGTCCTGCGAAAGCCGTTGCACTTCACGAAGAAGGGCAACATCACGCGGGGAGTAGCGTCGTCCACCACCGGTGGTTCGGTGCGGGGTGACCAACCCGAGTCGGTCGTAGTTACGCAAGGTCTGCGCATGCATTCCGGCCAACTCGGCTGCCACCGAGATCACGAAGATCTGAGCGTCAGGATCGACCGTCGCATCCCATTGATTCTGCGGTCGTTCGGTCATCATGCACCGGCCCACCCGGCCCGTGGATCGAATCCGCTCGCCTTCTCGGCTTCGAGATAGGTTTTCAGCGCTTCGATCGCCGGGTCGTCCAACTTCTGCGGGACGGATACCTTGACGGTGACCAGAAGGTCACCGGCTCCCTCGGGACGCTTGGGGATGCCACGTCCGCGAACTCGCAGAATACGTCCGTCCACCGTTCCGGCCGGAACCTTCACTCCGACACGGCCGTCCAAGGTCGGCACCGACAGTGTCGTTCCCAGTACCAGCTCGCCGTAGCTCACCGGAACCGTCAGTGTCAGGTCGTCACCGTTGCGGCCGAAGACGCTGTCCGGCTTGACGCGGATGTTGACGAACAGGTCGCCGGCCGGAGCTCCGCGGAGACCCGCTTCGCCCTTGCCCTTGAGTCTGATCTTCTGACCATCACTGACACCCGCAGGTACCCGTACCGTGATGGTCCGTGTGCGATTGGTGACGCCGCTACCGTGGCAGTCCTCGCAAGGCGAGTCGATGATCGAGCCGGTCCCCCGGCAGTCGTCACACGGCTCACTGAATCCGAAAGCGCCCTGGTTCCGACTCACTACGCCGGTTCCGTTGCAATGCGGGCACACTCGCGGGCTGGTGCCTGGCTTTGCGCCGCTGCCGTGACACGTGGTGCACGACGTCGGGCTGGTCAGACGAAGTGGGACGGTGACGCCGAGCGCTGCTTCGCGGAAGGCGAGCGTCGTCTCGGTCTCGAGATCCTTGCCTCGACGCGGGCGGTTGGGTGCAGCTGTGCGCTGGCCCGCTCCCCCACGGTTGAACAATCCGCCGAAGATGTCTCCGAGACCCGAGTCCTGTCCACCGGCGCTGCCGCCGCCGAACAGGTCGTTGATGTCGAAACCACCAGCGCCGGGGTTGAATCCGCCGCCGCCTTGCGCGCGGGGACCGAAGCCGCCGCTGGCAAACAGACGCCTGGCTTCGTCGTACTCCTTGCGCTTTTCCGGATCGGAGAGCACTGCATGAGCTTCGCTGACTGTCTTGAAACGCTCTTCGGCCTTCGCGTCGTCAGGGTTGGCATCGGGATGCAGATCCCGGGCCAGCTTGCGATACGCCTTCTTGATCTCGTCGGCCGTGGCGGTGGACGAGACGCCCAGCTCCTTGTAGAAGTCCTTCTCGATCCACTCCCGTTGACTCACTGGGCGTCTCCTCCTCTCACTCTTACTTCGCTTCTTCCTCTGAACCGTCTGCAGGCTTGTCGCCCACCCGGTCCGTCACGGCCACCATCGCGGTCCGAAGGACCCGGTCGCCGAGCTTGTAACCCTTGCGCATGACCGTCCCGAGTACGGGGTCGTGGCCTTCGCCTTCATGCTGCACCGCTTCGTGGAGCGCGGGATCGAAATCGTCACCCTCGTTACCGAAGTCGGTCAAACCCAGACCCGTCAGGGTCGTGTTGAGCTTGTCCGCGAGCGCACGCAACGGACCTGTTTCCAGATCGCCGTGTGCCCGAGCGCGATCCAGATCGTCGAGAATTCCGATGAGTTCGGTGATGACCGAAGCCCGCGCGGTTTCCTTGATGACCTGCTTGTCACGCTCGACGCGACGACGGTAGTTGGTGAACTCCGCCTGCAAGCGCTGCAGATCCGCAGTTCGTTCGGCGAGCTGATCGGTGGCGGATGCTTCCTCCACGATCGACTCTGCTTCCTGAACTACCCCTGTGTCTTCCGAGTCGAGCGGCGGCAGGGATTCCCCCGCCGCCTCTCCCTGTGCACCGGTCTCGGGGTCGACCGGGTTGTTCTCGGAGTTGTCCGAGGTCACTTCTTGTCCGAGTCGGTGGGCTCGTCGACAACCTCGGCGTCGACGACGTCGTCGTCATTGCCTGCGCCGTCGGTGTTTCCGGCCTCGTTTGCAGCGGAAGCCTCGTAGATGGCCTGGCCCAGAGCCTGCGACTCGGTGCCCAGCTTCTCCACTGCGGTCTTCACTACAGCGATGTCGGTGCCTGCCAGGGCGTCGTTGACGTCCTTGACCGCTGCCTCGACCTTGGTCAGGATCTCCTCGGAGACCTTGCCCGCGTTCTCACCTTCACGCTGCTCCTTGACGAACTTCTCCGTCTGGTGGACCAGCGACTCGGCCTGGTTGCGGACCTCTGCCTCTTCGCGACGGGCCTTGTCTTCCTCGGCGTGAGCCTCGGCGTCCTTGACCATGCGCTCGATCTCTTCCTTGGACAGACCGGAGCCGTCCTGGATCTTGATCGTGTTTTCCTTGCCGGTGCCCTTGTCCTTCGCCGTCACATGCACGATGCCGTTGGCGTCGATGTCGAACGTGACCTCGATCTGCGGAACGCCACGCGGGGCGGGCGGCAGATCGGTGAGCTCGAAGGAGCCGAGCAGCTTGTTGTGCGAAGCGATTTCGCGCTCACCCTGGAAGACCTGGATCTGCACCGAAGGCTGATTGTCGTCAGCCGTGGTGAAGGTCTCGGAACGCTTCGTGGGGATGGTGGTGTTGCGCTCGATGAGCTTGGTCATCACGCCACCCTTGGTTTCGATACCGAGGGAAAGCGGCGTGACGTCGAGGAGCAGAACGTCCTTGACCTCACCCTTGAGCACGCCGGCCTGGAGTGCGGCGCCGACGGCGACGACCTCGTCCGGGTTGACACCCTTGTTGGGCTCACGGCCACCGGTCAGTTCACGAACCAGATCGGAAACGGCCGGCATACGGGTGGAGCCACCGACGAGCACGACATGGTCGATGTCCTTGACGGCGATTCCGCTGTCCTTGATCACTGCCTGGAACGGCGCACGGGTGCGATCGAGCAGGTCGGAGGTGATCTTCTGGAACTCGCTGCGGGAGAGCTGCTCGTCCAGGAAGAGCGGGTTCTTGTCCGCGTCGACCGTGATGTACGGGAGGTTGATGGAGGTGCTCTGCGAGCTGGAGAGCTCGATCTTCGCCTTCTCCGCAGCCTCACGCAGACGCTGCAGGGCCATCTTGTCCTTGGTCAGATCGATGCCGTTCTGAGCCTTGAACTTGTCGACCAGCCAAGCGACGACGCGCTCGTCCCAGTCGTCGCCACCGAGGTGGTTGTCACCGGAGGTTGCGCGAACCTCGACGACGCCGTCGCCGATTTCGAGCAGGGAGACGTCGAAGGTGCCGCCACCGAGGTCGAAGACCAGGATGGTCTGCTCGGTGTCGCCCTTGTCCAGTCCGTATGCCAGTGCAGCCGCGGTGGGCTCGTTGACGATACGAAGGACGTTGAGGCCGGCGATCTGGCCGGCTTCCTTGGTTGCCTGACGCTGTGCGTCCTCGAAGTACGCGGGGACGGTGATGACGGCGTCGGTGATGTCTTCGCCGAGGTAAGCCTCCGCGTCACGCTTGAGCTTCATGAGCGTGCGGGCGCTGATTTCCTGCGGCGTGTACTTCTTGCCGTCGATTTCAACGTTCCAGTCAGTGCCGATGTGGCGCTTGACGGAACGGAGGGTGCGGTCGACGTTCGTGACTGCCTGGTTCTTCGCGGGCTGACCGACGAGAACCTCGCCGTTCTTGGCAAATGCGACCACCGAGGGGGTGGTACGTGAGCCTTCGGCGTTGGCGACCACTACGGGCTCGCCGCCCTCCAGCACTGCAACTACCGAGTTGGTCGTACCGAGATCGATACCGACTGCACGAGCCATAGTGTTCCTACCTTTCGTTCTGCGGTTCTCTGCTCGAGTGGTTGATCTCGAACATGACCGCGAGTTTTTCGCTTGGTGAGCGTCCTCCGCTCAAGTTTGCCTCCGACCGTGGCCGGGAGTCAACTTGAAGTTGAGCCGGGGGCGCTCAAGCTTGTCGAAATGGTCAACTACAGCCCACGTAGATTTGTTCCCGCCTTCCCCGAAAAGGCGAAAAAGTGCGCCACATCACTTCCGCATCTCTCCAAATGGCTACGATCGGCCAGTGACCGATCCCGACAATTCCCCCGCTCGACCTGCTCGCCCGTCACCTCCACGCCCGGCACCCGAGCGACCCGACGTCTCGGTTCGGCCACTCCGAGCGCCGGCGAGCGACGAGACACCCAAAGCCGTGACCTTGTCTGCTTCTGCCTGGATCGGCTCGTTCGTCGTGCTGGCCGGAATCGCCGGAGTGGTAGTCACCAGCCTCGACGACGTCCGATCCGCTCTCGAAGAATCGACTGCACGCGACAACCCCGGATACTCGTCCACCGACATCTCCGACGCCGTGACCGTCGTGCTGGCGGGCAGCGGCGGCGGCGCTCTCGTTTTGGTCCTGCTCGCACTTTTGAGCCTTCAACTCCTCCGCGCACGCAAGAACGCCGGGCGGGTGATGACGGCGATCGTCGGAGCCTCGAGCATCGCGGCCGGGCTCGGCTTCATGTCCCTGGTCGACGGCGCAGCGGATATCGGCGCTGGAGTCCTGACGTGGGGTCCGATTCTCTACTGCGTCCTTGTCGCGGTGGCGGCGATCGCACCATTTGCTCCCGGTGTCAGTGATTGGCTGCGAGTACGCCGATGAAGATTCACGTACAACTCGACTCCGCGCCGGGCACAGGCGCTGCCCGCAGCCGTGAACTCGCGGAGACCGGCGCCGGCGGACTGTTCACGTTCGAGGGGCCGCACGACGTGTTCTTCCCACTCGTCGAAGCCGCTTCGGCCGTCGACCTCGACCTGATGACCAACGTCGCCATCGCGTTCCCCCGCAGTCCCATGCATCTGGCGCATTCGGCCAACGACCTGCAGTTGCTCAGTCGCGGCCACTTTCGGCTCGGTCTCGGATCACAGATCAAACCGCACATCGAAAAACGCTACAGTGCAACGTGGTCGCGTCCAGCGGCCCGCATGAAGGAGACGGTCGCCGCGGTCAAGGCGATCTTCACGGCGTGGGAGAACACCTCGACGCTGAACTTCCGCGGCGAGTTCTTCACCCACACTCTGATGCCGCCGACATTCGACCCCGGACCCAATCCCTATGGACCGCCGCCCATCCTGATGGGGGCACTCGGGCCGGTGATGACCCGTACCGCCGCGGAGGTTGCCGACGGACTACTGGTCATGCCGTTCCACTCGGAGCGACATTTCCTCGAGCGCACACTTCCGGCCGTCGATACAGGCCTTCGCGAATCCGGGCGCACCCGAGACGAATTCACGATCATCCCGCAGGTCATCGTCGGGGTCGGCCGCAGCGACGATCAACTCGCCGCGGCCGCCCGAGGCGTCCGGGCGCTGCTCTCGTTCTACGGATCGACGCCCGCATACCGTCCGGTGCTCGACGTCGAAGGGTGGGGGGAGGTCCAGCCGGAACTCAATACCCTGTCGAAGCGAGGCGGCTACGCCGACATGGCCTCGTTGATCACCGATCCGATGCTGACCACACTCGCCGTCGTCGGCACGCCCGAAGAATGCGCGACCGAGATTCGGCGGCGGTTCGGCGAGCATGCCGACGAAGTGTGCTGCTACTTCCCCGGTTACGACGCAGAGCCGAAAGACGTGGCGTCGATGATCTCGGCTCTCGCCTGAACCTGGTCAGGCGCCCTGATCAAGCCCCTGATCAGGCTCCTAAGCTACGGGCCAACTAGACGAGCGATTCCCGGGCAGCGCGCAGGCTCGCCTCACCCTGCTCGATCAGCGGCGCCATCGCCGGAATACGCTGCGCCAAAGTCAGTTCCGCGGTGATGACGGAGACATCCATTCCCATCGAGACCCCCAGTACCTGAACGAGCGGCGGGACGGTGTGATCGTTGGCCTCGTTCCCCGAACCCGGCGCATAGGTGTTTCCACGACTGGACACGATCACCACGGGCTTGCCTGCCATGGGCTGAGTGCGAGTGTCGAAAGGCACCGTTGTACCCAGGACGTGTACGTAATCGATCCACGCTTTCAACGTGGACGGAATCGACCAGTTGTACATCGGTGCACCGATCACGACTACGTCCGCCGCGGCGAGTTGCTCGATGACCCGAGCCTGCAGTGCTTCTGCGTCGGCGTCCGGACTCTCTCCGTCGACGCGCAAGCGTGGTGCGTAGTGCAGGGCCGCGTCCGCGAGGTGCGGCAAGGGATCCCGGTGCAGGTCCAATGTCACCGTCGTGTGATTCGGGCTGATCTCCGACCACTGCGCAGCGAACAGTGCGGTCAGGTCACGCGAGGTCGAGTTGCGGAGTTCGGCAGACGAATCGATGTGAAGTAGTTGTGGCATCCCTCATCAGTACCAGAGCGCGCTCAACTCTTCTCAGCACTCTTCTCCGCGGCGAGATCGGATTCGGCCGCGTACTGCGCCAGCAGGACACGCTCACGCTCGCGATGCGGATAGAAGAACGTCACCACTGCGGCACCGGCGCACACGATGATGATCGCCGCGAGGTAGGCATGTGTATCCCCGTCCAGGAAGGCATTTTTGGCGGCGGTCATGATTTGGTCCGCGTATTGCGGGTACCGTTCCGCCAGAACTTCAGCGCTGGAGAAGGATTTGGTGAGCGCGGCTTGAGTTTCGGGAGTCACCTCGGATGCGTTCGGCGAGGACGAGATCGCATTCCCCAACGATTTTGCGTACCCGGCGGTGAGTATGCCGCCGAGAATCGACTGCATGATGGCACCGCCCAGGTCGCGTTGCAGGTCCGACGTTCCCGACGCCATACCCGCGCGATGTACGGGAACGGATCCGGTGAGGGAGCGCGATGCCGGTGTACCGGCGAGTCCGACGCCGATGCCGACAAGTGCGTAGGCCAACGCAACCTGCCAATACTGCGTGCTTTCGTTCCACATGAACAGCGCGACAAACAATCCGAGAACCACAAACAGGTAGCCGGAGAGCAGAGTGACTCGGGCGCCGTACCTTTCGATCATGGTCGCCGAACGCGGCGCAACGATCACCATCGCCAGGGCCGCCGGAATGATGGCCGCACCGGCTGCCAGCGTCGAGTAACTCAGTACGTTCTGCAGGAACTGCTGGCCGATGAACATCGCGCCCATGAGCGATCCGAACACCACCAATCCGCCCACGGCTGCGACCCAGAAAGTCGGGCGCGCAGCTACGTGAAGGTCGAACAGTGGATTGACCGCGCGTCGTTGCTGCAGGAAAAACCCGATGCCCGCGACGAGCGCGATCGCACCGAGCACGAGTGCCATCGTGCCCGAACCCTTGACCGGCGCGAAGTTGATGGACAGCACCAGCGCCCCGATGAAGACGATCGAAACGATGCCGCCGAGATGGTCGACTCGCTCGGTCGTCTCGTTGACGTGAGCAGGTACCAACATCAGTGAGCAGATCAGTGCCACGAGCGCCAACGGAAGGGTGACGAAGAAAACCGATCCCCAGTGAAACTGCTCGAGCAACGCGCCCGCGACGATCGGCCCCAGTGCCGAGATCGCGCCACCGATGGCCGACCACATGGCTATCGCCTTGGTTCGTGCCGGTCCTGCCCACAGCGCTGTGATGATGGCCAGCGTCGTCGGGAATGCCAGACCTGCCGAGACGCCTCCGACTATTCGGGCGAGGAAGAGAACTTCGAAGTTCCCGGCGAATCCCGCCACGATCGACGCCGGAATGGACAACGCCATGCCGGTGACCAGCAGCATCTTGCGCCCGTATCGGTCTCCCAAGGCCCCCAGGTAGAGCACCGTTCCGGCCAGGCCCAGCGAGTAGCCGACCGCGATCAGATTCAGTTGCGTCTGACTGGCGTCGAAAGCCCGCCCGATGTCGGGTAGCGCGACGTTCGCGACCGAGAGATTGAGGTTCGCGACCGCAGCCACCAGGATGAGCGTCCCCAGGACGAAGGTGGCTCGATCCGGTGATGCGGACTTGATGTCACTCGCCATGCGCGTGCTCCCATCGAGGTGGGACCCGAACCTGGGAGTTATGTCCGGATCATCCCGAACTCAAGATAGAACCCTCTTCCGGCGCTCGCATAGTGAACGGGTCCCTATTCGGGCACAATTTCAGCCAGGACGCCCTCGGCGCTGCGGGCAGCAACCAGGCAGGCGCGCGAGGTGAATCTGTCGAAGAGCGGATGTCTGGACAGTTCGCGCCATCGCCGGACCGCCGCAGTAGCGCGCGCACGCTGCACCTCCGGCGATTCTTCCGGTTCGCAGCCCAGCCGGTCACTGGCCCGGATTCCGTAGCCACCGATCAGTCTTTGCAGTTGTGCCAGGTCGTCGGGTGGCAGATCCGTGTGTACCGAACGAAGACGCCCGAGCAGACGAAGTTCGTGGAAACCGTGAACATCGGCGAGCAACCGTTGCGCCTCCGCCGCGATCTGATCGCCTTCCTCGCTCGGATCGGCTTCGAGGATTCTTCCCAGCGTCACCAGCGCCGTATGCGATTTGAGCTGATCTGCCCGTTGACCGAATTGAACGTCGATCACCTGACGCAGTTCGTCCAGGCCGCTGCGCTCCAACAATTCGGCCGCCAGGGACGGCGAATCAGTGGCCCCCAACTTGATCGACGTCACGGCGAGGCGAATTCCGAAGAGCCCGAACCGATCGGCCAATTGTGCCCGCATGGCCGCATCGACCGGCAGCGGACTGTCCTGCCTGGCAAAGCGATCTGCGGAGAGGAGCGCCAGGCTCAGATCCTCGGCCGGAACCTGCGCGAGCGCCGAGAAGGCCGCGAACTCACTCTGTCTCATCGTCCGAGCAGCGAGTGCGAGCAGACCTGCCACCGGAACCACCGACTGGCACAGGCCAGTTCGCTCCAACTCCTCGGCAAATCGTGCCGCGACGTCCTTCGCCGAAGACAACGCGTCGAGCCTGCCTGCGCCGACTTCGTCGGCACGCGAGAGAACACCGATCACTCCGAGCGGCCCGGATTCTCCGCCCACGTGATCCGCGATCTTCCCGAGAAACTGCATGTCACTGGCGTTCAGGGCCCGCAGGAGATAGACCACTGCATCCGCGCCCGGCGCCCCGCCGTCGGGAACAAGCATGTCCCAGGTGCGGGCCGAAACCTCGGTCGAGAGCGACGAGGTACCCGGTGTGTCGATGATCGTCGTACGCGCCAAAGCCGAAGACGGCCAGTCGACGTCGATGCGGTCCACCGAGTCTGCGGTGTACTCGCCCAGATCGAAGGTGAGCCTGCCGTCGCGGCGTGTCACCGGCACGTTGAACTCGGCGCCGTTCTCGGCCGTCGCGGTCACCTGCGGCGTCGTCCCGTTCCGATACCAGGTGACGACGCGCGTGCACTCGGTCGCGTCGGTCGGCGCTATATCCTGTCCGACAAGCGAATTGAGCAGCGTCGACTTACCCGCCTTGAGAGAGCCGGCGAGCGCCACCCTCAGCGGCTCGTCGAGCCTGGCCGCACATTCTTCCAACTGGGCGCGCGTCTGTGGTTCATCGGCGTAGACCCGTCTGGCGTGGTCGATCAGTGCGTGTGCCGACTCCACAGCAGTCACGGCGGTCGTTGCATTCATGCGTTGGTCACCTTTGCCGAAGCAGGAGCGGGAGTTTCGCCGATCAATGTTCCGGCAACGGCGTCGAGCTCCGCGACGACGCGCATATCGGTCTCCAGACGCTTGATACGAGCGGCATGTTCGCTCGACTCCAGCTGCGCGGCTTCCTGCGTGGCGCGGAGGGATTCGTTGATCGAGCGCAATGCCTGTTCGGCGATGTCGGTGAAGTGATCACGCAACAGCCGCTGCACCAGGCGGAGGCGATCCTTCGACTCCTTGCCCACCTGGAAGCTGACGTCGTCGGCAAACCGTCGGATGGCCGCTTTCGCCTCAGCGCGACGCTTGAGTACCTGAGCCTGCTTGTCTTCACGATAAGCCTTGGTGCCCAGCAGAACCCCGGCGCCGATGGAGATCGGGTTGACCAGAGCCATGCCCATCATCGTGGTGATCAAGCCGAACATGAGCACGCCGCCGTACGAGCCGCGCATACCGACCAGGACCTTTTGAGTGATGCCGATTCGGCCGGATTCGAGGTCCGCCAATGCACCGACCGGTTCCAGGAAACCGTCTGTGTCGGCAACGTCGAGATGCGGTAGCGCGACGTCGCCGGTCTCTGCAAAGTGCTGTGCCACAACTTCTGCCAACCACTGCGCACGGTCGTGAGCCCACACGAAGTTGTCACCGATCGCGGTGGCGATCTCCTGCTCGAGCCACTCCCCCACCACGTCCCAGTCCTTACCGGGATCGCCTTCGTCGACCGTCTCCTCGGCCTGGCGGGTAACCCGGCGCAACCGGTCCCGGAGGTCGTGATCGATGTCGGCGGCGAGGTCTGCGATGCCGTCGCCGAGGCTCTGCTGCCAGAGTGAGGTCTTCTTGTGCAGTTCCTCGGCCGCCGCCCGGGCGCGCTGCAGTCCGGCGACTGCCGCCTGAGCGGTCGACGGATCCTTCAGCGCCGCAAGCTCACTGCCCATCTCCAACGTCAGATGCGCTGCCGCAGAACGCACGTCCATCGCTACCGCGCGTCGGGTGTTCGACTCGGCACGCGCAACGACGTTGTCCCGCAAGAACTGATAGAGGTCCAGGAAGCCGGATTCCGCTTCGAGTTCTTTGTCCCCCAGCCTCAGCGCGTGCGAGCGCAGTACCGAGGAGATCGGGATGAGTGGCAGGTCCAACCCGGCGCGCTGGAGGTGTCCGCGGTCGGCGTCGAGGATCTGCCGCCAGTGCGGGTACAGATCGGTCTTGCTGATCAGCCCGGCCACCGCAGGACACAGATTGACGACCTGGCGGATGAATCCAAGCTCCGGTTCGGTGAACTCCTGGCTGGAGTCCGACAGAACCAACACGGCATCGGCCGCGGTGATCAATCCCAATGTTCCTGCAGCATGCGGATTTCCATGACCGCCCACGCCAGGGGTGTCGATCAGTACCAAACCGTCGGCCAACAGTGGACTGGGAACACCGACCTCGACGCGCAACACCTCGCGCCCTTCGGCGCGAGGTGTGGCCGGGGTGATCCCCATGAGTTCTTCGAGCGGAAGTGGTACCCGGATGGGCGTCGCGCCCGGATCGGCGAGAATAAGTTCGGCAACCGCGGTCTCCGAATACTGCACGACCGTCGCCACGGCAGTGGTCTCGTCGTCACCGACCGAGCAGACGTCGATGCCGAGCAGCGAATTGACGAACTGGCTCTTGCCCTGCTTGAGGGGGCCGACCACCACGATGCGAATACGCGGGTCGTTGACTCTGACCTGAGCGTTCTCGAGTCGCCGCACCAGATCCGTGCGCCCGAAATCCTTCGCCACTACGGCTGTCCGTTCGAGCAACGACGCCGTCGACGACGCGACGCGCGCCTTCCGGTTGCTTACCTGACTCGCTGAATCACTCATGAGCTACGTTGACCCGCAATTCTTCCCGACTCGAATATCCGGCCCTGCGAACGCATAGCGCGCGCAGGGCCGGATTTGTTACATCAGGTCATTTTGACCGATTTCAGTTCCTGCGTCAGCAGATCAGGGATGCAGGTGATCGACAACCGCAACCGGGTCGATGTGATCGACCGGTGCTGCAACCGAATCCTCGGCGAAGAGCGAGTGTTCGGTATCGGCGCTCAGGCCCGAAGCGGAACTCGAACCGAAAGCGTCGGTCGCATCGATCGACGACCACGGATTCAGCGCACCGGTCAACGAACTCGTCAGGTCGGACACTCCGCTGACCGCTCCACCGAGAGATCCACCCAGGTCAGCGACTCCACCACCGCCAACGGTACCGCCACCGTCGACCGTGCCACCGGCAGCCGCGGTTGCGTCTGCTCCGATCGAACCGGTCACGTCGGTGACTGCTCCGACGGCCCCACTGAGCGATCCACCGAGGTCAGTGACACCGTTCAGGGGACCTCCGAGCGACCCGCCCACTGCACCGCCTAGCGACCCCCCCAAGCCGGCCGCCGCGTTCGTGGCTGCATCGAGACCTGCGGTTGCGTCGAGACCTGCTGTTGCGTCCAGAGCGCCGCCCACCGTTGCTCCGAGATCGCCGGTCACAGCGCCGAGGTTCAGGCCGTCCGCCGCGATGCTTCCGAGGTCGACGGAAGGCAGGTCAGCGGAGATCGGACCGAGGTTCACTGCGCCGAGGTCGACGGAGGGCAGATCGGCGCCGATCGCGCCGGTACCGATTCCGCCGATGTTCAGTGCCGAGTCCAGCGCTCCACCGAGGGCACCTTCGGCGCCGAGAATGCTGTCGAGAGAGCCGCCCAATCCAGCCCCGAGGCCTGCGCCCAGTGCACCGTCGAGCGCGCCGGTGAGGTCTGTACCCACCGAACCGACAGCACCCAGGCCGCCTGCACCTGCGAGAGCGGTGTCGAGAGCCGCCGCCACACCGGCAGCCAAGCCTGCTTCGCCGCCCAGGCCGAGTGCACCACCGAGGTCGATTCCGGTAAGTCCGCCTGCGCCCAGTGCTGCGTCGAGTGCGCCGCCGAGGCCGCCCGCGAGCCCGGCATCGACGCCGAGTGCCGAACCGAGGACGCCTTCGAGGGCCGTCGACAGATTCGCGCCGCCGCCCAGAGCCGCCGCGAGGTCGGCGCCGAGTCCACCTTCGATGTCGAGTGCTCCCCCGAGCAGTCCGCCGAGTGCGCCGCCCAGGTCGGCTCCGACCGTTCCACCGGCACCGAGAGCGCCGGAGAGTGCCGCGCTGAGCTGCGCGCCGAGGTCCGCGCCGCCGCCGAGCACTGCGTCGAGGTCGAGTCCGCCGCCGAGGCCCAGTGCTGCGTCGAGTGCGCCGCCGAGTGCGGTTTCCAAGCCGCCGCCGACGCCGAGTGCTCCGCCGAGGGCGCCGCTGAGGGCAGCACCGAGATCGAGCCCTCCCGCGATATCCGTAAGGACACTGACGTCGGTGATCGCGCCGAGAACGCCGCCGAGCGATGCACCCAGATCAGCGCCGATCGTGCCGCCGGCTCCCAGGACACCGGAGAGCGCGCCGGACAACGCCGTGCTGAGGTCACCCGTCAGAGCGCCGGCCAGGTCCAGGCCGCCGCCGAGGGCAAGGGCGGATTCCAGTGCGCCGGTCAGGCTTGCACCCAGTTCGCCGCCGATGTCGAGGAGACCACTGAGGTCTGCTGCGCCGCCGAGGAGTCCACCGAGAGCCAGTCCGAGGTCCGCTCCGAGGTCGCCGCCGATGGCGAAGACGGGTGCGAGGGCTCCGCTGAGCCCTGCCGTCAGGTCGAGTCCGCCGACTGCGCCGATTGCTGCGTCGAGCGCTGCTCCCAGTTCCGCGGTCAGGCCGCCGGTCACTCCGAGCGCACCACCCAGAGCCGCGCTGAGCTGTGCACCGAGGTCGAGTGCGCCACCGAGGTCGAGTGCGCCACCGAGGCCGAGGCCGGCTTCGATCACGGCGCCGAAGGCTGCGCCGAGGTCGGCACTGATCTCGCCGCCGATGGCGAGCGCAGCACTGAGGGCTGCTGCGAAGTCGCCGACCAGATCGAACTGGCCGCCGAGAGCGCCTCCGACTCCGAGGCCTGCACCGGCGCCGAGACCCAGGCTGCCGCCGAGGCCGCCACCGAGGCCACCGGTGAGTCCACCACCGATTCCGAGCCCGCCGCCGATCGCACCGGCCGCGGACGCGCCGGCGTTGACGATCGCGGACAGGTCGGCGCCGCCACCGGCAAAGAGTCCGGACTCGGCGACCAGCGGAGCAACAGCGACGATGTCGGCGGGGCTGACGTCGCACAGACCTGCAGCGTTGAGAGCCTCGGTCGGGTTGGCGCAGTAGTTGGCAGCTGCCTCGTCGTCGCGAAGTAGCCCGAGGATGAATTCGAGTACGGCGTTCGTTGCCATGGCGGGTTCTCCTGAAGTTCGTTGACCGTGATGTTGCCGGTGGGATGTTGCCGGTGGGATGTTGCCGGTACTCCGGAAACTGGTGCGCTGCCAGAGGTAGCGAGTGGAATCAACGCTAAGAACTTTTGCGACCGGGGCCAACGGGGAGCACCCCCCTCTTCTGCCGGGGCGGAGGGGGAAGTCCCCTATGAGCCGCGACTGGCCTGGTTAGGGGATTTGCCCCGATTAGGGGATCGGCCCCCTACTTCGTCGGAGCGCCTCCAATCCGGTAACGATCTTGGTCCTGAAACCGACATCGCAGACAACCGCGACAGTCCTTCTGTCGCCCACGACCAGGGGAGTTCGTTCATGGCGGCAGGGCTCGGCATCAGCATCGGTTCGGCCACTCTCGTAGCTGTCAGCGACGGCTCAACCGGTGAAACGCAACAGGTCCGCTTACCCAGTGCACTGCAATTGGACGACGGATCCGTCATCACCGGATTTGTCGAGCGCGTCGGCGATCCGATTCCGATACTTGCCGCCGACGGCACCGAGTACCGCGGCGAGGATCTTGCGGCAACAGCGGTAGGTGCGCTCGTCGGCCAGGCGGGCGGCGACGAAGGGCCGACGGTCGTCCTGGCTCACCCCGTGGCCTGGAACCGCCACACAGCACGCACCATGGAGTCCGCGCTGGACGACGCCGGGGTTCACGGCGCGACTCTCGTCACCGAACCCGCGGCTGTCATGGCGTGGCTCGCCGCTTCCGGAACTGTTGTCAACGACGGTCTGACCGTCGTCTACGACCTCGGCGCCCGTTCGCTCGACGTCACGATGATGTCCACGACCGGCGGACGAAGCGAGATCTTCGGAAAACCGCTGCGCAGCGAGGACATCGGCGGCGACGAATTCGATCACCTCGTCACCGTGCACCTGCTCGATGCGGTGTCGGATCACTTCGCGGCCCTCGATCCCTTTGCTCCCCAGACGATTGAAGCGCTGGAAACGCTGCGCGAGCATGCTCGCGCAGCCAAGGAGGAACTTTCCA
Organism: Rhodococcus sp. NPDC057135; assembly: GCF_042670865.1. Lineage (NCBI taxonomy): Bacteria > Bacillati > Actinomycetota > Actinomycetes > Mycobacteriales > Nocardiaceae > Rhodococcus > Rhodococcus sp. NPDC057135. The sequence continues at coordinate 72,825 of NZ_JBHUUU010000011.1, forward strand.
CCGAGACGGAAACCGTTGCTCCCGTGGCACTTCCCGGCGCCGTCAGCGACGTTCGACTCGTTCGTTCCGAGCTCGAGGATCTGATTCGCCCCGCTCTCACCGAGTCAGTGGCCTTGGTTCGCGAAAGCCTGCGATCTGCGGGCGTAGAGTCCAGCGATGTCAATCAGGTTGTTCTGGCCGGCGGAAGTTCCTCCATTCCCCTTGTCGCCGAACTATTGTCTGCGGAGCTTCGTGTTCCGGTGATCGCCGACGCCGATCCGGCGTCTTGCGCGGCGTCCGGCGCCGCGACGCTGGCTACAGAATTGACAGCCACCACGGCACTCGCTGTCCCTGTTGTCCCTGCCGAGCCCACCCGCAAACCCGCACCGGTTCCGGCCTTCTCCACTCCGCTGCTTGCCGAGCCGACCGAGGAAGAGAACACGGCGACTCGACGCTCGTCGAGGGTGGGCGTCGTTGCTGCAGTGGTAGGAGCATTCATCGTGCTCGCCGCAGGTGGGCTCGGAATCGGAACAGCCATGGACAAGATCAACGTCCCGTCCAGTTCGGCGAACACCACCAGCGAGTCCACCTCCTCGACCGCATCGACCACCGCAGGCTCTACTCCCGGCAGCACCACGGCAGCCGAAGCGGCAGGCACAGGATCCACGACTGCGAACAACGGAACTCAGAACAATCAGCCCGGTTCTCCTGCTGCCGCAGGCGGTTCGACGACGGCGCCAGGGGCAGTTCCGGTTGCCGGCGCACCAGCTGGATCAGCGCCCGCACCGGGCGAGACCGCCCAGTCGGCGCCTGCACCTGCCGCACCCGGCGCCCCGGCGCCCGCACCGGCTCCCGCCCCGGCGCCCGCGCCTGCGCCTGCACCTGGAGCTGGCGTCGGAACCGGTATCGGTGATGCTGCGACCGGCATCGGCAACGGAGTCGGCGGTTTGGTCGACGGCGTCGGGGACGGTGTCGGCGGCGTGGTCGGAGGTCTCGGTAACGTCGTCGGTGGTGTCGGAAACGTGGTCGGTGGTGTCGTCGGCGGCGTCACCGCGCCGATCCGCTGACCGGCAGGCTTTCGATGAACCGTGACAGCGGCACCGAATCGTCGTATATCGCAGGACTTTTGCGCGGCATCGATCTAACTGCATCGCCGCTGCGCCTGTTCGTCACTGGGACCGACGCCAGCGCTCGGCCCCAAGTGTCGAGGGCAGTGCGGAAAAGAATCGAATCGGGTGACAAGCCCGTGGTCACCACGCTCGCACATGACGCCCCGGCCGATGCGATTGTGGTGATCGCGGACGCGCAGGCTCTGACCTCCGATGAAATCCGCGCCCTGAACGAGCTTGTTCAACGCGACGACCTCGGAGTTGTCATCGCCTCCGATCGGATCGATCCTCCACTCGCACCGATCTACGCGAGCATCTCGGGTTTCGGTACCGTCCTTCACCTGAACCCGTTGAACCGATCCGATATTCGGAAGATCGCCGCAGAGCGAAGAATCCCACTTGACGACCGTGCCATGCTGACGCTCGAGCACCTTGCCGGTGGCTCCTTCGGGGCCATCGAAGCGTACTTCGCCGCCGCCTCGGCGGGCCGCCCGGAAATGGCGCCGGCCGTACGCACACACTTTCTCCATCAGGTCACCGCTCTGCATCCGATCGAGCGGGAGATCCTCGAGGTTTCACTCGCCGTCCCGGACGTCGACGCTTTCGAACTCGATCTGGGACAGGAGAAGTTCAGCCTCACAGCCGCATTCGACCGCGCACTGGCGTCCGGACTGTTCGGGTCGCGATCTCCTCTCGTCGCGAGCGTCTTGGCAGAGTCGACCAGCACCGGGCGTATCCGCAGCGAGCTGATCAGAATCGTCGAATCACGCGCGCACGCGCGAACTCTCGACATCGACACAGCACGAAGGCTTTTCGACTCCGGCATCCGCCACCACGATCTCACGGCCGCGCTACGAGACGCAGTCGACGGCAGCATGCCGGCGGTCGCGGCAGATCTCTTTCGTCGTGTGCATTCGATCGAGCCTCTCGACCTGGCCGACACGCTGCTGTACGCCCAGGTCTCGGCTCGAAGTGGTGACCTCGACACCGCGTGCCGCCTGGCAGATTCCGTCATCGCCGAAACCGATCTCGACAACGCGAAACTGGCGACGGCAGTGCGGGTCCGCGCAGCTTCATCCGCTAGCTGTGGTCAACTCGGCGCTGCTGCTGATCTCTACGCCTGGCTCGGGCCAGAGCGCACCGGAACCGAATCCCCCTTCGCCGCAATCACCTTCCTCGGCATCGGCAAGGTCGACGACGCGAACGCGGCGCTCACCGGACACACCGGATCACCGTCGAGCACCACGGTCGGCGCTGCCACTCTCGCCAACGGACTGATGCAATCGGTAACGGGGAGTGCACCGAGTGCGCTCAACACGATGTCACGCGCGCTCTCCCTCCCCGGCGGCGCCGACACCTCGCAATTCCAGCCAGATTCCGCCCCGGCACTGGTCGCTCTGGCGCTCCTGCACAACGGTGCACATGAACGCGCCGCCGCTGTTGTCACCGCCGCGATCGCCGCCGACGACGCAAGCAGCCACACGTGGGCACGGCTTCACATTCTCGGCGCCTGGATCGCGATGATCCGTGGGAACGACACTGCTGTCGACGACCTACCGGACGAGGTAGTCCGCGGCCCCCTCCGCGAACGTGACGCACTGTTTCTGCATGCTCTGATGGTGGGTCTCGCTCGGCGCTCCGGGGATCTCGCTCAGTTGCGTCGGGCTTGGTCCGGCGCGGCAGGCGCCCTCTCGTCCTGCAGCGTGGATCTCTTCAATTTGCTTCCCATCGGCGAACTGTGGCTTGCGGCAGTACGACTCGACGAGGCCGAGCAGGTCGAGCATCTTGTCGACGACGCGCGCTCACTCCTCCGCGCACTCGGCGAGCCGCCGCTGTGGTCTTCGCCGCTTCATTGGTACGGCGTCCAGGCATCGATCCTCGCGCAGTCGCCGGCCGACCTCCTTCCACACGCGCATGCACTCGCGGAATCAGCCAAAACCCACACTTACGCAGCCGGTTTGGCGACCGCCGGCCGCCAGTGGCTCCTACTCATGCAGGGCAGCGTCGACGCAGACGAAGTCGAAGCCGCTGCGCGAACGCTCAGCCGAATCGGACTCCCCTGGGACGCGGCGCGCCTCGCCGGCGAAGCAGCGCTGCGCACCCCGGACACCAAATCGGCGACGGCATTGCTCCACGTTGCGCGCTCGCTACGCACTACGTCGACGGCCGAGACGATCGCAACCGATTCGGCCGACAGCGCGACACCACCGTCGGTACTGACCGAGCGCGAACAAGAAGTTGCCGAACTCGTCGTCGTCGGCCTGACGTATCGGGAAATCGGCGAACGTCTCTACATCTCCGCCAAAACCGTCGAGCACCATGTCGCACGCATCAAGCGGCGCGTCGGGGCGCAGTCTCGTTCGGAATTGCTCACCATCCTTCGAAGCATGACACCGGCGAACAAATAGTTAGCTGAATATTGTCCGGAGGGTTGCGTATATCCGTTTAAGTGATAGTTTTCACAGGAATCAGGACATGCATGCCGAGCAAAGTTCGGTAACTGTGAAACGGGGATCGTTATGAATTGGGGAGTCGGACTCGCCGTCGGCAATAAACGAAGCATTGCTGCGATCGCGAAACCTGACTCGGAGCTGGTGACCCTCGAACGCGAATCGGTGCTGCACCACGCCCCTGACGGCACCGTGCAGCTAGGTGAGACGGCGACGGGTTCCGCCGGGTTGCGGGGGTTCCTCGACAGGGTCGGAACTGACGATACCGACAACTTCTCCGAGCACATGACGCGAGGGGAAGAACTCGTAGCGACGGCCATGTATTGCCTGGTCAAGGAGGTCCGCGCACTCACCGAACACAACCTGGACATCTCTGCAGTGATTCCCGCGGGTTGGTCGAGCGATTCCGTCGACGCACTGCGCGTCGCACTCGACAGCATGGATCTCGACGGCGTCGAACTGATTCCGGAAGAGGACGCCTCCGCGGCTTGGCTCGCGGATCCGGATGCCGACGACAGTGCGGCTCGCGGAGCTGCGGCGTTGGCCGCGCCTTTCTCGATCACCACTGGCCGTTCCGAATCCGATGTCTGTTCCGAATTCGATGCCAGTTCCGAACCCGAGCCAACCGCTCTTTCCGAGCCGGAGGAGACCCCCGAGGAGTTTCCGCCGTTCATCCTGATCGAACCGGAGCCGGAATCCGAGGTGGAGGCAACGGTCACGAAAGCAGCGAGTGTCGACAGTTGGCGCAGTCGTCAGTGGCAGTCGGAGCGCCGACCGATCATCGCCGCAGCAGCCGCCGCAGTTTTTCTGACGGTGTCTGGCTGTGCGGCAGCAGTCATCATCGGACACACCCCGACAGTTCCGGCACCCGGGATTCTCGACGCACAATCTCCCTTGTCCCCCGGCACCACTCCCGCCACCGCGGCGAGTCCGTCCGGTGCGGTTTCGCAATCAGCGACCTCGCTCCCGCCGGAAGTACCCGCACTCGGCGCGCCGCCGACGGCGCAGTGGTGGTCATCCGAAGCGGATCCGACCTCATCCGCATCCCAGCCCACGCCGGAGAGTCCGCGCGCCAGTGCAGAGAAATCGACAACGGCGAACGCCCCCGTGCAGCAGGGATCGCCGATCACCGTGCAGATCGACCCACTTCGGATCGAGAACCTGCCGCCGGTCGTCAGACCGCTGGATCCGGTCGATCCGGCTACCCCGGACACTCCCACCGTGACCGACCCCACTGATACACAGACGACGCCGACACAGCCCTCCAACCCGACCGACACAACCGATCCGGCGGTTCCGAATCCCGACATGCCCGCAATGCCGGTGGCCCCGAGACCCGGAATGCCCGGTTAGACAATAGGATTCAACTGTTCGACAGGAGGCGCACATTCCTCCTCGAAACTTTTCCCCTATGGTGGGTGCGGTACCTACCGGCTCGGTGCCGGGGACTTGAAGGGATTTCATGCGTAACTCGTTGGCGATCCGCACCGCTGTGGTCGGCGCCTCGGCACTACTGCTCGCAGCTCCATTCATCACGACAGCATCGGCAGAGCCCGCCTCCGACACGCATGTCGAACAGCTCGAAGCCGACCAGCTTCCGGCTGAGCTCGTCGAGGCGATCACACGCGATCTGAAGATCTCCCCGCAGGAGTATCTGGACCGCGCTGCCAAAGCTCAGGAGCTCGGTGCGTACGCCCAGGATTTCAAGTCCGAGCGCCCCGGCGACTACGCCGGCTCGTGGATGGGACTCGACGGTCAACCCGTCGTAGCCGTCACCACCACCGAAGCTGCACGCATCGCCGCCGACGACGGTTACCGCACGCACGTCGCCCCGGTCTCCGCCGACACTCTCGAGAAGACACTGGCCGACGTCAACGGATGGATTGCCGGGCTGCCCAAGGAAATTTCACGCGCAGTCAATTCGGCGACTATCGACGTCCTGAACAACCAGGTTGTCATCGACGTCGCGAACAGCCCCGTCGGGCAGGCGCTCAATCTTCCGACCCTGCTCGAGAACACCAAGATCGTTCTCAGCCCGGACGGTGGCGGATCGGTTGATCCCCGGGCACTCGGCGGCGACACGTACATCACGTCGACGGGCCCCATTCGCGAGACGCCGACCGAGAACATCTCGGTCTGCTCGTTCGGGTTCAACGCCGTCGACAATCAGAACAACGCACTCAATATCAGTGCGGGACACTGCAATCCGGCCGAGGGTTCGAAGTCGCCGGTCTACCTGCCGAATCACGCGAACGTCGACGACAGTCAATTGATTGGCGCCTTCTCACAGTCTTCCGTCGGCAACAACGCCGGCGATCTCGATTACTCGGTCATCAAGTTCGACCAGTCGGGCATCGACGCCGGCCTCGATCGCGCTGCCGTCCGCGGCGCCAACGGCACCACCCTCGCGATCACCGGAACAGCACGTCCCGTGATCGGTGCCCCCATCTGCAAGTCGGGCCAGACGTCGTCCTTCACCTGTGGCGTCGTGGCGGCGGATCGAGTCGAAACACAGCTGGTCATGGCCGACGGAGATTCGCGAACCGTCCGCGGTTTCGCCGGTACCGCGTGCACCCTCGCCGGCGACAGTGGCGGCGCCATCGTCTCCGGAACCTTGGCGCTGGGCATCACCAGCGGCTCGAACAGCAGCGGCGCCCCCAGTTGCAACGAAGCGAACCTGGTACTGGCAACCTCGGGTGGAACCTCGAATCTCGGTATTCCGGTCGGAGACATTCTCGACGCGGCAGATCGCGCATCCGGTGGCGGTGTCGGTTCCGGAATCCGCGTTCGCACTGCGGGTTGACCAAGCCCTGAGCTACTCACTGTGCCCGCCGATCCGTTTCTCGATCGGCGGGCACAGTGTTGTCGGCGGTCGGAGTCACCGCTGCGCGCTTGTGTAACGGGTGGGATTAGTGCGTTCGAACCCATATAGTCATGGTCGACTGTGATCGGCTCACCACAAGTCCGTGAGCCGTATCCGTGTGCTCCCAGGGGGGTGGTACGCGGTCAACGAAGTGGAAAGGCCCTCATGCGAAGCTCCATCGCACGTCGTGCCGCAGTGTTCGGTTCGGCCGCGCTGCTGCTCCTCGGACCGATTACCGCGGTCGCGAACGCAGAACCGAACGAATCCGGGGTATCCGATCAGGCAGCCCATCTGCCCGTCGAACTCGCCGAAGCTCTACAGCATGACTTGGCGCTGACGCCCGACCAGTTCGTCTCGCGTTCCGAGCTCGCGCAGAAGCTCGCCGAGTTCGCCGCCATCGCGCGCGTCCAGTTCCCCGACTCCTTTGCCGGTGTCTGGCTCGACGACCTCGGCAAGGGCGTCGTCGCTCTCGCTGACGGTCGAGACAAGGACGCCGCCCGCGAGGCCGCCGAGAAGGCAGGCTTCGAGGTCAAGGACGTCGCTCAGAGCGAACAGGCTCTGCAGGGTCAGCTCTCGGCGCTCAACACGTGGCTCGATTCGCAGCCTGCCGAGGTCGCTGACCTCGTGCGTGGCATTGCCGTCGACGTAGTCGGCAACGGAGTCGCCCTCACGGCCGATCCTGCCGCCGGCATCGAATTGCCTGAATTCCTGCAGCGGACAGTTGTGCACACCGCTGCTCCGCTATTGGTTCCCCCGATCGTCGCGGACCTCATCCCCGCAACCGGATCCGCCACCGGCGACGCCGCACTGGGCGGAGACGCCTTCGGCGCAACCTCCGGCAACACCGGGCTGCGTTGTTCGTTCGGCTTCAACGGCACCGACGGTTCAGGACGCACGGTCAACATCAGCGCCGGCCACTGTGATCCCAACCGCGCCGCCGCCGGCACCTCGAACTCCAGCCAGGTCTTCCCGATGGTGAACAACCAGACCGGACCCCGGGTCGGAAACTTCGCCAAGAGCAGCTTCGACGGACGCGACTACTCGATCATCAACATCGACGACAACGCGAAGTACCGCTTCGAGAACAACAGCGTGCGGGTCCCGTTCAACCGCTCGGTCAACATCACCGGTACCGCCGATCCTGTTGTGGGAGCCCCGGTCTGCAAGGCAGGGTCGACCACAGGCTTCAGCTGCGGCGTCGTCACCGGCGTCAACCGCGTCGCCAAGGTTTTGGATCACACCCTCGACAACGGCTTCACCACCAACATCTGCGTCCTGCAGGGTGACAGCGGTGGCCCCATCGTGTCCGGAACGCTGGCAGTGGGCATCACGAGTGCCTCCAACGTCGCCACCTCTCCCCTGTGCGAGATCGCTCAGGCCGAGACATTGTTCGGACAGGAAGCACCGACGCAGTACGCGACGCCGATCAACGACATCCTCGCCGCCAACCCAGGCCTGAAGGTTCGCGACTACTGATCACACGCATTCCTCGAGACAGCAAAACGGGCGCCACACCTTCTGAAGGTGTGGCGCCCGTTTCGGCGTTCGTGACGTTCTACTGGAAGAGAGTTGTTCCAGCCGGAGCGTTCAGAACCTTGATCAGGTCCAAGCCCGCGACGACGGCGGTTCCGCCGCCGGCGAGGATGGTACCGGCGACTCCACCGATACCGGCCCCTGTGACAAAGCCGGGCAGGCAGCCGACGACCAGGCCGGCCAGACCCACGATGCAACCGATGACCGCCCCGACGATCGTGCCGGTGAGGCTACCGATCTGCGTGGCAAGCCCGAGCTGTGACTGGAACTTCTCGATGGCCTTCTGATCCTCGTCAGGCGAAGCGACCGGGGTGAACTCGGCAGCGACCGGCTTCGGCTTGGAACTGGCCGGATCCAGGTTCGGCTTGAGGGTGAGGGTCTTGCCGTCCTCACTGATGGTCTCGTCGAACGGGAACTGAACGTCGCCGAGGTTGAACGCGAGCGGCAGGCTCACGAGAGTTGCGCCCTGGCTGTTCTGCAGGTCGACGTGTGTTCCGTCACCGGATACGCGGAATGCCCCGGCATCGATGGTGGTGACGACAGCCTGGTCGACGACCTCGGCGGTGTAAGAAACGTCGGGTGACCTCTCCGGAGCTGCGTAAGAAGTACCTGCAGCGATGCCCGTAGCGGCAATGGTCATCGCTGCGACGGCCGCAGCTTTACGAATGAACATTTTCAATCCTCCCCGGGATCGGGCGGGCGCAAGTCGATGACTCACACCACCCGTTTCCCCTGTGCGTGACGGGCGTAACGATAACAGCCGGTCGGTTGTCCTCACCTGCTCGGAACCCGAGTTAGGGCTGCCTGACAGATGGACACCTGATGGGCACCGCCTAACGTGACGACCAGACATGTCTGCGTCTGGCCAAGCCCGTCGGACGCAGAAGATTGATCTCTCCAGGCCACGAGCGGTTACCAGCCGGTACCTACAGGCTGGTAATGCTAGTTACTGGCGGGTAACATAACGCAGGTTAGTATCAGTGGGCTGTCCCGAGGTGGCCGACGCGTCGCCCTGAAACGAAAGGCCGCGACATGAATGCCCTGACGATTACGTTGGGCACGATTGGTGCACTGCTGAGCTTGGTGTGTTGGTACATCTTCCTCTCAGGTGCATTGAGGATGTTCAACACCGTGCGCATCGGCCAGTCGGCACCCGATCGATGGCGCCCGTTCTTCCCTCGCTTCAAGCAGATGATCATCGAGTTCATCGCGCACACGCGCATGAACAAGTTCCGCAGCGTCGGCTGGGCCCACTGGCTCGTCATGGTCGGCTTCCTCGGCGGATTCCTGCTGTGGTTCGAGGCTTACGGCCAGACGTTCAACCCCGAGTTCCACTGGCCCATCTTCGGTAACACGTGGGCGTGGCACCTGTGGGACGAGATCCTCGGCCTGGGCACCGTCATCGGTATCACCACGCTGATCGTGATCCGTCAGCTCAACCACCCGCGTCTGCCCGCGCGCCTGTCCCGTTTCGGCGGCTCCAACTTCAAGGCTGCCTACGTCATCGAAGGCATCGTCCTGCTCGAGGGCCTGGGCATGATCATGGTCAAGGCCGGCAAGATCGCGACCTACGGCCACGCCAACCCGTGGACCGACTTCTTCACCATGCAGGTCGCGAAACTGCTTCCCGCCAGCCCCGTCATGATCTCGGTGTTCGCGTTCGTCAAACTGATGACCGGCATGATCTGGCTCGCGATCGTGGGCCGCAACATCACCTGGGGCGTCGCGTGGCACCGCTTCTCGGCGTTCTTCAACATCTACTTCAAGCGTGAAGACGACGGCACCGTCGCCCTCGGCGCCGCGAAGCCCATGATGTCCAAGGGCAAAGCCCTCACCATGGACAACGTCGACCCCGACACCGACACCCTCGGCGCCGGAAACATAGAAGACTTCTCCTGGAAGGGCTGGCTCGACTTCACCACCTGCACCGAGTGCGGGCGTTGCCAGTCCCAGTGCCCCGCGTGGAACACCGGAAAGCCGCTCTCCCCCAAGTTGCTCATCATGTCGCTGCGTGACCACGGCTATGCCAAGGCCCCGTATCTGTTGGCCGGTGGACGCAAGGACATGGGCGGCGACGAGATCGGTCTCGTCGACGCCGAAGGCAACGTCAAGGAAGCCGCCCTCGCCGCGATCCCGGAAGCCGCTCGACTCGAGGCCGACCGCAAGCTCGTCGGTGAGACCGTCGAAGGTGAGATGGCCCCGGTCATCGACGCCGAAACCCTGTGGAGCTGCACCAACTGCGGCGCCTGCGTCGAACAGTGCCCCGTCGACATCGAACACGTCGACCACATCATCGACATGCGTCGCTACCAGGTCCTCATCGAATCGGAGTTCCCCTCCGAGCTCGCCGGCCTGTTCAAGAACCTCGAGAACAAGGGCAACCCCTGGGGTCAGAACTCCAAGGACCGTCTCAACTGGATCAACGAGATGGACTTCGAGATCCCCGTCTTCGGCAAGGATGCCGACAGCTTCGAGGACTACGAGTACCTCTTCTGGGTCGGCTGCGCCGGTGCCTACGAAGACCGTGCCAAGAAGACCACCAAGGCCGTTGCCGAGCTCCTCGCCACCGCGGGAGTGAAGTTCATGGTTCTCGGCGCCGACGAAACCTGCACCGGCGACTCCGCTCGTCGTGCCGGCAACGAGTTCTTGTTCCAGCAGCTCGCGATGCAGAACATCGAGATGCTCAACTCCGTCTTCGACGGTATCGAGAAAAAGAAGCGCAAGATCGTCGTCACCTGTGCGCACTGCTTCAACGCCCTCGGCAACGAGTACCCGGAGGTGGGCGGCGACTACGAGGTCGTGCACCACACCCAGCTGCTCAACCGTCTGGTGCGCCAGAAGAAGCTGATTCCCGTTGCATCCGTGAGCGAAGACGTCACCTACCACGACCCGTGCTTCCTCGGACGCCACAACAAGGTCTACGACGCTCCTCGTGAACTCATGGAAGCCTCCGGCGCCAAGCTCGTCGAAATGCCGCGTCACGGTGAACGTTCCATGTGCTGTGGTGCCGGTGGCGCCCGCATGTGGATGGAAGAGAACATCGGCAAGCGCATCAACGTCGACCGCGTCGACGAAGCGCTCTCCACCAACCCCAAGAAGATCGCCACGGGTTGCCCGTTCTGCCGCGTCATGCTCACCGACGGCGTCACTGCCCGCCAGGAGCAAGGCCAGGGCGAAGGCGTCGAGGTTGTCGATGTCGCACAGCTGATGCTCAACTCCGTCACCCGCCTCGAACCCGCCAAGCTCACCGAGAACATCAAGGTGATCCCGCGGGAGAAGGCACCGGTCGCTGCTGAGGCAAAGGCCGAAACCGTCGAGCAGGATCGGGTCGCCGAAGTCGAGGAAGCAGCCGCGACGCCGGAAGCCAAGGCTGCGCCCGCCGGCAAGGGCCTTGCCATGAAGGGCCTTGCCAAGGCACCCGGAGCGAAAGCTCCCGGCGCCAAGGCACCCGGCAAGGGACTCGGAATGGCGGGCGGGGCAAAGGCTCCCGGCGCCAAGAAGGCAGCTCCTGCCGAAGCCGACGCAGCTCCCGCTGCCGAAGCCGCAGCACCCGCCGCACCGGCGGCAAAGCCCAAGGGTCTCGGTCTTGCGGGCGGAGCCAAGGCTCCCGGTGGCAAGGGACTGCAGATGAAGGGCGCCGCCAAGGCACCCGGAGCCAAGGCTGCGGCCGCACCGGCAGCGGAAGCTCCCGCTGCTGAGGCTGCTGCACCCGAAGCTGCTGCACCCGTCGCCAAGCCGAAGGGTCTGGGCCTGGCGTCCGGCGCCAAGGCTCCCGGCGGCAAGGGACTGCAGATGAAGGGCGGGGCCAAGGCGCCTGGCGCGAAGGCAGCCCCTGCTTCTGAAGCACCTGCCGCTGCGCCCGAAGCACCCGCCGCTGCACCTGCTGCACCTGCAGAGGCTCCGGCCGCTGAGGCGGAAGCCCCGAAGGCTCCACCGGTCGCCAAGGCCGGCGGACTCGGATTCAAGTCGGGTGCAAAGGCTCCCGGTGCTCGGAAGGCAGCCCCCGCTGCAGCCCCGGCGCCGGCAGCGCAGGCACCGGCTGCGGAGGCACCGGCTGCGGAGGCCGAACCCGTGAAGGCAGAAGCACCTGCCGAAGCACCTGCTGAGGCGTCCGCACCCGCGGAAGCTCCGGCACCTGCTGCCGCGCCGCCCGCCCCCAAGGCAGGCGGACTCGGATTCAAGGCCGGCGCAAAGGCTCCCGGCCGCAAGAAGTAGACGCACCACCTGCGAATGCCCTCACCGTCATGGTGGGGGCATTCGCATTTGTATGGGAGCGCCTAGCCGACCGAACACCCTTTCCCTCGACCCAACACACCGTGCAGCACGCGGAAACCGGTGCTCGCCCTACGCAAGTGGTGCTCACTCCCCCGCCAACTCGAGGTCGGCGTGTCAATCAGCGACAAGCATCACCGCACCACGCGCCCGCCCGACACCCCTTTCCTGCTGCCGTCCGATGACGTAACGCCCCGGAGCGATGCCGGTCGCGCCGTGCTCCGGATGGATGAGGTACGCGGTCACCCGGGTGTCGAGCACGCCGAGCGCAAGGCCCCGAGCATCTTTCACCGGTGTCGACCAGGTGCACTCCCCTGCGTCTGCAACCAAGCTGTGCGGGTTCCCGCCCGCCGCGCTCCGCAGCAGTTCCACTCCGGAGAGCGGAACGTTCACGGATCGAGTCCACGGCAGAGGCGCGACGATGTTTGCAAGCAGCGAGAACGGGATCACGATGAGATCGCCCTGTGCCTGAAGACCGTCGACCACAGGAATGGACACTTCCTTGTCGAGATAGTCGAAGACATCGAGGCCGGTGAGGGTGGTAAGAGCGGACAAGGTCATGTTCGAGTTCATAAGTATCACCTGGGGTTTGAGGTTGGGGTGCGTTTGACGTTCAGGTTCGGCGAACGAGGCGTGCATAGTCGGCACCGGTGATGCCGTAGGTCCATCCGGCGGCATCCATCGCGGACGTGAACCATCCCGTTACGTGAAGTCCGTATCGCCGCCGACGCCCATCGCGTTCGAGAGAGCCGTTGACCGCGAGTAGGATTCGCCCACTTCGGCCCCAGCCTTCCGGTGACGCGTAGAGCTGAAGGAGACAACCTGCATTGCCGGGATCGTCAGTTTCGTCGACCAGTGTCAGTCCGGCAATCTCGATGTAGGTATCCCAGCCGATGCGCTCGATCGCACATCGGCGGATCTCGACATTGCGCTCCTGCGCGATCCGTTCGGCGGTCGGGTCGAGCACCACCCAGTCGGGAACGATCGCCCCGTGCAGAACGAACGCATTTGTGCCGTCGTCGAATTCGATTGCGGGGGAATCAGAATGGTGCAACCGCCGCGCTCCCTGCGCGCTGCCCGGAATCGGTTCGGCATGTAAGGCAGTGGGTCGTTCAGCCATGATGCACACAGTGTCGAACGCCCACCACCACCCGGTAGAGTCAGCCAGCGCCGTTTGCACGTCCAGAAGCTCACGATCTTCCGACTCGAATGTCGCAAGACCATATCGGCGGAACGTGTCGTAGTACGCGATTCGATGGGCTTCTTGCTGTCCGTACCAGGTCACCCTGCCGGCCACCGGGGTCAACATCGTTCGTATCGCAGCTGCGACGCCGTCGAACAGCGTGGTGTGCAACGATTCCCAAACGGACGCCCTGATCAGGCGCTCCCTCTGCCGGCGTTCTATCTGCCAGCCAGTTCTCCGACATTCGATTCGCGCGTCCATGCGTCGGCGCGATGCCGCAAACATGCTCGCGATATACCCAGATGCGCAGTCGAGTCCGGTGCCGTCCAAGGACATCTTGGTCGACAGTCCTTCGGTGACGATCAGATCCGAACCGGCACGGGGAGACGAAACCCAGACGAACTCCGGTTTCGGGAGTCCGGACCGCCGATACAGTTGCGCGACAGAGGATTCTGCGGTGTTTCGATCAGCTGGACGAGTACACAATCCGCGTTCGAGCCAAACGTCGCGGATCTTTTCCAGGGCCAGACTGTCTTCATCGAAGAGATTGAAGTTCTCGGGCAATGTCGCTCGACGTGATCCCGACGAGCGAATCGGTGCGGCGCTCACGCGACGGTGGCGGTGTCCGCCTTTCCTGTAGTCATAGTTCTACAGCGTGGCACGCGAACGCTCCGAACGCAAGGAACACCCGGGCGCAACGTCGAGAACCGGCCACCGTTTCCGTCTACTCAACACCCCCTCCAACGGGATCAAACCGGTTCGCACTGTGGACAAGTGGTGCTCACTCGAACTTATCCACAACCTCCGGATCAGCACTTCCCTCTCGTCGCCACGTGCACCAAGATCGATCGACATGGGGGAACAGGCACATATCATCCGCAGGCCGGACCAACTTTCGATCGGTCGCACCGATGCCGAGATCCGGCAGGCCTGCGCCAGTGGAACCTGGGCGAGAATCCATCGTGGTGCGTACGTGGACAGCGGCCACCTGTCCCGCCTCGACGCCTACGGACGACATCGATTGCGGACCGAGGCCGTGGCCTGCGCCGCTTCACCCGGTGCCACTGTCAGCCACATCTCGGCTGCGGTTCTGCACGGTTTCGAACTCTGGAACACTCCGCTCGAGGTCGTCCACCTGTCCCGGAACCGGCGAGGTGGTGGCCGAAAGTCCGCTCGACGTCACGTGCACTCGACATCGCTGACGGACAACGAGATCACCGAAGTCGATGGTCTGCGCGTCACGACTCCGGCTCGCACCGTTGCCGATCTCGCCAGAGTGCTGCCTTTCGAACAGGCTCTCGTGCTTGGTAATTCAGCACTGCACCGGTCATCTTTGACGACGGAAGCGCTTACGGACTCGATTGCGCTCAGCCCGAACCACCCGCGACATCGACACGCGCTCCACGCCCTCGCTGCGATGGACTCCCGTATCGAAAGCGTCGGCGAATCACGCAGCCTCGCGCTGTTCATCCGCGAGCACTTGCCGCTCCCCGAGCCACAGGTCGAAATCCACGACGCTCGCGGGCTGGTCGGTCGCGTCGACTTCCTGTGGCGTGAACAGTGCACTGTCGGAGAGTTCGACGGTCGCATCAAGTACGGCCGACTGGTGCCCGCCGGTCGCAGCGCCGAGGACGTGCTCTGGAACGAGAAACTCCGCGAAGACCGGCTCCGTGACGCAGGTTGGCAGGTCGCGAGGTGGACCTGGTCCGACCTGTCGACTCCGTCGGTCGTGGCAGGTCGGATCACGGCGGCCTTCTCGCGCGGGCCGGTCAGGTACTAGCCGGCTCCCACAGCTCCAGTGCCGGAATGCCGGGTGGGGTGAATCCTAGTACCTGCCCGTAGAAGGACAACTCGGCGTTACGTGAGCTGATGATGGTCGACTGCTTGCGGAATCCGTGAGATTCACCCTCGTAGGCCAGGTACGCGTGCGGAATGCCCTTGGACACCAGGGCATCTCGGAATCGCTCCGCCTGCGAGGGTGGCACGATCGGATCGTCGAGACCCTGGAGCAGCAACACCGGGCAGTTCAACCCGTCGACGTTGTTGAGCGGAGCACGTTCCGCGTACAGGTCGGCAGATTCCGGCAACGGTCCGATCAAACCGTCGACGTAGCGCGATTCGAAATCGTGAGTTTCCTGCACAAACAGGTCCAGTTCGGCCACGCCGAAATAGGAAGCACCACAAGCGAACACATCGGAAGTTGTCAGTGCGGCCAGAACAGTCCATCCGCCGGCCGATCCGCCCTCGATGGCAAGGCGGGCCGGATCGGCAAGTCCCTGCTCGGCCAACCCGGTGACGGCGGTGACGACATCCTGCACGTCGACGACGCCCCACTGTCCGCGCAGTCGGTTGCGATACTCACGTCCGTAACCGGTCGACCCTCCGTAATTCACGTCGACGACGCCGATTCCGCGGCTGGTGAAGAAGGCGTAGACGAGGTTCAGTGCCGGTGCAACGTGTGCCGTCGGGCCGCCGTGAACAAATGCGACGTACGGCGGCAGTTCACCGTCGAGACCTTTGTATCGCGGACTGCGCGGCGGATATGCGACGGCATGCACTTCTCGCCCCTGTCCGTGGGCGACGACGGCCCGCGCTTCCGGAAGATAGGCGGACTCGGGCAATTCTTCGACCGAAGAACGGATTTCTTCGAGTTCGCCGGTACCGAGGTTCAATTCACGTAGCGCACCCGCCAGCTTTGCTCCGCCCGAGGTGAGCAGCAGCCGGTCTCCACGGACCTGCATGAGGCCGATGCTGGTGACGCCAGGGATCGCGATGTCGCGCAGTTCTCCCGACGCCGGGTCGAGTACCGCCAGTGTGTCGGTTCCCACGGTGCGTGCGGTGAGAAGTTGTCCGTTCTCGAGTTCGACGAACCAGCGCGCGCCGAACCGCCATTGCGGCCCACCGAAATCCGCATCCGTCGGGCAGATCGGGGTGATCTCGGCGCCGACGCGATAGATGTTCCACCATCCGCTGCGGTCACTGATCGCATAGAGCTCGTCATCGGTGATCCACTCCGGTTGCAGGACAGACTCTTCGGGTCCACCGACCAGCACAGAATACGCTTGCGCGACGCCGTCGACGAGTGGAGCAACCCGTAGTTCGGTACCGTCCCAGGGCATTTGGGGATGATTCCACGCGATCCAGGCGATCTTGGTTCCACTCGGCGAAAGCCTCGGCGAGGAGAGGAAATCGGAGCCGCCGACGATCGAGCGAATGTCACCGGAGCTGTCCAGCGGAATCGCACAGATGTCGCGGGTGATCGTCCCGTCATCAGCGTGCGCTTCCCGAACCGCCCACACTTCGCCGTTCACGATCTGCAGATCCGCGTACCGCAGCGCGGCCGGCGACGCCGGCTCTGGCGTCAGAGCCCGCGGAGTGACGCCGTCGAGGACGTACACACGTTGATCGGAGAATTCACTGAAGACCAGCTTCCCGGACTCCGTGACGGTCCAGGCGCCACCGCCGTACTCGTGAACCCTGGTCCGCGCGTTCCACGGCGCGGGGAGAATGTCGATGGGTTGGTTGTCGAGACCAGACCGACGAATCGACGTCCGACCGCTCTCGGTCGGCCGGAGTTCGGCCCACCAGATCTCGTCGCCGACGTATCGTCCGCCCTCGACGGGGTGCCCGCCTGCAGCGAGATCAGCTGCTGTGATCGGCGACGTCCACGATCCGTACGGGGCTGCAATCTGCTCGCTCGGGGTCATCGCTCGACAATAGCCAACGGGTCGTGCGACGCGGTCCCCGACAATGCGCTTGCACAGTCCCCGACAATGCACTTGCACAGTGGTGGGATCATGTAACTCGTGAGCACACCAGAACCCGTCCGCCATCGTCAGCCGCAGCGCGAGCTGGAGCAGTCGTCGAAGCTCCAGAACGTCCTGTACGAAATCCGTGGACCGGTGCACGCGCATGCCGCCCGGTTGGAGGCGGAAGGGCACCGGATCCTCAAGCTCAACATCGGCAACCCGGCACCGTTCGGTTTCGATGCTCCCGATGTGATCATGCGGGACATGATTGCTGCTCTGCCCTATGCGCAGGGCTATTCGGAATCCAAGGGCATTCTGTCGGCGCGGCGCGCGATCGTGACGCGATACGAGCTGGTTCCCGGCTTCCCCGAGCTCGACGTCGACAACATCTACCTCGGCAACGGTGTTTCCGAGCTGATCACGATGACCATGCAGGCCCTCCTCAACAACGGCGACGAGGTGCTGATCCCAGCGCCGGACTACCCGTTGTGGACCGCGATGACGAGCTTGTCCGGCGGCACCCCCGTCCACTATCTCTGCGACGAGGCCAACGACTGGAATCCCGACATCGCCGATATCGAATCCAAGATCACCGACAAGACGAAGGCTCTCCTCGTCATCAACCCGAACAATCCCACGGGTGCGGTCTACTCGATGGAGGTTCTGCAGCAGTTGGTCGATCTGGCGCGCAAGCATCAGCTTCTGCTCCTCGCTGACGAGATCTACGACAAGATCCTCTACGACGACGCAAAGCACATCTCGCTGGCGACTCTTGCCCCTGATCTGTTGTGCCTGACTTTCAACGGCCTCTCGAAGGCCTACCGTGTCGCGGGCTACCGCTCCGGCTGGGTGGCGATCACCGGGCCGAAGGATCATGCGGCCGGCTTCCTCGAGGGGCTCGATCTCCTGGCGTCGACGCGGCTGTGCCCCAATGTTCCCGGACAGCACGCCATTCAGGTCGCCCTCGGCGGACATCAGAGCATCGAGGACCTGATCCTGCCGGGCGGCCGCCTGCTCGAGCAGCGCGACGTCGCTTGGGAACGACTGAACATGATTCCTGGTGTCTCGTGCGTGAAGCCTCGCGGCGCGCTCTACGCGTTCCCTCGTCTGGATCCGAACGTCTACGAGATCCACGACGACGAGAAGTTGGTTCAGGACCTGCTTCTCCAGGAGAAGATCCTGATGGTTCAGGGCACCGGGTTCAATTGGCCGAACCACGATCATCTTCGGATCGTGACCCTTCCGTGGGCCCGAGATCTTGCCGTGGCCATCGAGCGATTCGGCAACTTCCTCACCAGTTACAAGCAGTAGATTCTCCGGTCGAATCCGGGCGAAATCGAGTAAACAATTCGTTGTACAAATGCCCCGTAAACGTAAAACGGCGGGGCATTTGTGCGACCTTGGTCACATATTTCGCAAACCATGCGGTTTGATTGACACTTTAACTATTTAGTGACCTGCCCTGATGTGAAAACGGTCCAACCGGTACGTGATTCGTTGTGAAATTGGTAGTTGGACAACGCGCCAAATCGGTTTGAAATTGGGTACATTAGTTATCAGCACTTCGGTGCCGCGAGCACCTGGTATCCCTCCCCCCCCTGTGGATACCAGGTTGGTGGCGGGGACAACCCCCCCTGTTCCCCGCCACCCAGCTCGACCAATCCCAGTTTCACTCTCCGGTACTTCTCTCCCGGATATTTCCTGTGCCGACACTGCCGTTGATCGGTACTGCCGTTGTTCGACACGGCCGTTGTTCGATACTGCCGTGTTCGCCACTGCCGTTGATCGACACTGTCTTCAGAAGCTGACCATTCGCTTCGGAGCCGATAACATTGCACCGGTGCAAATCCCCAGTCCGACACTCCGTTTCCGATGAGTCACGGCCACGGCCACGGCGGACCCATCCAGATCGGGCCCACCGCATCCCGCGTCGTCATCGGCTTGCTCGTCGTCATCGGCATGGTCGTCGTCGCGGCAGCAATCGCACTGTGGCCCGACAAGAACTCTTTTCCCGTCCCGCTCCCGTTTCAGAACGCCGACGGCAGTTCGGTGGAAACCGAGGCGGGCACGGTCACGATGCAGGACCTCGGTGACTGCGGAAGCTCCTCCGCCGGAAGGGTATTCGTGGGTGCACCGCAACCGCCGCCCACCTCTGCCTATCAATGTCAGCGAAGTATCGTCGATATCGAATCCGGGCCTAACGCCGGAACAAAGACATTGCTCGAGGTCATTCCAGGTGCCGGTCAGCCGGACCTTCGCGTGGGTGACCACATTCGACTCGTGCGTCAGACGGACCCGAACGGCAATACGCAGTACTCCTTCGAGGACTATTCGCGTGGACTCCCGCTGGCGCTGATCGTCATCGCGTTTGCCGTCGTCATCATCGCCGTTGCGCGGTGGCGCGGATTGCGCGCACTCGTCGGCCTGGTGATCGCCTTCGGCGTTGTCGTCGGATTTCTCCTCCCCGCCTTACTGGACGGCAAGCCTGCAATACCCGTTGCACTGGTCGCCGGGGCGGTGATCTTGTACGCAGTTCTCTATCTGGCGCACGGCGTCTCATTGAAAACCAGTTCGGCATTGCTGGGCACCCTCGCCGCGATGGTGCTCGCTGCCGTTCTCTCCTACCTCTGTATCGAACTGACTCATCTCACCGGACTGTCCGAAGAGCAGAACACCAATGTTCAGACGTACATCGAGCACATAGACATCACCGGCCTGCTGTTGGCGGGATTCATCATCGGCTCGCTGGGCGTTCTCAACGACGTCACCATCACCCAGGCATCCTCGGCGTTCGAGTTGGCCGAACTCGACAAACATGCGTCCCGCCGAAAAGTCTTCAGCGGTGCGATGCGGGTTGGACGCGATCACATCGCCAGCACGGTCTATACCCTGGTTCTCGCGTACGCGGGCGGGGCGCTGCCGCTGCTGCTGCTCTTCAGTGTCAGCGGGCGCCCACTTCAGGACGTTTTGGTCGGTGATGCCGTCGCGATCGAAATCGTACGGTCCGCGGTCGGCGGAATAGCTCTGGCGCTTTCGGTTCCGCTCACCACTGCCATCGCCGTGATTCTCGCGCGGCCACCCGGCAGTGCGGTCCAAGCCGGTTCGACTTCAGGTGGACGCCACTCCAAACGCTGAGAAACCTGGCCTCAGAGTCCAGGAATCGGCGGGAGGACCGGCAACAGAATCGGCGGCAGTCCGGGAATGTAGATCGCGGGCGGCGGAGGCGCAGGTGCGGGTGCCGGCGGCACGTAGGTGTCCTGCACAACCGGCGGCGCCTCGACGACGGGTGGGGCTTCCTCGGTCGTCGTCGGAGGCGGCGTCGTTGTGGACGGCGGCGGCGGAGTAGTCGTGGTCGTCGGGGCCGGGGTGGTCACCTCGGTTGCCACAGGCCCAGCTTGCTCGGAGTCTCCGAAGACCTTTCCTCCATAGCCCAACCCCAACCCGACAATGACGACTGCCGCGATCACACCCGCCCCGAGGCCTGCAAAACGCAGTGGATTCCTCGGCTCGGTGGACGTGGTTCCCACAGTCTGGGTTCCGGAGAGCCACGACGGGTGTGCGGTTCCTGCTCCGACTCCCTCGTCTTCGCGCACTGCCGAGTACGCCTGGGCGTCAACCATCACGGCCTCGGTATCGGCGTCCCGCTCGGCCCCGAACCCGTCCGTGGCCGGTCCACTGTCAGCGACGACAAAATCTGCACTCTGGTCGGATCGTTGCTCGTGCCGGTTCGGTCGCGGCTGCGGCAGTTCCGCAGCGTATGGACTCGAGATCTGTTCCTGTGGAACAGACTTCGCCTCGACAGCAACCTCCGGCACGGCTTTCGGTCGCTCCGATTCGGGAAGGGTCGCGACCCCTCCATGGCTGAACGCCTGCACCGGGACGGGCACTTCTGCCGGTGTGTGAATCGGATAAGGCGCGAAGATCGGCGCCACCGCGGGGACCTGAACCGGCGCGGCGACAAGGCGTGACGACGGCGCCATGGACAACTCCGCGATCAGCGCAGCGCCCTGCGCTGTCACCAGTTCGGGCTGCTCGGGCGCGATGACGGGGCAATCCAGCCACGCCGCGAGAGTCGCTCGCACGATCGGGATGCGCGCGCCGCCGCCGATGAGGACAATCGCGTCCGGGTTGCGGCCGGACGTTGCGACGACCTCTCGGATTTCTCGCGCGAAAGTCTCCACCGACGTGACGACCAATGAATCGAAAACTTCCCGCGACAACAAGAGAAGTCCACCAGGGCCGGGCAGGCACACCGCGCTCCGGGTGGACAGCTGTTCCTTGGCAAGTCGGCATCGCGACTGCAGTTCGGAGTCGCCGTCCGGGTCGGCCGGCGTCGCAATTCGGCGACGCACGGTCTGGTCGGAGTAGACGAGGTCGTCGAAGTGGTCTCCACTGACCCGAGTCGACCGAGCGGTCACGACGGTCGATCTCGTATGCCTGTCCACAACGCTGATCGTCGATCCAGAACTACCCATGTCGACGACGACGAGCGTGCTCTGATCGGTCAGTGCGCCGGGTTCCTCGAGCATCCGGAGCGTCGCTGATACTTCGGGCACCAACGCGAAGTTGTCGATGCCTTTCTGTTCGAACGCGGACTGGAGTGCACCGGCTTGCGCTTGATCGCGGTAGACGACAACCGTATGGCTGCTGAGTTCGGCATTCTCGGACAACGCCACCCGGGTCGCTTCTGCAGCGATGTCCTCCGGGACGTCCCGCCCCCGATCAACCGATCTCGATCGAAACACCGGACCGCTGTGGTCGGGCGTCCCCGGGCGCGCCAAACGCACAGCGCTGGCTCCCACCGTCACGCCCAAAACCAAGTTCATGATCCACCTTCGTCGACCGTGGACGGGTCCTGTCAGCAGACCCCGTCATTCCCCGGCCGGAAGTCTACCCACTAGGGATGGGCCGCGAGGTTCGCGCGTCGCATCGAACACCCAATCACAGCTACTGTTTCGCTACCTGGACGCTCGACCTAACGCCCCAAGCCGCGATAGTTCCAACCGGCAGCACGCCAGACTTCGGGATCGAGGCAATTTCTGGCGTCGACGATCACGCGTCGACGAACGAGTGGTTCCAGATCGCCAGGCTTCAGTGAGGCGAACTCGTCCCATTCGGTCGCGATCAAAACCACATCGGCATTCTTGCAGGCGTCTGACGTGGAGGTTGCGTAGTGCAGGGTGGGAAACAGTCGGCGAGAATTGTCCATCGCCTTCGGATCGAAGACGGTGACTGCCGCCCCGTGCAGCTGCATCATTCCCGCAACGTTCAGCGCAGGCGAATCGCGAACATCGTCGGATTCGGGCTTGAATGCGGCCCCGAGCACCGACACGTTAGCTCCCAGCAAACCGCCTTCGCAGGCTGCCGTCACCAATTCCACTGCTTTTGTGCGTCGCCGCATGTTGATGCTGTCGACCTCACGAAGGAAGTACAGCGCTTGGTCTACACCCAACTCTCCGGCGCGTGCCATGAAAGCCCGAATGTCCTTCGGCAGGCAACCACCGCCGAACCCCAACCCCGCATTCAGAAACCGCCTGCCGATCCGAGCGTCGTATCCGAGAGCGTCGGCCAAGATCGTGACGTCGGCGCCGGTGGCCTCGCACACCTCCGCAATCGCGTTGATGAAGGACACCTTGGTCGCGAGAAACGCATTCGCAGACCCCTTGACCAACTCGGATGTCGCCAGATCGGTCACGAGGAACGGCACCCCCGCACCCAACATCTCGGCGTACACCTCACGAAGAACACCTTCGGCATTTCCCGGTCGATCACGATCAACCCCCATAACCAACCGATCAGGACTCAGGGTGTCCGCGATGGCGTGCCCCTCACGCAGAAACTCCGGATTCCAGGCCACCTCGACGGCGCCTCCCGCGGGCGCGGTGGCCCGCAGTCGCTCGCCGAGAGCCGCAGCCGTGCCCACCGGAACGGTCGACTTGCCGACGATCAGCGAAGGCCGTCGAAGGAACGGCGCCAACATGTCGATCACCGAATGAACGTGACTCAGATCCGCGGCGTACTCCCCCTTCTTCTGCGGAGTCCCCACCCCGACAAAATGGATGTCGGCAAAATCCGCGGCGTCGGCATAGGACGTCGTGAACCGGAGCCGACCCGACTCCAGATTCTTCTCGAGCATTTCGGTCAGGCCCGGCTCGAAGAACGGGACCTCCCCCCGAGACAACTTGTCGACCTTGGACTGGTCGATGTCGACTCCCAGCACGTCATGACCCAGTTCGGCCATACACACTGCGTGGGTCGCCCCCAGGTATCCCGTTCCGAACACGGTCATTTTCATGTGTTGTTGGTATGCGCCCGAACTTTCCGACACGCGTACGCCAGGTGGGCGCGAAACCAACATCGGGCGTACGACGAGTGCGTCGCGCCTGCGACCTATGCTTCTGCCATGCACGTTCTCTTTGTCTGTACGGGAAACATCTGCCGATCACCTACCGGTGAACGCCTCGCGCGTGCCTACGCCGCTGAAGCCGGGGCCACCGGATTCACCGCTTCGAGTGCCGGCACCCGGGCGATGGTCGGACACCCGATCGAGCCGACTGCGGCACGGGTTCTCGCGGATCTCGGCGGCGACCCCGGAGATTTTCAAGCCCGACGTCTGACGACGGCGCTGGCTGCGGATGCCGATCTCATTCTCACGATGACCGAAAATCACCGGGACAAAGTCCTGGCGATGGCTCCGACCCGCCTGAAGCGCACCTTCACCCTTCGAGAGGCCGCACGGTTGGCCACGCTCGCCGACGCCGGCAGTGTCGACGATCTCGCCGCCGCCCGACCCCGTTTTCGTGCCACCGAACCCGAGGACGTCACGGATCCGATGGGTAAGGAAGAGAGACTCTTTCACGAGATCGGACTTCAGATCGCCGATCTCGTGGGCCCGCTGCTCAGCCGACTTCGCTTCGGTGAGGGCTGAGCGACGTCACCGCGGTCAACTGCGGTAGCGACTTATCCGATTCGTAGGAGTAGCTGTACTCGTACGCATTACGGCCTCGAGACGGCGTCATCGTGATGACAGTGCCCAGGACGTGTGCTCCCACGCTCTGTAGGTTTCCGACGGCGCGCGCCAGTTGATCACGCTTCGTGGAGCCGTGTCGGGCGATCACCAGAGCGCCGTCCGACATGGCAGCCAGAACTGCAGCGTCCGTGACGGGTAGCAACGGAGAGGCGTCGATGATGACGTAGTCGTATCGCGCCCGCAGTTCCTCCAGAACGTGTTTGGCCGTGTCCGTGCCGAGCAGTTCGCTCGGATTCGGCGGGATCGGCCCCGAGGCCAGCACGGTCAGCCCGGCGAATTCGGTCGGCTGCAGCACGTCATCCAGGGTCGCTTGACCAGAGAGTACCGAACTGACACCGACGCTCCCGATCAATCCCAGGTACTTCGATACCCGCGGCTTCCGGAGATCACCTTCCATCAGACAGACCGATTTACCTGCCTCCGCCAAGACCAGCGCGATGTTCACTGCTGTGGTTGTCTTACCTTCGGAGGGAAGCGAACTCGTGACGACAATCGCGCGAGGTGGGTGATCGACTTCGAGGAACTGAAGGTTGGTGCGCAATTCACGGAACGCTTCGGCACTCACGGAATTACCTTCACTGAAAGCAATCGCGTGGTTCACTTCGACGTCCTTGTCGAACGGGATCGTGCCCACCATCGCCGAACCCGCGATCTCTTCCACCGTTCGACGATCCTTCACCGTGTTGTCGAGACGATCGCGAATCAGCGCAAGAGCGATCCCCAACAGGAGTCCCGCCACTGCTCCGAGCGCGAGGTTGCGCGAAGTCTTGGGTGACACGGGAACAGTCGGCTCTTGAGCTTGCTGCTCGACGACCACACGTGCAGGCGGTGTTCCACCGTTCTCGGGTGTCTCCAGTTCCTGTGCCAATGCGACGAATTCGGACGAGAGCGTGTTCGCTATCTCGCGTGCAAGTTCCGGTGACGCGTCCTTGACTGCGAGGTCGATCAACACAGTGTCGGGCGCCGACGTTGCAGTGACCTTGGAGGCCAACTCGTCAGCCGACATCCCGCCGACCACTCTCGGCCCCAGTTCGTCGATCGTCCGCTGTGCGAGCGTTCGACCCGTCAGGAGTTTTGTATACGACAGAACTCGCTGCTGCGACAACTGGCTACCTTGAAGTGCCTCGTTGACCGAGGTTCCCGCCGAGGTCGACACGAACAACCGGGTCGAGGCCTGGTAGATCGGTGTCGAAAGAAGGGACGCACCAAGTGCTCCCAGGATTCCGAGCACGGTTACGACCGCGACTATCCGCCACCTGGCTTGTAATATCTTGAGGTAGTCGATTATTTCCATCTTGATGTCTCCTTCGGCTCACGCATGTCCACTGCGGGTCTGAGCGGTCGTTGCCGGTCAGGCCGCGAGGGCGAACCGGGCTTTCTCAACTTCGATATCGATCAACTGCAGCAGGCAACATGCCCTGTGCTCACGGACGTCCCAATCCGCGGTATGCCCAACCCGCGCCCCGCCAGCCGGCTGGGGACAGGCAATTGCGCCCGTCGACGATCACTTTCTTGCGAACCACCGAGTCGAGATCAGACGGTTGCAACTTCAAGAATTCGGGCCACTCGGTCAATACCAGGACGACATCGGCACCTTCACAGGCCTCCAACGCATTTGCCGAGTAGGTCAGCGTCGGGAAGAGCGCGCGCGAATTGTCCATGGCCTTCGGGTCGTACACATTCACTGCGGCACCTTGGAGCTGGATCTGACCCGCGACATTGAGTGCCGGCGAG
Source organism: Rhodococcus sp. NPDC057135 (assembly GCF_042670865.1). Classification (NCBI taxonomy): domain Bacteria; kingdom Bacillati; phylum Actinomycetota; class Actinomycetes; order Mycobacteriales; family Nocardiaceae; genus Rhodococcus; species Rhodococcus sp. NPDC057135. The sequence goes on from NZ_JBHUUU010000011.1 coordinate 98,727, forward strand.
TCACGAACGTCGTCCGAGTCCGGCTTGAATGCGGCACCCAGAACTGCGACTCGCGCGCCGAGCAGCGACCCACATGCCTCTCGCGCCAATTCGACCATTCGGGTACGTCTGCGCATATTGATGTTGTCGACTTCGCGCAGGAACGTCAGTGCTTGGTCGGCACCGAGTTCACCGGCGCGAGCCATGAAGGCGCGGATGTCCTTCGGCAAACACCCTCCGCCGAAACCAATTCCCGCGTTGAGGAATCGACGTCCGATCCGAACGTCGTGCCCGATCGCGTCGGCGAGCACCGTGACGTCGGCGCCCGCGGCCTCGCACACTTCGGAGATGGCGTTGATGAACGAGATCTTCGTGGCCAGGAAAGCATTCGCTGACGCTTTGACCAACTCCGCCGTCGCAAGGTCCGTGACGAGAAACGGAATCCCCTCATCGATGAGCTCTGCATAAACCTCGCGCGCAACAGATTCCGCCCGGCCGCGGACATTTCGATCGACTCCCAGCACCAGCCGGTCCGGGTGCAACGTGTCCTGGACGGCAAATCCTTCACGGAGGAACTCAGGATTCCACGCGACTTCGACGCCGTCACCGACCGGTGCCAGTTCCCGCGCGCGCTTACCGAGCCGTTCCGCGGTTCCCACCGGCACCGTGGACTTGCCGAAGATGACCGAGGGTTTGGTGAGCAGCGGCGCCAAAGTCTCGATCACCGCGTCCACGTAGATCATGTCCGCGGCGAACTCGCCCTTCTTCTGCGGCGTCCCGACGCCGAGGAAGAACACGTCCGCAAATTCTGCGGCTTCCTCGTACGACGACGTGAACTTCAGTCGCCCTCGATCGATGTTTTTTCGTAGGACCTCGCCCAACCCTGGCTCGTAGAACGGAACTTCACCTGCTGCCAGTTTCTCCAGCTTTGCCGCATCGACATCCACTCCGAGGACCTCGTGACCGAGTTCGGCCATACAGGCCGCGTGTGTCGCGCCCAGGTATCCCGTGCCGAATACTGCTATGCGAGTGCTCATGTTGCTCGATCTGCTTTCTCGAGAGTGTGCGAAGTGTGTTGATGGGAAAAGCGATTCAGGTGCGTACGGCACCGATGTTGTCGCGGTACCACGAGACCGTCGACGCGATACCCTCGCGTAATCCGATCGTCGGCCGCCACCCGAGTTCACGAATCATGCTCACGTCCAGAAGTTTCTGCATCGTTCCGTCCGGCTTCGAGGTGTCCCACCGCGTCTCTCCGGTGTATCCGACCTCCGCGGCGACTATCGAAGCGATCTCACGAATTGTGTGATCCTCGCCGGTTCCGACGTTGACATGCGATGCACCGTCGTAGTTTTCGAGCAGATGCAGACACGCCGACGCCAGATCGTCGACATGCAGGAATTCACGGCGCGGGTTGCCACTCCCCCAGTTGACAACCGACTGGACTGCGGACGACTGCGCCTCGTCGTACCGCCGAACGAGTGCGGGAAGTACGTGCGATCCGCGTGGCGAGAAATTGTCTCCCGGGCCGTACAGGTTGGTGGGCATAGCCGAGATCCAGGGGCGACCATGCTGCCGCCTGGCAGCTTGAACGTGGAGTAATCCCGCGATCTTTGCAATTGCATAGGCGTCGTTGGTCGGCTCGAGATGACCGGTGAGGAGGTATTCCTCCTTGATCGGTTGCGGCGCCAATTTCGGGTAAATGCACGATGATCCGAGGAACAGGAGACGCTCGACGCCGTGCGCGAGGGCGGCGTCGAGCACGTTCACCTGGATGCGCAGATTCTCCGACAGGAAGTCGACGAGGAAAGTGCTGTTCGCCGCAATCCCACCAACTTTTGCCGCTGCGAGGATCACGTTGGTCGGCTTTTCGCGGGCGAAGAAATCGAAAACAGCTTCCCGGTCACGTAGATCGAGTTCGGCCGACGTCTTTCCGAGCAACCTGGAGAAGCCGACAGATTCCAGGTGTCGCCACACCGAAGAGCCGACCAAACCTCGGTGTCCAGCCACGTAGAACGGTGCGTCTCGATCGAGGGGTCGCGGCGCGAACGAATCACTCATCGCGTCGCCAACCAGTCGGGAAGTGCCGGAGTGTCGATCCACGGTCGCCCTTCGTGCTCGAGCGCTTCGATGTCAGCGTCGACCATGATCCGGGCCAGTTCGGGTGTGTGGACGCCGGCCTTCCAACCGAGTTTGCGCTCAGCATGACTCGGATCCCCGATCAGTGCGTCCACCTCGGTCGGCCGAAGATACCGTTCGTCGAATCGAACGTGGTTTTCCCAGTTCAGACCTGCATGTTCGAAAGCGACGGTGAGGAAGTCGCGCACCGAGTAGTTGCCACCGGTGGCGAGCACAAAATCCTCAGGCTCGTCGACCTGCAGCATGCGCCACATTCCCTCCACGTACTCCGGCGCGTATCCCCAGTCGCGAATCGCATCGAGATTGCCCATGTACAGGTGATCCTCGATACCGGCCTTGATACGTGCGACTGCGCGCGTGATCTTCCGCGTCACGAATGTCTCACCACGCCTGGGGGACTCGTGATTGAACAGAATTCCGTTCACGGCGAAGATCCCGTACGCCTCACGATAGTTCTTGGTGATCCAGTAGGAGTACACCTTCGCCGCACCGTAGGGCGAGCGAGGGTAGAACGGTGTCTCCTCGTTCTGCGGTGGTGGTGTCGCACCGAACATCTCGGAGCTCGACGCCTGGTAGAACCGGCAGTCGAGTCCTGCCATCCGAACCGCTTCGAGCAATCGGATCGACCCGACGCCGGTGGTGTTCCCGGTGTGTTCGGGTTCGTCGAAGCTCACTCTGACATGAGACTGCGCAGCGAGGTTGTACACCTCGTCCGGCTTGATCTGCGCAAGCAGCGTCACCAGACGCGCTCCGTCACTGAGGTCACCGTAGTGAAGAAAGAGTCGAGCACCTGCATGGTGCGGGTCCACATAGATGTGGTTGATCCTCGACGTGTTGAACGTCGAAGATCTACGGATCAGTCCGTGAACCTCATAGCCTTTGGAGAGCAGCAACTCGGCGAGGTAAGAGCCGTCCTGCCCCGTGATTCCGGTAATCAGTGCGCGTTTCATCCTGCGTTCCTTCCGTTGCGGGACAGCCCGCCTGATAGTTGCGAAACCACGGTTGTGGTCCGTATTCCTCCGAATCGCTCGGCAGTCTTGATCTCGCTCATGTGCGTCCCCCGAAACGGCCGAATGCTTTTCGAATGTCACGTGATGCCAGCCGGAGGAAAGTCGAGTTTCCGAACAGGTAGCGTCGCCACAGACGTTTGGGTTCCGAAACAAGTCGATACAGCCACTCGAAACCTGAGTTCTGGACGAAAGTTGGTGCTTCGGAAACAGTTCCCGCCAGGAAATCAAAGGCGGCACCCACTCCGACGGCCACGTAGTCGGTTCGATCTGCTATCGCCTTCGTGACAAAATCCTGCTTGGGTGCACCCAGACCGACCCACACGATGTCCGGTGACGACGGACCGACCTTCGTGATGATGTCGTCGACGAACTCCTTGCTGAACGCGGCAAACGGTGGGGCATACGTGCCGGCCACCTCGATGCCCGGGTACAACTCCTCTACTCGATCCTTCAAGAGACTCAACGTCTCTTCTGTCGTGCCGACAAAATGGTGACGAAGGCCGTAGCTGCGTCCCTTGTCCAGGGTGGCCTCGAAGAACGACGGACCGCGAACTGGTCGCACACCGATCTGATCGGAAATGGCACCGCCACCTGTCAACCGCATGACCCAGCTGACCGGGGTTCCGTCTGCGAAGTTCACCCCGGGGCCTTTCAGCACTGCGGAGTAGTCGCGATCGTTGTGTGCCGCCGACACGCAGTAGGAATTCGACAACCGCACGGAGACTCCGGTTCCCGCCCCCTCCCGCCTCTCGTTGACTACCCAATCGGTAGCTCCCTCGAGATTGGTCGCGGCAAACGGAATGCCACCGACCTCGATGACCTCGAACGGACTGCTCATCTGTCTCACCACTTTTCCGAGTTCGTTTGTTGACGTTCATTGCACTGGCCGTAGCTGCGCGACAAGATCGATTCCAACCGGGATCGAGTCCAATCACGTTGCGGTTCAAAGTGAGAAAGCTCGGTCTCGACAATCGATCGAGCAATACGCGAGGGAAGCGTGGATGCCGGCGCAACCGGAATCGCCACGGCGTTCCGACCGGCCAGAGTCGGTACACCGCCGAGATCCAAACAGACCACCGGGAGGCCCACCGCGGCCGCTTCGGCGGCCACCCAACCGCCGGAATCGTGCATGCTCGGGAAGAGCAAGGCCGAGGAGGCCCCCATCTCCCTCATCACTTCCGATCTGTCGCGCCACCCGTGAAGCGTGATCTGACCGCGCCGGTAGGGCAGCGACTTCTCGATTCGCGCTCGAGCGGGCCCTTCCCCGACAAAGGTCATGGACCAATCGGCGCCGAGATGCTCGAGCGCGTCGAGTATCAGGTCGATTCCCTTGTACTGCAACAGCCTTCCCACAAATAGCAGTTTTCGTTTCGGTCTGGGTACCGATTGAACTTCGATTCCGTCGTAGTCCAGAACGCAATTGGGCTGGACGACGACGTCGCAGGCTCGCGGGGCCCCGCGGCCGCTGTCGGAGTTCATCGCGATGAAGGTGTCGACGCGCCCGGACACGAAGATGTGGGTCAGTGCCCGTACGACTTTCGTCGAGCAGGTGCGAACAGCCGTGGTGGCCAGGTAACGCATACCGACACTCCTGGCGAGTGACATCGGCGGGTAGGTGTTTCCGCCGGCAGGCCCCCACACGAGTCGTTTGCCACCGACTCCACCGAACAGCACCGGTGGGGGCAGCCAGTCGGAGGCGAACGTTGCGTGGTGCAGGACGTCGAAGTGTGCCGCTTCACGCCGAACGAACAGTGAAGTGTGCCAGAGCCATCGGAGATATCGACCGTACGATCCGGCTTCTTCTGCGGTCAACGTCGCTATTCGCACGACTCGAACTTCGCAACCGAGTTGTTCACACGCGGATTCCAACGTGGGAGCCTCACCGGAGCGAGTCACCACCGTGATCGACTCACACAGTTCGGAAGCCGCCGAGAGAAGCGCCCAACCCGCCCCGGATTCACTCCCCTGATTCGGATCGCAGGCGTATGCCGTCATCAACAACCGTGTCATCGCGCTACCTCCAGCCTCTGTGCGCGCGGCATCCGAGAACCGCGGCGGTCGAATTGCTGTGAGAACCAGCCGATGTTGCGTGCACCGTGATCGAGAATGACGCGTTTGACACGCGGGCTGAACACGGCGACAGGTATCGCCACGGCCGCTGCGACTACGAGAGCAGCTCGCTTGACGATCTGAACCGTCAACTGCGGCGCGGTGAGTTGTCCCTGACAGAGCGCCAGGATCCGGCCGTTGTTGACGTATCGTGCGAAGAGCCAGGAATCCCGACGCCGATCCGCGTCGACGGGTTCGTACGCAATTGCCTCGTCGCACCACAGCAACCGGACACCGCCGGCGCACATCCGGAGTGTGAACTCGGTGTCCTCGCCGCCAGGTAGATCCCAATCGTCACTGAAGTTCAAGCCGTTCAAAGCCTTCAGGTCCAACAACAGGTTTCCAGCGCCTGCCGACGCAACCGGAGTGCCGGTGGTGTGGCGAACACGCGCGTGCAATGGAAGTTCTGAAGCAGGCAGACCCACCGGAATCACAGGACCGGCCACAGCACCCGCGTTGAAATCTGCGGCGCAGGTGAGGAGATTCGACAGCCAGTCGACTTCGACATATTCGTCGTCGTCGACGAACACGATGTATCGACGTTCTCGCGCGTTGGCGAGATCGACGAGTGCACGTCGCGCTGCCGATACCCCGCCGAACCCGAGATGCAGTCGCTCGATCCCGTCGACGACGTATGTCGCTGTGGTGGAATCAGGATCGTTGTCGCCTACCACGATCTCGGCCGCAACGCCGGCAGCCACGATCGACGCCCTGACGCTGTCAATGCAGAGCGCAAGTGCCGATTCGCGACGGTACGTCACAATCGCGACCATGACGCCGCTCAGGTCCTTCATGAGAGACCAACCTTCGGTCGAGAGACGTCGTTCATCGAGACCAGGAGCACGACGCTCGCACTGACACCGGCCGATACCGCCAATGCTCCTGCGACATAGACGGCATCGTCGGACAATCCCGCTCCGAGAACGATCAGAAACTGCAGCGGCAGCAGCAATGCGCGAAATGTGTTGAGCGTTCCGGTCTTGTCCACGACTCGAATCGACGTTCCTACGCCAAGAAGAATCCCGTTGAACGCCACTGCCAGTCCGCACAGCAGAATGACCGGCATCAAGTTCGGGAAATGCGACCCCACAAGGTGATCCATCAATCGAACTCCCGAGAGCCGAATCTCGAGCACGAGACAGATCAGCGAAACGCAGACGATCGAGACGAGGAAGATCCGCAATCCCACTCGGCGACCGAGTGCCATGCACTCGCTCGGGCTCATCGATTCGACACCACTTCCGAACTTGCGCATCAGGATCGGCGAGATACCTGCGAACATCAAGGACAGTGGACCGAGCAGTGTCTGGGCAGTTCTGATCTCACCGATCATCGAGATCGACGCCACCACGGTCAGTATCAAGAACATTGCCTGCTGCGCAGCTGATCCCATCAATATCTCGATCGCGAACGGCACGGATCTGTATCGGTGCGTGCGCGAGTACCTGATCGACGGCACCGGCGGCACCAGACGCATGGATGCGTGACCGAGAGCGAGCGCAACGAAGACACCGACCGTGTAGGTCACGAGAGCAAGTGTCAGATTCTCGACCAGGAAAGCTGCAATAAGTACGAACGAGAGTGTCACGATCTGTATCGACGCAGAGATCCAACTCGCACCATCGTGCATCAACATCGTGCGTATCACGTCGAAGATCACGAAACCCACTGCGGCCAAGGCATATACCGTGAGATTCATCGATTCCGACCCGGCGATCAGGAACAGTGCCCACACCGATGTCACCGATACTGCCGCCAGCACGATCGTGGGGGCCAAAGCCGGCCGACGCTCGTCCGACTTCGCTCCTCGTGAGAGCCAGACGTCGACGCCGATCGCTCGCCCAAGCGCCAGTGCCAACAGACCCGCCGATTGAATGACGGCAACCTGGCCGACTTCGATCGGACCACCGAGTCGTGCCACCGAGGTGAGAACGACAAAAGTGAGGATGCTCGAAAGTCCCTGATCCGCCATGAATGTCACATGTCGAGTGCGATCGTTCACGAGCTCACCTCGTTGATGAGCTCACGCATCGACGTCGCCGCCTTGCGCGAGGTGAAGCGACTCGCGTAGTGACGATATGCGGATTTGCGTATCGCGGATCGGTCGTCCGCTCCGAGGATCCGTGCGAGTGCCTCCCGGATCGACGATTCTTCCAGGGAATGAAGGGGGGTTCCGCCCGGTCCGACGATGTCCGCGAGTGCACCGCTGGTTGCGTAGATGACGGGGGTACCAACCGACATCGATTCGATCGCGACGCGTCCGAACGGCTCTGCCCATTGAGATGGGACCACGGACGCCGCACTGTGGCGGAGTATCTCGATCACATCTTCGTGTGACGTGAATCCGGCCATCGTGACATTGTCGAGAGCTGTACTCAAGCTGGAGATCTCGCCATACTGCGGTCCGTCACCGAGAACTGTGAGGGAGGGGCTTCCGGCGCCCTGGGGCCAGTTACGCACCAAGTCGAGGACGCCCTTCTCGGGTGTCAGTCGGCTGACACACACAACCGAATCATTGCTCCGGAATTCGGGTTCATTTTCTTCGAACCCGAAGTTCGGACGAACCACGACGCGGTCGGATTCGATCAGTCGTCCCTCGACCAGACGTGCTGTCATCGCGCTCGTTGCGACGAACCTGTGTTGCTTCCACCCCAAGACGCTGAGCTTGACTGCCGCAGCGCTCAGGTAGCAGACAAGGCTTTGCAGTCGGCTGTTTCCGTAGCATCCGTTGCGGACACAACTCGTGAAGTAGTTGGTGGAACCGCATTCGGTGCACGTGCCATCTGCGCGTAACTTGGCCGAGGGTGTTACCAGGCGATAGTTCCGAACCGCCTGCAGCGTAGGAATTCCGGCGACTCTTGCGGCCACGAGCAAAGAAGCCGAGAACGACGGCCAGAGGTTGTTGACGTAAACGATGTCCGGTCGCTCCGAGCGGATGATTCGCAACGCATCGACGAGTACCCGAGGACTGAACACTGCTGCGGCGCCCGCCCACGGTCTTCGAGAGATCTTGTTGTTTTCGGTGGTACACCGAACCGTCTCGTACCCGATCGATTCGAGGAGCCTGGACTCATTTGCGAAGCTCTGTTCCTCACCACCCGGATTTCGATAGATCGCATGGAACATCAGCGCTTTCGGTGCCGCCGATCGAACGTCGGCGATCGGGCTCACAGCGGTCTCCGTGCGGGTTACATCGAATGACTTGTACACCTCACTCGCCTCCTCTTCGCGCCGGAACGGATTTGTTGGCGATGTTCTTGTCGATACGGCCGCCACCGATAGACAGCTCGGCGCTGCGGGAACCGTGTGAACGGGGTGTGGAGGGTCCGTACGGAGCCAGGAAGATCCACACGATCAACCACATAGCGCCGAAGAAGAGCGTCGACTCCGTCAAGTCCATCGAGAAGACGAGAACCATCAGCGCGACGACGGCGACGTACTCGGTTCTGCTGTGAGCTCGCGAGAGAGCCGTACTCAGGAGCAGGTAGTAGCCGGCCAACAGCAGCAGGAATCCGATCCAACCGATCTGCAGCCGAATGTCGAGCATTCCGTTGTGTGCGCTGGTTGCCGAAAAAGACAGCTTGGACCGAATCATTTGCCCCACTGCACTGTCCGGCGCCCACACCGAGCCGAAGCCCCATCCGAGCAGAGGCCGCTGTTCGGCGTAATAGTTCGAAACGGTCCAGAGGTGAAGCCGGCCGGTCAACGTGACGTCTCGCGAGAGTAATTCTGCGACATCGGGTCCGAGCACCTTCATCGCGCCGGACACCCCGAAGTACAGGCCGATGATCACAGTCGAGGCGAGGTGAGCGTTCGGTGTCCGTCGAAAGCACTTCAGTGCAAGCACTGTCGCCAGCGCAATCCCTGCTGCGACGAGACTGGTCTGGCTCCGGGCTTCGAACAACACGATGCAGGCGACAGCCAGCGCCGCAACCCACGGAATCCGCTTGACGTCGGGAAGCATGAGCATGACAGCGACGAGTACAACTTCGATCGCAGCCATTCGGCCCAAAGTGTTCTTGTGCGTGAAGATTCCTCGATACGTGACGGCGCGGGTGTCCACGTCGAGGCCAGTCGAAGGATCGAGGAACACGACCATCAGCGACAGCACGAGTAGTACCAGCAAGGTGAGGGCAACAGTCCGCACTCGCACCGCGAAGGTCAACTCACGGGCGACGATGATTCCCGTGATCGCCAAGCACACGATGACGATGCCGGCGACGGCGGAATTCCGGGGCAGTGTCGACCAGTACCAGCTGGTTGCCGGAACGCCGGCCGCGACCAGAAGCGCGAAGACCGGCCAGGTCGCGTTGCGTGAGTATCGCCGATCGAGGAAGTAGACCAACGCCAGTGTCGCCGCGAGAACGGCCGAACCGTGTACGAGCAACGATCCGAGCGCTGTCTTCTGCGTGTACGCCTGAAAGGCTCCGCTCGCGCCGACGACCGCGATCACCAATGCCGTTCGCAAGATCAGCGGATTGTTCGGAGCCTTGTTCTCGCAAGGCGCCGGTGCCGCCTTCTTGTCAGTAGGCGCCATCACTTCCCACCACCGCCTTGAGCGTCTTCGCGACGATCATGACGTCACCCATCATCGACCAGTTGTCGACGTAGGAAAGATCCAGGCGGACAGTGTCTTCCCACGAAAGATCAGAACGTCCGCTGACCTGCCACAGGCCGGTGACACCGGGCTTGACCAGTAGCCGACGACTGACCGCACCGTCGTACATCTCGACCTCGCGCCGAAGCGGTGGCCGCGGTCCTACAACGCTCATCTCTCGCCGGAGGACATTGACGAACTGGGGCAACTCGTCGATCGAGTATCGACGCATGAATCGACCGACAGTCGTCACACGCGGATCGTCTCGCATCTTGAAAAGCACTCCGGCGCCTTCGTTCTCCTTCATCAGTGCCGTGACCTGTGAATCAGCATTCTGGACCATCGAGCGGAACTTGAGCATGGGGAACGGCTGACCGTCCAACCCCATCCGCTCGGACTTGTACAGAACCGGACCCTTACTCGTGAGCTTGACGGCGATCGCAGCCGCCAGAAGCACCGGACTGATCACGGTGAGTACCAGCGTCGCGAAGACGATGTCGAAGGTCGTCTTCGAGAACTTCTGTGCGCCGTGATAACGCGGACGCTCGACATGTATCAGCGGAAATCCTGCGACCGGACGCATGGAGAGCCTCGGCCCGGACACATCCAGAATCCCCGGTGCAACAACAAGGTCCACATGATCGCGCTCGAGATCCCAGGCCAGCTTGCGCAGCCCTTCCGGTCCGAGTCGCTCCGACGCCGTCACTGCCACGGTGTCGGCACCGACCTGTTCGAGTGCGTCGGTGACACTGTGCTCGTCACCGAGCACCGGAATGTCCCGGCCGTTCACTGTGACAACTTCACCCGCTCCGCCTCCGTGGCCGGGCACGCAGACTCCGACGACTCGGTATCCATGGGCATCGTCGCGCTCGAAGTTTCGGGCAAGGTCGACAACCGCCCCTCGCACACCGACCACGAGTACTGCAGTTCGAAATTCACCTCGAGCTCGCTCGCGGGCAATCACTCGTCGCCAGATCCAACGACTTGCGATCAAGGCCGTCAATCCCACCGGAAACGCCACGGCAAGGTAAAGGCGCGCGATCTCGAGGTGAAGGAGGAGGCTGGCGATCGCAATCAGTCCGAACAGCCGGAGCGTTCCGACAGCGATCAATCGATACTCTTCAGGGCCGCTTCCGATCACACGGGGAGATCGGGTGCGAAATACTCTCAGTACGGCGAACCAGCCGATAATCAGGGCGAAAGACAGTGCGGTGTAGCTCAAATGGCCGAGCGCTTCTCCGTCGAGGACATCCGAGTCGCCACCGAACCGCCACCATTGAGCCAGAAACACAACTGCCGCAACGATGATCGTGTCGGTGATCGCCAGACGTCGGAGGTAAGCAGATTGCCATTTCCTGCGTGCGGATACTCCACCAGCCCTCTTCGGAGCTTCTCGTCGGTGTTGTTGTGGCCGTTCTTCGGTGGGCGCGGCCATCTCGAGAACCGTCATGTATTCAGAAACCTTTCCCCACGCACAGAACTCGGCGCGAAGCTGTTCGCCGGCCGAGGTCCATCGGACCGCCTTGCCGAATCCAGATACTTCGACGGCGAAGCAACTGCTCCGCATTACTGCGTTCAGTGCGAATGGTCGCATTACGTGCGCCTTGTAGTTCAACCGGCGACTATGGCCAGGCCTCGGCCCGACTGTCGAATTATTGCGGCATTGCCGCAGCTCACACCCCATGATTGAAGCAGAGTCCACTAACGACCCAAACACGGGACGATCGGCGATTTCACCTCGCCCGCTGACGTCGCCAGCCGCGATATTGCCGGGACTAACATCTTGGCAATTACTTGGCTAGCTGGTCAGTACCAGTGAGGAGTTTGCCACATTCCGGACAGTGTGGCAATAGTGTTTTACCAAGTTCTTCCTGACGCCAGCATGGAGCTCAGTTATTCAGCTTCCAGGCGAGCACGTGCGCACATGCTTCACCAGTCGCATTGCGTACCTATAGTTTTCATTGCCTTGATCAATTGGACTCCACGTTTGGACGGAAACCCGCACGCGGTCGGTAAACGCTCCGCAAATCGAACCATCGCCCGTCCGGCCGCACGGCAATTCTGAACAATCGTCCGACACTTCGCCGCTGGGTGCGCCACCGCGATATGTGAAGACGAAATCCCCGACAAATTGGGCCACACCTACCAATCGATCAGTTCGCATATCGCAAAACGCTGCAGTACAACATCATTCGCAATAGCCGACTCCGCCACCGGCCCGAAGCTGCAATACACGGAGGCTGCTACCGCATATACCTGGCCAATTGCGATCGGCACTTACCGAAAGAAGAGCACGTCGGCTGAGTTCGTAAACTGCTCGATCCCAACGTCATCGCGTCTCTATGCAACGGGGATACCGCGCCGCCAAGGATGCGGACACGCGGCGCCCTCTACGCGAAAGCACATCCGAGTGGAAGCATGCTCGGACTGCAGTGTGCCGACAACGTGGTCTGACACAAATCGCCGGAAACGCAATGGGCCGGCACCGGCATCCCGGCAAACCGATAAGAACGTATCCGAACGCCGACGACCCGACCGGCGATACTCTCACGAGCATCTCCAGTCGGGTCCGGTTCAAAGATCGAGGTGTCTGCGACGGGTAGTCGCCTTCCGCGCCGACACGGTCGGGGCTAGCGGAGTCGCTGCAAAGCCAACGGGCCCCCGAGCAATGCTCGGGGGCCCGTTAGCGCGGACGCGGGTGAAGCAAAGGTCAGTACTCGACCCGTTCAGTTGACTGTCGACGGAGCCCGCACTTCGCTGACTGCGCTGGCGCTGGCGCTGGCGCTGGCGCTGGCCGAACTTCCCACAGGTACGTCAGCAACAACAGGATCGGAGTCGTAGTAGTACTTGTACTCGTAAACCCCACGACCGTTCAGCGGGGTCATCGTTATGACAGTGCCGAGAATCGTCGCGCCCACGCTGTGGAGGTTGCCCACCGCCCTGCTCAACTGTTCCCTCTTCGTCGAACCATGACGAGCGATGACGAGTGCGCCGTCAGCCAGAGCAGACAGAACTGCAGCATCCGTAACCGGGAGCAACGGCGAGGCGTCGATGATGACGTAGTCGAACCTTCTGCGGAGATCAGCAAAAACTGCATGGGCAGTGTCAGTCCCCAGCAATTCGCTCGGGTTCGGAGGAATCGGCCCCGAGGCAAGAACCGTCAGGTCTGCATTGCTCGTAACCTGAAGCACGTCGTCCAGATCTGCTTGCCCGGCCAGGACCGAACTGAGCCCGACGCTTCCGATCAGTCCGAGGTACTTCGACACACGTGGCTTACGGAGGTCACCTTCAACGAGACATACCTTCTTGCCCGCCTCGGCCAGCACGAGTGCGATGTTGACGGCGGTCGTGGTCTTACCCTCCGACGGAAGCGAACTCGTCACGACGATGACACTCGGGGGGCGATCCACTGCCAGGAACTGCAAATTGGTTCGTAGTTCACGGTATGCCTCGGCACTGGCGGAGTTGCCTTCGTGGAAGTTGATCGCTTGATGAACTTCACGTTCCTTGTCGAACGGAATTGTTCCCACCATCGCCGCACCAACGATGTCCTCGACTGTCTTTCGTTCCTTGACAGTGTTGTCCAAGCGGTCACGCACCACCGCTAGGCCGATCCCCAGCAGAAGCCCGATCGCGGCACCCAGTGCCACGTTCCGCGACGTCTTCGGCGAGACCGGTTCCGCGGGAGTTTGTGCTCGCTGCTCCACAACGACGCGCGCGGGCGCCGTGCCACCGTTGGCGGGTGTACCCAAATCTTTGACCATGACGACAAATTCGTCCGACAGCGCATTTGCGATCTCGCGAGCCAGTTCAGGCGACGCATCTTGCACGCTCAAATCGAGAAGAACTGTCTCCGGTGCCGATGTGGCGGTCACCTTCGATGAAATCTCCGCAGCGGAAAGCCCGCCGAGCCGATCCGGCCCGACTGAATCGATCGTCCTCTGTGCGAGTGTCTCGCCGGTAAGGAGCTTGGCGTAGGAAGTGACCAACTGCTGCGAGAGCTGGTTGCCCTGGTAAGCCTCGTTCACCGTTGTTCCGGTAGAGGTCGACACGAACAGGCGCGTGGAAGCCTGGTAAATCGGTGTGGCAATCAACGAGGCGCCCAATGCACCCAAGATCACGACTACAGTGACGACAGCGACTATCTTCCACCGTGCCTGCAGAATCTTCAGGTAGTCCCGTACATCCATCGTCGAATCTCCTTCGGCTCGAACACGAATCACGTCTTCGAGTAGTAATCGACAGCCGCTTGTCGAGCCGCTGCACTCAATCCAGGCTGAACGAGGCAGCCAATCTTCTATCGCACACACATAGTGTGATTTTGTGTCCGGAACGAGCAGGTTCGCGTTCCTGCATGGCACGTCACGATGCAGCCGATGCATGAAGGCGTAGCGACGGGCTCGAGGTAGTGGACATCAGGGCCCTCTCCCACGTCTCCTGTACCAGCCCTGCTTGCCGAGACCGCATTGCGGCGACCCCAGTGCATGCATTCAGTCCGAGTTGGGAGCAAATACTACGAACAGCTGGGCTGAACTCTACTGTGTCATTAACCTTTTCACCACCGCAACAGCAATTCGGCGCAGCTGTGCAGCCACATTCGATCTCGCCGTCCGAGCAAGGATCGCCCACGGCGAACGGACGGTGAGGACCAAAGTCCACGCAGGTGCATCCACGGACCACTAGGCCGAAAGCTACTGCACACCAGTAGAACAAGGCACTATTCCACACCGCGACACCATCGGCCGGACGCAACCGCAGTGCCGCGCCGCCACAGCGAATCTATCGACGGACCTTGGTCCCGAGCTTTGGCGAATCCACCCGAAGGCGGATTCGCACCAGTCGCAGACCACTGACGGTTGCGACGATTTACGGCTGGTTTCAAAGATTTACGGCCTTCCGAGCCCTCGATAGGTCCACCCGGCGTCGCGCCAGGTGCTCGGTTCCAGGCAATTTCGCCCGTCAATGATCACCTTCTTGCGCACGATTGCTTCGAGGTCCGACGGCAGCAATTTTCGAAATTCGGTCCACTCGGTCAGGACCAGGACGACGTCAGCGCCTGCGCACGCTTCAAGTGCGCTCGACGTATACGTGAGCGTGGGGAACAAAGCCTTCGAGTTTCCCATTGCCTTCGGGTCGTAGACATTGACGGCAGCGCCTTGCAGCTGTATCTGACCAGCGACGTTCAATGCCGGCGAGTCACGAACGTCGTCGGAATCAGGTTTGAACGCGGCACCGAGAACCGCCACACGGGCTCCGAGCAGCGAGCCACACGCTTCACGAGCCAGCTCGACCATCCGTGTACGACGGCGCATGTTGATATTGTCGACTTCACGCAGGAAGGTGAGTGCTTGATCTGCTCCGAGTTCACCCGCGCGTGCCATGAAAGCACGGATGTCCTTCGGTAAGCAGCCACCACCGAAACCGATTCCCGCATTGAGGAATCGCCTACCTATTCTCTCGTCGTGACCGATGGCATCGGCAAGTACCGTGACATCTGCACCCGAGGCCTCGCACACCTCCGAGATCGCATTGATAAACGAGATCTTGGTCGCCAGAAAGGCATTGGCTGATGCTTTGACCAACTCCGAAGTGGCAAGGTCGGTAACAACAAAGGGAATGCCTTCGTTCAAGAGCTGCTCGTACACTTCACGCGCAACCGATTCTGCACGTCCAGGTCGATTGCGGTCTACCCCTAGTACAAGCCGGTCCGGGTGAAGCGTGTCCTTCACCGCGTAGCCTTCCCGGAGGAACTCCGGGTTCCACGCCACCTCGACATCTCGCCCTGCAGGCGCCAGCTCACGCGCACGTGCACCCAATCGCTCGGCGGTACCCACTGGCACAGTCGATTTCCCGAAAATGACAGCCGGCCTGGTCAACAGAGGTGCGAGGGTCTCGATCACCGAATCGACAAAACGCATGTCGGCCGCGAACTCCCCCTTCTTCTGAGGCGTACCGACGCCGAGGAAATGGATGTCCGCGAACTCTGCGGCCTCCTCGTAGGAAGCCGTGAACCGAAGACGTCCCGCGGCTATGTTGCGTCGCAACACTTCCTCTAGCCCTGGCTCGTAGAAAGGAACCTCCCCAGCTTCGAGCATAGCGAGCTTGTTCGGATCGACATCGACCCCGAGAACCTCGTGACCCAACTCGGCCATGCATGCTGCGTGTGTCGCCCCGAGGTAGCCGGTGCCGAATACCGCAATACGAGAAGTCATAACGATGTCTGCCTGTCGAAGTCGGGTTTACGTCGAATAATGCTGTAGTACTTCATGTCCTGATCGAATCGACGTTCTGTCGATACCACTCCACGGTCGATGCGATCCCCTCACGCAAGTCGATCCTGGGCTGCCAACCCAAATCTCGAAGCTTCCCGATGTCGAGCAGCTTCCGCGGCGTTCCGTCAGGTTTCGTGCGGTCCCATTCGATCTCGCCGCCGAACCCGACCTCGTCCGCCACGATCGCGGAGATCTCCGCGATGCTCTGGTCCTCACCTGTACCCACGTTGACGTGCTCAACTCCGTCATAGTGGTCGAGCAGATGAAGACAGGCATCCGCCATGTCGTCGACATGGAGAAACTCACGCCGTGGAGTCCCGCTACCCCAGTTCACAACTGACGCCGCTCCCTCACGGCGCGCGTCGTCGAAGCGCCTGATGAGTGCCGGCAGCACATGAGAGCCCTTGGTAGAGAAGTTGTCACCAGGGCCGTAGAGATTGGTCGGCATCGCGGAAATCCACGGACGCCCGAACTGCTTGCGAACAGCCTGCACCTGCAGGATTCCGGCGATCTTTGCGATCGCATACGCATCGTTGGTCGGCTCCAAGTGACCGGTCAGCAGATACTCTTCGCGAATCGGTTGAGGAGCGAACTTCGGGTAGATGCAGGAAGACCCGAGGAATAGCAGGCGCTCGACATCGAACTCTGCCGCCGCATCCATCACGTTCACCTGGATGCGAAGGTTGTCGGAGATGAAGTCCACCGGCAGTGTGCTGTTCGCCAAGATCCCGCCCACTCTGGCTGCCGCGAGAACCACGTTCTTCGGCCTCTCCTCGGCGAAGAATTCGAACACTGCACCGCGGTCGCGAAGATCGAGCTCGGCGGACGTGCGTCCGACAAGGCGATTGAAACCATCGGCTTCCAACCGGCGCCATATCGCTGAACCTACGAGCCCACGATGGCCCGCGACGAACACACGCTCGCTCCGATCGAGCGGCCGCTGCACGTTCTCTCCTGTCATCGAGCGTGCTCCCAATCCACCAGGTTCGGACGATCGATCCAAGGCTTGCCCTCACATGTCAACGCCTCGATGTCCGCGTCGACCATGATTCGAGCCAGTTCGGGGGTATGCACTGTCGCCTTCCAACCGAGCTTCTGCTCGGCCTTTCCGGCGTCCCCGATCAACGCATCGACTTCCGTCGGACGGAGATAGCGCTCGTCGAAGCGCACGTGATCTTCCCAGTTCAGTCCTGCATGCTCGAAGGCCACCGTCAGGAAGTCCTTGACCGAATAGTTACCGCCAGTCGCGAGAACATAATCGTCCGGTTCGTCAGCCTGAAGCATCCTCCACATTCCCTCTACGTACTCCGGCGCATAACCCCAGTCACGAATTGCATCGAGATTGCCCATGTACAAGTTACTTTCAAGGCCTGCTTTGATTCGAGCGACTGCTCGCGTGATCTTGCGAGTCACGAACGTCTCGCCACGGCGGGGGGATTCGTGGTTGAACAGAATCCCATTCACCGCGAAGATCCCGTATGCCTCACGATAGTTCTTCGTGATCCAATACGAATAGACCTTCGCAGCGCCGTACGGCGACCGCGGATAGAAGGGGGTCTGCTCGTCCTGCGGAGGTGGTGTCGCACCGAACATCTCGGAACTGGACGCCTGGTAGAACCTGCATTCGAGCCCTGCCATTCGAACTGCTTCGAGCAACCGGATCGACCCGATTCCCGTCGTGTCACCGGTATGTTCAGGCTCGTCGAAGCTCACCCGTACGTGGGACTGCGCCGCGAGGTTGTAGACCTCGTCCGGACGTATCTGTGCGAGAAGGGTGACCAAACGCGCCCCGTCGCTGAGATCTCCGTAATGAAGGAACAGTTTTGCATCGGGGGTGTGGGGATCTACATACATATGATCGATTCGAGCTGTATTGAACGTGGACGACCTACGAATAAGTCCGTGGACCTCGTATCCCTTGCTCAACAACAGCTCGGCCAGGTATGAACCGTCTTGGCCTGTAATTCCGGTAATCAGTGCGCGTTTCACTTGAAACCCCGTCCTCGAAGCAGATACTCGTCTGCGGATAGTCATCGGCCGAATTGTGTTGTGTGGGAGTACCGACCCCACAACCAGAACTGAGAAACCCTCACGGCATTACTGCCCCCTTGATCCGCGATCTCAAATCCTCCAGTTCCGCGGCAGCGGAATCCATTCCGTGGAAGATTCGGGCAGATTCGTCGTGCCCGAGATTCAAGCTGCCCCCCGCCGAGTCGTCCATCCACGATGCCTGCGGCGCGAGTACCGGTTCCAGCGAATCCCTCAGCTTCGGTACCGAACTGCTGCCCGACATCACCGGTATCGATCCACCTCGAGCGCTCAGGATCAAAACATGGAGTCGGTCACTGATGGTCACGGCCGCGCGCTCGTACAGGGCACGGAGAGCGAACTCCTGTTGCCGATGGGTCACGTCATCGTCCCATCCCACGTAGGGAATTCCGAGCGTCGCAGCAACCTCACGGTTGTGGTTGTCGTCCTCGACAACCTGGCAACAGGCCATCAGATCCAAACCATTTGCCGAGACCTGATTGTGGATCGAGCGAAGGGTCGCGTAGTTCACCGGTCGGTCATGCCGAAGCGAAAGCAAAGCTATTTCTCGGGCCGCAGATCCTTGGCCCTCAGACTTCGCTACGTCAGAAGTGCTGCCCCGAAAAGCGAGATCGGGATAGAACCGGCTCTTACCTCGCAGATACTCGCACGTCCGCTTGTCACGTGCCGCGTAGACGTCGGCTATGCCGACGAGGATTTTCTCGGGTACCGCCGCGAAGGAGCTTCGCACCTCGATCGATCGCCCCAAAACGAGGATTCGTGTACCGAACATGCGAAGCACCGCAAAGACGGTCACCAGTAACGAGTGTTTGACGACGCTCGCGACCGAAGCTCCCAGAACTGCAGGCCCAGGCGCCATGACGATCACTGCCCGCTTGCGGCGCACCGTATCGGCCAAAACTGCTCGCCAGAAACGAAAGCCCGAATTCATGACCTCGTCGGTTGGTTCCCAATCGAAGGCATCGACGTACTCCGCGCTCATACTGCCCGAAAAGACTACGGGACTCAATCCCAGGTCGCGCATGTAATCGACTGCTGTTCGGCGTATCTCGATGTCGCCCAGATTTCCCTGGGCCGCCGCAATACTCATGAAGAACCTACGCATGGGGATCCCTCCTCATTGCAACGACAACGACGCAGGTCAGGAAGACGGTTTGAAGTACGTAACTGAGCGAGAGCGACCATCCCGCTCCGAGCGCCCCGTAACGGGGAGCCGCCACCAGGATTCCGACCAGGCAAATCAACGTGCTCAAAACAGTTATGTAGGAGACAACTTCAACTCTGCCCGTACCTTGCAGAATGGCGTTCAACTGCGACGAGATCGCTGCGAAGATCAAACTGAAGCAGACGACCTGCATTACCGGTACCGCGTCTACATATGCGGCGCCCAAAACCGGTGGAACCACTACAGGTATGACTGCCGCGATCATGCCGAAGATCACCGCGCTGGCAAGACACACATACATCGCGGGTCGCAGAATGCTCTGGGTGATTCGCCCGGTCGTCGATCGCGCCGCTGCCGGCATGAGAACTGCCGCAAATGAAGTGGGAATCAACCGCAGTGGAGTAGTGATACGACTCGTCACGCCGTAGATTCCGGAGACGGCCGGGGATGTCACGAGTCCAACCAGCAGTACGTCGAAGTTACGCGTTTGAGTGGCAACGGAATTCAACCAGAAGTGCGATGACTTGCGAAGAATCGACCTATACGATCGCCTCGATCTGATCCGAGTGATTACCGGTCCGAGCCGAATGGCCACGAAGACAGCGATCATCGAGGAGAACGCGAGACCCACTGAATACCAGAACACTGCATCGACACCCGAGAACCAAGCGGCCGCGACAAAGACGAGGGCAAGTGCTCGACGAAGGAGCAACGATACGGCGTTCTGCCAGGTATTCCCGTCAGCGAGTGGTAGCGAAAGCAACGTCTCGACGTAATTGTCCAGGACAACCCACACTGCCAATGGCACAACGAACCAAAGCCGCGGTTCAAAGACCGAGGCCACAGTCGCGATCATTGCAAGCAAGGCCCCAACGGCCAGATTGGCGCGGCGCGAGAACTCCAAAGTCGAAGCGATGAGAGGTTCCTGGTCACCCAACGCACGGATACGAACCAGAAACGGAGTGAACCCGAAGTTCAGAACGGTTTGCAGGACCAGTCCGACGCCATAAGCAGCAGCGAAGATTCCAAAGCCGGACGGACCGGAGATGCGAGCGAGGAGAACCATGCTCAGTGCCTGAATCAACGCACCGACAAGACGTCCGCCGGCGATTCCGGTGAACTGCACCACCAGGGCGTTTGTCATCACCTTCACGTGAGACCAACCAGGTGGTGGAACGACTGTACGACTCCAGCGCAATGCGGCCGTGTGCTTCTCATGCTCGGCCGATCTCCGAGACCGGGGCACGAACAATTGCATTTGCCGGAACATCCGATATGACAAGGCAATTCGCGCCAATCACAGCGTGGTCACCGATCGACGTACCACGGAGGACGGTGGATCTCGCCGCAATCCATACGCCATCACCGACGACGATCGGTCCGTTGTCGAACTCGAAAGTCCGTGATTTTCTGCTATGACTGCCCGCGCACAGGAAAACATCCTGCGAGATGCAACTGTTCGACCCGATGCTCACCGGTTCGAGATTGAGGATCCACGCTCCCTCACCCACCCAGGTGTTGTCGCCGATCGACAGCTTCCACGGCCAATGGATCTTCACGTTGTGCCGTATCAGGACTGCTTCACCGATCTGAGCGCCGAACAGTCTGAGAATGGCGACCCGCATTCGTGCCGGCACGAACCAGGCCCGGAACAGCGGTGCTACCGCGAGCCAGGCGATCTGCACCGGCGCCGGACGTCCCTTGTCGTATCCTGCCCCGGTGAATTCGCCGAGGGAGAGCTGTGGGTGGGTCACCGCGCTCGGGCTTCCGTCAGTCGAGTCGGCGAATTCGCTCGGTTGACAAGTCTGTCGAACAGTTCGCCGAACGCGATAGTGGCAGAACCGGGAGACAGTACTTCGTGCACGTACTCCCTCCCGTTTCGCGCGAATTGCTCCGAACGAGCTGGGTCAGCCACCAACATCTCTATTTCACGAACCAATGCCTCCGGATTGCCGGCGTCAACGCGTACTCCCGCCCCTGACAGCGCGATCTCTTCGCCCGACGCACTGTCCGCAGACGTAGCCGCGACGACTGGCACCCCGGAGGCGAAATACGATGTGAGTTTGCTCGGAACAGCCATGCTGCGAAGATCGGCCAACTCGTTGAGAAGTAGCGCATCCGCTGCACGTAGCACGTCGGTAAAGTCCTCGCTGTCAACAGGATCCATGAATTCGATCCCCGCGCATCCCTTGGACAACTCTTCAAGATGGGCTCGCTGATTCCCGTCCCCCATCAGCACGAATTTGATGTCGGACTGCCGTGCATCGAGCAAACGCGCGGCGTCCACCACGTTTTCGAGCCCTTGCTTCGCACCCATGTTTCCGGCGTGCAGAACTATCTGCTGTTCCGGCCCCCATCCCAATCGTCTTCGCGAATCCTCTCGGGCGCAGGCAGACTGGGAGAGGTCGAGGTGGGTCCAGTTCCTGATAACCGTGATGCTGCTCGAATCGACACCGAGGTTCTCCTGGGCATGCTTCGCAAACCGCGGATGGATCACGACAACGTGATCGGACTTTCGCAAGATCCAAGATTCGAATCGATCGACGAGAGACGACAATCCACCGCTCAGCTGGCCGGTCTCGGAAGCGCCCAGTCCGTAGAAGTCCTGCACCCACAGCACCACGGGTGTGCGCGACCGCAAGAGCCTGGTCCTGATGACAATTGCCGCTGAGGACAAAAGTGTAGGGCTTACACACAGAACGAGGTCCGCTCGGTGGAAAAGAGTCGCCCAGGACGCCCTCAGGGCGAAGCTTGCCTCCATCAGGATTCTTCGCAGGAAACTCGGATTCCGAGGGATGTAGTGACGGAGTCTGTGCACTGTCAGATTCTCTGTCTTCTCGACCGAAGACAGTCCTGAGAAACCATCCATCTTTTTCCAGAATGGATAGTGTGGATACCCCGTCACCATCCTGACGTCAGCACCAGCATCCGCTATCGCATTTACCAAGCCCTCGGTGTAAGGAGCGATACCGGTTGGCTCAGGGGAATAGTTGATTCCCACGATCAGGATTTTGTTTCCCCGATTATCCATCGTGCTCATTTCCCTTTTCAGCTCACTCAGGACGACAGTCCGTGCACAGCTTGCAGGTGTGCACTTCTCTGCGTATCACTCTCGAATCTTTCGCCGACTTTCCGTGCGGGAACTCCGACATTCACAGAGAAACTCTCGACGTCACTCGTCACTACCGAACCTGCTCCGATCACGGCACCGTCGCCTATCGTCACACCGCTCAATATCACCGAACAAGCGCCTATCCATACATCTGTTCCAATTTCGACAGAATCGCGAGCGCCAGGCTCCCGGTCCCCCACCCACGTCGACGCGAGCATCGGAATACCCACTTCGTCGATCGCGTGGTCTTCACGCCCTACGATGTAGACATTCATTCCGATCATGACGTGGGATCCGATCGAACCGTCTACCTGGATAACAGTCCGAGGCCCGACACTGACATTATCGCCGATATTCAATCCGTGAGGCGCACTGATGATTGCCCCACGGCCGGCGTTGAAGTCGCGTCCTACTGAAACGTTGCCGTTCGATATTGCCAGCCCGTTCATGATTCCTCGAAGGGCTCGCCTAACCCCTGACGGGAGGCGGGATCGGTTACTCATCGTGCGACCATCTCCTTGGGCCATCCGTCTTTGTCGAATTCAACGACCTGCCCTCTCAACGCGGCAGAGATACCCGATGCCATCGACTCAGCGGAATAGAGTTCTCCAACCTTCGTTGATATTTCCCCGGCCGAGACGGGATTGGAGTCCAGATACAGAAAGTAATCGCGTAGTGCCACGGCCAGCGATTCCTCGGTTGTCGGCGAGTAACTCTGCATCGGACCGACTACGGCAAGCTCGATCTCAGGGGCGTGCGGGGCATCCTCGGGATACAGCATCGGAACTCCGAATCCCAGGCTCTGAGTGACACTCAATCCGACGTATCCCGGAGAGACCGACATGATTGATCGTGCATAGATTTCAGCAAGCTCGACGGGGCTTTCGATACGCCCGTGCAGAACAACGGATTCTTCGAGACCGAGATCTGAAATTTGCCTCTCTATATTTTCCGAAGCATTTCCGAAACCTACGATTTCCAAGACGGCACCCTTGTCTTTGAGGCCCGATCGATGGAAAGCCGGAACCAATTGATCCACGTTCTTCTCGGCAACCAATCGACCGACATAGACTATTGATTTACGCGATTCAGAGGCGTTATCGGCGTTGATATGCGCGCGCTTGTACAAAGAATTCGGTGCCACCCACACTGGCTGGTGCGGTATCTCACGCCTGGCCGGGACTACGCTGGCGTATCCGTAAAGAATAGTTCCCTGAGACAACCGCCGCATCGTCCGTCGAAGAAAAGCCGTCTTCGATGAAGACCCTTCTCTGGGATGAAGGTGACCCCAAACCAAAGTACGTCGACGCATAATTCTTCGAAGGGCTAAAATACCCCACGCCGTGAGACTCCGAGGGTTCAAATCAAGGATGGTCACGGAAGCAGAAAGCGGATTTCTCCAGGAGCCAACCTGAAGGAGAATCTTGTCACCGAAGATTCCTATCCGTCGAACTCGTTCATAGAAATCCTTGTCGATACCAGTTCGAACCGTAGGATCCAGTCCGTAGTCCGAGGCAAGAATGCGGAGATTGCCGTTCTCCATCTCGCGCAACACTTCGATACACGGATTCCGATATGTTGGAATTACCGCCAAGTACATCGAATATTTCGACGATGACATCGAAACGGTTCCCCCAAAGTTCTCATCGAGTATGACCGACTGGTCAGTGTGCATTGCGCAATTCCCTCTACTTCGGATCCCAGGCAGTATTCACCGGGAACAGCGAATCGGATTCGCGATTTGAATACGAAAGAATGACAGAACCGATCAGTAAGCGCCGTCACTTGCCATTACGGCTTTGAGCGTTTTCACGACGATCATGACGTCCCCAACCATCGACCAGTTGTCGACATAGGACAGATCCAGTCGAACGGTTTCTTCCCACGAAAGATCCGAGCGCCCACTCACCTGCCACAAACCGGTGATCCCTGGTTTGACCAGCAGTCTCCTTTTCACGGCCCCGTCGTACGCCTCTACCTCACGCCGCAACGGCGGCCTGGGACCGACCACACTCATCTCGCGACGGAGCACGTTGACGAACTGGGGCAACTCGTCTATCGAAAACTTTCGAATGACGTGTCCTACCTTGGTAACCCGAGGATCGTCACGCATCTTGAAAAGAACGCCGGCGCCCTCGTTGTCCGACAGGAGGCTGTCGACCTGTGTGTCGGCGTCTTGAACCATCGATCGGAACTTCAGCATCGGGAAAGGAACCCCGTCCAATCCCATTCGCTCTGACCGATAGAGCACAGGACCCCGACTGGTGAACTTCACTGCCAACGCCGTCGCGATCAACACCGGACTGATCAGGATGAGAATGACAGACGCGAAGACGACGTCGAATGCTGTCTTGGCAAACCGTTGCGCACCGTGATAGCGCGGACGTTCGACGTGAATCAGTGGAAGACCGGCCACCGGCCGCATCGAAAGCCGGGGACCGGAAACGTCCAGGATTCCAGGTGCCACAACAAGATCAACGTCCTTGCACTCCAGATCCCAGGCCAGTTTCCGCATACCGTCGTACCCGAGGTGTTCCGTCGCAGTGACCGCCACTGCATCGGCACCGACCAAGTCGAGCGCGTCGGTCACGTCGTGCTCGTCCCCGAGGACCGGTATTTCGATGCCGTCGACGACTATGACTCTGTCCCGACGACCTAGTTGACTAGGTTGGCAAACGCCCACTACCCGATAACCGTCGCCGGGAGCTCGTTCGAAGGTTTGGGCCAGCTTCTTGACTGCAACGGGGCTTCCTACAACCAACACGGATGTCTGGAAGTCGCCCCGAGACCGCTTCCGCGCGATGACCTTTCGCCAGATCCAGCGGCTTGCCATCAGCGCCGTCAGACCAACCGGGAATGCAAAGGCCAGATAGAGTCGCGCGATGTCCAACTGCAGCAGAAGACTGACAATCGCAATGAGTCCGAAGAGGCGCACTGTCGCTACGAAAATTCGCCTGTACTCTTCGGGGCCGCTGCCGATCACCCGGATCGATCGAGTGCGGAAGATGCCCAGAGACGATAACCACATTGCCGCCAACGCAATTGACACACCGGTGTAACTCAGTTGCCCGAGGATGCCGGTGCTCACCGCACGGCCGTCTCCGCCGAACCGTAGCCACTGAGCCAGGAAAACTGTCCCCACGATGATCGCCGAGTCGCCCAGGAACAGTCTCCTGCGGTATGCCGTTTCCCATTCCCGCCGTGAAGTCGATCCGCGGCGGAGGTCGGGCACTGCACGGGGAAGCGTGTGCTTGTTCTTGCCCAGCGTGGACACGTCGAGCGCCGTCACGTGATCAGTCCCTTCCTCATTCGTGGAATCCGTGCGTCATTGAATTCGTACGTCGTTGACAGGTGTTGAGCGTGATTCGTCAGATCGAGCAATACGCTGGAACAGCAAATCGCTCGCTTCGATCTGAAAAGTGCAATTCCTCGAGAATCGGAACGCTCTCACGCTCCGAGTGGATTACATTTCAGCACTGTCCGCGCGCAGGATCAAACGCAAAGTCGCCCCAGTTCAGACCCGTAGCCGCGCACGCCCCCGCTCATTCCAATCTGACCGCAGCGCAACTGCTTTGCGACTTGCCCTCCGAACGCAGCTCGACCGGAACAGCGGGGCGAAAGATCGATTCAGAAGCAACTTTCGCGTTACTTCGTCGAAAGTGCAGCAAACAGAAGGACCTTACTCGTCAGTAGGCGGTTGCCACAGCGCATCGCATTACCGATACCGCCTGAATAGAGGATCATTTCCATCGGTAACCGACGCAATGACTTTCGCCGACAGAAGGTGCCTGCGCCGTTGGGGACCTACGTCCCCGGCAGGGATCTTGGTCCCTACTGCCGATTCGATGTGCAATTCGAAGGCGAATAGCCGTACAGCCCTTGCTGATACAGGTAGCACCCTTGAAACAAGATCAGGTCGCTTGTCCAGTTCGCGACAAACCGACCGCTGAAATGAATTTTCTAGTCGTCTCACTATGTGAGATTTCTACCCGGCTTCAGCCGTTCTGCATCGGTGGGTGTTCGGATTCGCACCTTGTGACCGATCACGTAAGGTCGACAAAAGTCGGGTTCGTTGACACAAGCTCACGCCAGCCGACACGGCCGGCACAGCCCGAGTAGACGACCAGTTCGAATAGGACTACATATCTTGAAGATTCGCGACCTACGCACGCAGTCGGGAATTATCCCCCGCCTCACCGTCCGTTGGCTGATGATTGCAGCCGCGACAATCTTTGCTTTCTGGCCTACCTGGACCAATTTGTGGAGGAGCACAGCGAGTGGCACCGCCATCGGGTACGTTTTCGTCCTCCCCCTGCTGTGCCTGATAGCTGCCGTCGGAACAGATTTACGACGAGGCCCGGACCTCCCGATCCATGATCGGGAGACGGACAAGATTGTCGGCGGTATCGGCCTACTGGTCTCGCTGGGGTTGCAGGCACTCCTTATGCCACGTTTTGCCGAGAACTACGAATTGATGCATATCGATGTAATCGCGGCTTGGGTATTTGTCTGGAGCGCAGCGGTTCTCATGTTCGGGTTACGTCCAGTGAATCGTTACTGGGCAATATGGGTTGTTCCGATCCTTCTGGCTCCGCTCATCTACCGCACGTTGGCGACTGAACTCGGCGGCACACGCTTCGACTACAGCATCATCATGGTGTTGGTCGCTTCGGCCGCCACGACGATCGCCGTCAGTCGAACGTGGAAGAGAGGATTCGCCGGGTTCGTCGGCTCGTCCGTCTTGGGTGCAGGCTTGGTCTACTACCTCTCCCGTCAGTACCCGACTGCGCCGTTGTTCAGCATCCAACTGCTACCGGCATTAGGTAGCGCATTGCTGGTAGGCGGGTTCTTCTACTTGTACGAGCGACGCGGAAAGTCCTGGAAGCCGTTCGAGCGTCCGCTCCGGAATCCTTCTACGTCAACCAGCAACTGGACGATCCTGGTGGTGTTCGCCGCAGCGATTGTGATGTTCTTTACGCCAGTGCCCACCGCACAGAACGTTCCGGTCTCGGTAGGGCCGCCGGCGACATCCGATCCACGACTCGTCGTCCCCGCTGGTTGGCGTGAAATCTCGACCAACGAATACGACTGGCCGAGAAAGTACTTCGGTTCCACTTCGGCACTCACTCGCCAGACGATTCGTGCTGACACACCCAACCCTGCATGGGACAGCCAGATGCGCCCACGCACCGTCCAAATGGACGTTGTTCAAGTGCGTCGCCCATCCACTTTGGCTGTCTATCCGAGCAACACAACCTATGATCTCCAGAATGCACGTGTCAGCCCAACGGTACGAGTTGAGTTGAGCCGTGGGGTGGTCGCAGAAATGTACACCGTTGTCGACGACTCCCTCCTCCTCACCTGGAGCAACCTCAATTTCGTGTGGACACGTGGCGACGGCGCCGCACAGCGCGTCACCCTCTTGACAGTGGACAATCATGAACCGAATGCCTTGTTCCCCGAACCGAAACCATCGATGGCGTCGAATGGAAGCAACACCTTGGCCGTTCTACTCAGAGGCCGGATATCGACGGTGGACAGTGAATCTCAGTACAAGGACCTAGGTATGCTCCAGTCACTCGGAAGGCTTGTCGTGGAGGCACAGAAGTGGTAATTCCCAATCTCTCGGTTGAGGACGAAAGCTCCGAGGAATTCAAACGAGCCGCACTCCACGACGCTGTGAACGGACTGCGTGAACGCAAACCGATTTCATCGGCATCAGTTGCGTTCTATCCATGGCAGCGCAACATCCTGCTCCTGATTCTCGCGATCACAATCGCGTGTCTGGTCTTCTTCCTGACGCCCACGCTCATCGTTCTCACATTGGTGTGCACGCTCGGGTACGTGTGGGCGATGGTGGATCGACTAGTGTTGTTCACACGCGGTTTGGATGCTTCCTCGATCGTGACGATCAGCGATCAAGAGGCAAGCGCACTTTCGGATGAAGATCTCCCGCACTACACAATCCTTGTTCCGGCATACAACGAACCGGAAGTAGTCGGGGACCTGATTTCCGCCATGCGCGCGATCGACTACCCCTCGGACAAATTGCAAGTGCTGTTGCTCCTCGAAGAGGATGACGCTGTCACGATCGACGCTGCGACTGCCGCCGGAGTCGATGAAGTGGTGAGCATCTTGAAGGTCCCTGCTGCAGATCCACGTACCAAACCCAAAGCCTGCAACTACGGATTGCACTTCTCGACCGGCGAGATAATCACCATCTATGACGCCGAAGATTCTCCGGATCCTCTTCAGTTACGCCGCGTAATAGCGACTTTCGCGAAGCTTCCAGCGAATACTGCGTGTGTGCAGGCGAAACTCGCGTTTCACAATGGAACTCAGAATCTGTTGACTGCATGGTTCACGGCCGACTACGCCCTCTGGTTCAATTTCATCCTCCCCGGTCTGATGCGCAGTCGATCACCAATTCCTTTGGGTGGCACGTCCAATCATCTTCGCCGAAGTGTGCTCGACGAGATCGGCGCCTGGGATCCCTTCAATGTCACCGAGGATGCAGACCTCGGAGTCCGCATCGCCGAGAGCGGTTACCGGACCGCAGTTCTGAACTCGACGACGCTCGAAGAGGCCAACAGCGACACGATCAACTGGATCCGCCAACGCTCACGCTGGTACAAGGGTTACCTGCAGACTTGGTTGGTTCATATGCGTCAACCGTTGAAACTATGGCGCGGACTCGGCACGGTCGGATTTCTACGCTTCACCATCTTGATGGCGGGGACACCCATCGTGGCGACACTGAACATGGCGTTCTGGCTGATCAGCCTGGGTTGGATCCTCGGCCAGCCCGAGGTCATCCACGACGTGTTTCCCAACTACGTCTATTTTCCCGCCCTCGTGTCACTCGTGTTCGGTAACGCCGCAGTCCTTTACATGAACTTGGTGGCATGCCGAGAGACGCGGAATCCTATGCTGCTGATAGCTTGCCTGACCGCTCCGCTCTACTGGGTATTGATGAGCATCGCGGCCATCAAAGGCACATATCAGTTGATACGCAACCCGTCTTACTGGGAGAAGACCTTCCATGGCTTGAACACGTAATCTCAATTCCCGATCAACGCTTGTTGCGCGGGTTGAGCTTTGGAGCTAGCGGTCCGATCACTCTCCGTCGACAAACATGCAAAGGCGAGTACGACTGGTAGCCAGTAGTAGGCCTGCTCGAAGAACGCCGATGTCAGAGCGAATGTCATCATCGAGACCAGCACGCCGGCGGCGGCAGCGTTCTTGCCGGACTTCATCGATCTGAACGCGACCAGTGCCGTCGCGCAGATGATCAGTGCCACGGCAATGGCGAGAACCACCCCGCCTTGGTACCAGGATCGTAAGAACACATTGTGAACGACTGTGACGTTGTCGAACGAGGCAGCATTCGCCGAGTTCAAGCCGACTCCGGACAGCGGATGCGCACGAATCGCGTCCCACGCGAATCCGTAAGTGTCGTTACGGATCTCGAGT
The DNA here is from genome assembly GCF_042670865.1 of Rhodococcus sp. NPDC057135. NCBI lineage: Bacteria > Bacillati > Actinomycetota > Actinomycetes > Mycobacteriales > Nocardiaceae > Rhodococcus > Rhodococcus sp. NPDC057135. The sequence continues at coordinate 128,632 of NZ_JBHUUU010000011.1, forward strand.
GTGCTGACAGCCTTGGTCTGGCCGGTGACCTGGAGGTATCGATCGGCCGGCGTTTCCAGGTGCTTGCCGAATTCGGTGTAGGTGATTGCGATCCAGAAGAGAATGGCGGTACCGACAAAACTCTTGGCGATGGTGGTGATCTTCACTCGCGAAGAAATCGCCACGACGATCAATCCGATCGCACAGGCCGACAACGAACTCAAACTACCCGTCGCCAGCAGTCCCACCGCGTTCACGATCGAGATCAGCACCAGAACGAGCCGATTCTCTACCTTTCGCACCGCAGCCCCCAGGCAGAGAATCAATGCAAGTGAGGACATGATGCCTAGAACGTTCGGATGACCTGCCAGACCTGGAGCACGACCGTTCACAACACCGAATCCGAAGACGGATGAACCAGCCAGTTGGATGGCGGCGACCAGAGCAGAAATCGATTGGCTTGCGATGAACGCAATACAGACGCGCCTGACAAAAGCCGGATCACGCTGGACATTGGCGACCATCACAAAAATCCCGAGCCCGAGAACAATGAAAAGTTGGACTCCAACATAGAGATTTCCCGTGACATCACTGCCACGCGTCGCCGTCACCGTCGCGACGAGGGCTGCGTAGCCGGCCAACAACCAGATGCTGACAAACTGCGGCCGAGCGACTCGTCCCAGCGCTACTGAGGCCACGATGACCACAAGCACCGCCATCGCCCATAACTGTGTGACGGTGCCGGGCAACGAGCGGTATATCGGAACTACGATCGCAATCGTCATCCAAATGGCGGTGGTCGGCGAAAATGGAATTCTGGCTGTTTGCCTCGCCGTCGGAGCGACGCCATCACGAAGGCCTTCAAGCCTGAGTTGACTCGGCGTTGTCATTGAGTTCCCGCTTCCGACAATCGAATTTTTTGCATTTCACCCTCAATTTCACCCTTCACCAGCGGCCGACTGAATAATCCCCGCTCAGAGAAGAAGTCAGTCCCCGTCAGCGACGTCGCGTAACTGCAAATAAGCGAATCGTCGGCGAAAAACTTTGCCACGGCATGGCAGATATCCAAATGTCCTCGACTTGTAGCCGAAAGGAAGTGGCATATACCTCTCGGCTCAGGCAATATGACCGCTATGAGTGGTTTCTCCGCATGGGTCGAGCATCAACTGGAACTTCGCTCGTTCAGCGACATCCAGGAAGCTGCGCGTGCGCTGAAGATTCGACCTTCCGAACTGAGTCGATGGCTTTCGGCCAAGCGCCCTCCCACGCAGGACACGATGCGGACGGCATGTCAGGTCTTCGACGCTCCGATTACAGAGGTGCTCGTAGCCGCCGGTTATCTGACTCCTGAAGAAGCGCGGCCGGGAACGACCCCACCGTCGGTTCTGAATTCGATCGCGACGCAAGCCCTGGTGGACGAACTCGCCCGCCGCGGTATCGATCAACACAGCGGTATCGATCAACACAGCGGTATCGACCAACACTGAGCTGCCGGAATCGTATCCAGCTTGGAGCAGGAATTGATCGCGGTCGTACCCGAATGAGCCTTGGCTACCGACGTTCACGTGCGCGCACATAGAAATGGTGCGGATTCTTTTGCACCAAAACATATTTCGACCTCTGGTGTCATGGGCGGGATTCTTCAGTAGGTCAGCTGCGGATCGGGCTGATCCAATCGTTCCTTGAGCCAGACTCTCAATTCCGGTCCGTACTCGGTGCGACTGAGCGCATGGTCGAGAGAAGCTCGCAGAAAGCCGCCCGGGTTACCCAGATCGTGGCGGGTGCCGTGATGGACGACGACGTGAACCGGATGCCCCTCCGCGATCAACAGCGCTATCGCATCCGTCAGTTGCAGCTCGCCACCTTGCCCTGGCGAGATTCGCCGGAGCGCATCGAACACGGCGCGATCGAGAAGGTAGCGTCCGGCTGCGGCGAGAGTGGACGGAGCATCCGCCGGGTCCGGCTTCTCCACCATGCCGACGACGGCAAGCACATCGGGATCGTCGCCCTCCACGGGCGCTTGCACGTCGAACACTCCGTAGGCACCAACACGATCCGGCGCGACGTCGAACGCGCACAGCACGGAACCACCACGCTCGGCACGCACTTTCGCCATCGCGTCGAGAACGCCGCAGGGGTGAACCAGGTCGTCGGGAAGCAGCACCGCGAACGAGTCCTCGTCGGCATCCAACACTGACTCGACAAGACCGACAGCGTGCCCCAAGCCGAGTGGGGATTCCTGTACGACAGGCTTCACGGATATAAGGCCCGGCGCTCGACGCACGCGCTCGAGTAGATGGTGCTTTCCACTCGCGGCAAGCTTGCCCTCGAGCACCAGATCCTCGACGAAGTGCCCGATCACCGACGCCTTTCCGGGCGCGGTCACAATCACCAATCGTTCCGCGCCGGCCTGAGCCGCTTCGCTGGCAACCAGTTCTATCCCGGGCGTATCCACGACAGGGAGTAGCTCTTTCGGGATCGTCTTGGTGGCCGGAAGGAAGCGGGTCCCCATCCCGGCAGCCGGTACCACCGCAGTCTTGAAAGGCCGTTCAGAGTATCCAGTCATCGTTCACCTCTCCGCTCACGCGATGCTCCACACACTTACCGTTACGCGCATGCAGCGGTCGTCCCCTCATTTCCGACGACCGAAAGCTCACATCGCATGTACAGCCTGCGCACAAGGTCTACCGGGCGACCGATGCTGTCGCAAGTTGACTCGAACTCGGAATTCGTTGCGCGCGAGAGCTACACACCGCCCCGTATTGTCACTCCCACGAGGGTCGCACCAAACTCCGCTCACTACCCGTTACCACGGCGAACGGTCGTGCCCGCATTTCGACGTCAGTCAGAACGGGACCGCCCTGTCAACCAAAGGGGCAGGTACAGCACAACTTCCGACCGCAGCGGTCCGATCGGACCGTCCCCGTGCGACCGGACGTAGGTCCTGCGGGCGCCGCGTCGATGGTCCCGCCCCGTCGCGCCGGCTTTCAAGTTCGGTTATCCGCAGGTGAATGCCACTGAATGCCATTGAATACAAACGAAATACGATCATCACATCACAAAGACACGTTCAGGTTGTTATCAAATCGTGATCAAATATCCGCTGCGCGAATAGTAGAGGGGCCGGCCGGAGACCGCGCTAACCTGCCAGTGAAGTGATCACGTCGAAGAGTGGATCGTCAAGCCCGATGTCCATTGTGCACTCGTTCGGACGTGGATCCGGAACAAAGGCCCACAGGAGGGCTCCCGCCGTGCCGGCCGCCTTCTGTCCCGTCAGCTTCGTCTCGATATTCGTGGCTCTGGTCGCCAGTGATTCACAACTGCCCGCCAATTCGCCTGTCTCGGCAACCAACAACGGCTTCCCGACGGTCGTCGCCTGTTCGATGCGACGGGCCAGTCCGTTCCACTGATCGCCCGGAAGCGGTACTCCGTCCGCTCCGTAGTCGTGATACTGCAGAACGTCGACGAAGTCGGACTCGCTCACGTATTGGTAGTCGTCACCAGCAGTGCCGCACTGACCGCCCCCGACGTACCCCGCCGTGATCAGAGTGTTCGGATCAATCGCCCGAAGCTCGGCACCTGCCGTGTCGAAGAACTCCCGCAACACCTGCGCGGAATCAGACGGACACGTTCTCGTCCACCAATTGCAGACCGCGTCGGTACACAGACTTGGCTCCGGCTCCCCCACCAATTCCCACGCCGCGACGGAAGGTTCGTTCTTCCAACGGTCGACGGCGGTGTGCATCCAGTCCTGGAAGCTCATGGTGGCTCGACCCGGGATCAGGTTCGCGACCTTCCAGTCGTCGGTGTACCAGTCCCTGGATTTGAATTGCCCGTCATCGCACCCACTGTCCTGGGGTGAGAGCACCGGAATCGTGAACTGGTTGTGTCGCGCCGCAGCGTCGAACACCGCGTCCATCGGGCCGAAATCCATCTCTCCGGAGAATTTGTTCACCGCAAGAGCCTGGAAGGCGTTGAAGCGTGTGACGGAGTTCGGTGGCAGCGAACCGAAGTACGCGTCGAGGTCGACCATGGCGCCACAGCCGAAGTTCACCGACCAATCAGTGGCTAGCTGATAGGCATTGAGCCCGGTAGGCCACCACGGTTGTCCGTCGAGCGTCAGTCCGTTCGACGACGCTCCCACCCGAACTTGCTTGGGAGAATCGGCGCCTGCGGGCATCGTGAACACGCCCACGACCGCAGCGACGGTCACAACGGCGGCTACAGCGGAAGCGACACGGCGCCGTACTGCGCCACGCTCACGCGGACGCACTTCTTCAGAAGACATCTGCAACCATCCACGTCATACGGACAATCCTCCCATACGAATTGCCTCATCGACCCGTTTGGCGTTCACCGGTGATGCGGTACAAACGCCAGGCCGACGGGTCCATGCCGCCGTCGTTGGGTACTTCGAGCACCAGCGCTCCGACCCCGCCGGCACCGGTGTCGTACATCGTCGGATAGCGCCGATTGACGGCGTCCGAAACGCCACGACCGGTATTCGGAACCGACAAGATGTACTCGACGTGATGTTCGGCGGGGTTGTTCAGTACGCGCACGAAGTCCGCATCGGAGGGCACGACGAATTGCCGAGGATTGTTCGACGACGCGACGACGGCATAACTCTCCACGGTGTCGAGCAGAACCGAGCCCTCCGGCAGATCCAAGTCGTCCAGATACTTGGCGATGCGACGCTCGGCCGCAAACGTGCGGAGATTCGTCTGCTCCTCGAGGTTCTGCCGGCCCGGAATGATCGCGCTGGCAATGGAATGCTCGAGCACTGCGAGCCGGGCATTACCCATCGCGACAAACGTGATCAACGTCGACCCGACCAGCAAGCACAGAGAGATCACAAGGGACAGAGACGGTCCCGACTGCTCGGGGTACGTCGTGACCGAGCGTGACGCAGCCGCCCCTGGTCGCCGCGTGACGACCGGAATGCCGCGTGGAGCGATCAGCACGACCAGCACGAAGCACAGCGGAATTATCGAAATGTAGAAGCGCAGAAGGGGAAACGTCGAACCCATCAGGTAGAGCAGCGTCTGAGCGCCGAGGATCGCGCCGAACAGCACAAGAGGCACGACCACTTCGGTGTCCCGCCGCCGGAGTGCGTAGACGATTGCCAGGGCCGCTAACACCGGGAGCGCCGGCCCGAGTACGGCCATTTCGGTAATCGAGAAGGTAAGGCGTGTAATCGGTGAGTCGGTTCCGGCCCCGGCCTGCTCGAGGATGGAACTGTTCCCGTACACCGACGAGAACTGTTGGAACGCTTGGCCCGTGATGAGCCAACTGGCAAACGACCACAAGACGAACGCCAGGAACCCCGGCATCATCACGACGGCACCGTCGAGTGCCGCTGCCCAGAGCCGCAAGCCAGGTCCCGCACCCTCGCCCCGCTCCTCCGCGGTCGGTTGAAAACGACGCCAACTCACCACAGTCACCAGCACCACCGCGACGAACAGCGGTGCCAAGGCGTCGTATCGAGTGAGGTACGCCAGTGCAAATGCGAGGCCGGCACCGATGAGGTCGTGTACGTCGTCGCTGCGCATCCACCGAATCAGACGACGAGTCGCCCACAGAACGAAGAAGAGGAACGGGGCTTCGCTCATTCCGCTCGCCGCGTACATGACGATCATCGGATTGACAGCGAACAGCACGGTAAGGACGACGGTGACCCATCGCGCACACCCACGGTCGCGACTGATCCCGCGTATCTGAATCACCGCACCAGCCATGAACGCCGCGGACATCACGACCGCAGTGATGTTCCACCGCAGCAGATCCGGCCACCAGTGGCCCAACAGACCCATCGGAATCTGGACGGCCGCCGTCAACGGAGTGAACACGAATCCGATCGCCGCGAAGTGCGGATCACGGCTGAGCAGCATTGCCGACACCGCGGCAACACGGCTGAGCGAGTCGGTGAAGATGAAGCCGATGCCCGCGTTCATCCACACCCCCAACGCGGTGTAGATCGCGAAGAGGACAACAAACATCCGCCAGGGCTTTCGGCCAGACAGATCGTGGACCGCGACGGACGGGGCCGGGCGATCGGTGACGGTCACTGTCCTCGACGCCTCGCCACGAGCACACCGCCGACGGCCACAGCGATCAGAACCACGGTCCCGAATCCGATCCAGCCGATCGTGACCGCACTCAGGCCGGTCTCTTCTTCGGCGGACGTCGCAGTGCCCAACGGCGCGACGTTTACTCCGATGTCGAACGGCTCGCCGCCCTCAGGCGCCACCAGTAGATCGCCCGTCAGTTCTGCGAATCTGTCCTTCCCGCTCTCCAACCAGTTGAGCAGACCGTCGGCATCGGCCGCATTACCTTCAGACGTCAGCGCTACCACCTGGTTGTGCGAACCCGAAACCACCTGCAAGGCACCGTAGTGCCCGCCGAATTCCAGGCCCTGCAAGCGCAGAAGTCCTTGATCTGCCGTGTCCATGGGTAGAGCAACCGGAGTGGGCAGGGTTCCGTCCGCCGCGATCAACAACGCCGGCAGAGAACTGGTCGCGGCGTCGCCGAACGGGAGCACACGCGGTTGCATCGGCAGGTAGCTCAACCGCTGCATCGCGACAACGATGCGCTGAGCTCGAATGAGATCTGCAAAATCACCTCGACTCAAACCGACGTCGAGCGTGGGCAACATCGACTGCGGCAAGGCCTGGAATCCTCCTGGCGTCGGCGGAAATCCGGTAGAGGAGGTGATGGTGCTGGCCGGATCGACGGTGAGGGAAGACGGACTACTCGTGCCGCACTGGAAGTCGCCAGTCACGTCCATCGAGACCTCGAACGTCAAATCGCGCCGCAGGAGTTCGTTCGGAACATCGACCCCGATGTCGAAGCGCCCGGTCTCGTTCACCGTTTGCGAGGCAAGTCTCGTATCCCCGAGCGAGATCGAGAGCTCTCCGTTGCGCGAATTCGGCAACGGCACATAGGAACCGATCATTCTTACCGACACGTCCTTCATCGGACGCCCCAACTGCGATTGACTGAACGGGACGTCGACCTCGATGTGGTTGAGACCGGAAGCGGTCAACGTTCCGAGCTTCAGTTGACCGACGGTGATCGCGTCCTGGGATATCTGGGCGACTGGGTTGTCCGGCGATGCAAGCGCTCTGCTGGCTGCCCAGTAACCGTCGAAGTTCGCCGCCAAGAGACTGACTTGGGGAACCAATGTCTTGTCGTCACCCGAGATCCGAAGCACGGGTGAGCCGTTCGGAGTCGATGCAAGATCGATGCCGGCGTCCCCGCCGTTGCCGACCACGACAGCTCGCTCGAAGAGTCCCGGCTCGGCGGACGGTAGGCTCTGACCGTTCGGCAGCTGCTCCACCACCACGGCATCGGGCTGACTTCCGTACTTGTTGACAATTGCTGCACTCAGTTGCAAAGCCGCGCTCTGCTGCGAACCCGACGAGCCGTCCGTGACGTAGATGGTTGCCTTCCTCAAAATCGGAGGAAAGAACGTTGCCACAGTTGTCGGCTGCTGCTCGGTACCGTCGTAGGCGACAAAGGCATCCCGGAGCGCGAGGGGCTGGTATCTCGTTCTGTCATAGCAGCGGTTGTCGACGGGAACGAGGTGAGCGATCATCGACACGGTCACGCTACGGTCGACTACTTCGAGCCCTTGCAACGGAACCGAAATAGGTAGACCGGTTCCGGCTTGCCCTGCGTCGAAATCGACGCGGCTCACCAGACGTCCGTCGGCAGTCACTTCCAGCCACCCCCGACTGAAGTCGGTCGGGGCAGTCAGGATGCCGGTCACGGCAGTTGCGGTCAGTCCGTCCGGCACCGGCACGGTCACCAACACGGGCGCGTCGTCGGAGGAGAACACGATGTCTGTTCCCCGCCCGAGTTCGGTGAAGGAGATCGGGGTAACAGCTGGGGCGACAACCGAAGCGTCGGAGTCGTCCTCGAAATCCTGGGCCGCGGCCACACTACCGAGCGGAAGCACTAAAGCAACCGCGACAGCCACCGGCATTGCCAGCGCGCGCGTCAGCCAGGTTCGAGTGTGGCCCATCAATGTGTCTCCTCGACATCTTTTGTTTCCGCGCGATCACCAAACTCAAATCACGAGTGGCAATCTCGCCAGTTCGCGACGGTCACAGGTCCGATCGCACCGTTACGGACAAACAAACCATAACGACCAATTTGTGCGTTTGGCTAATTATCCCGACGGGCGAGACTTTTGTTACGGCACGTCACATGATTAGCAATCACCGCCACTGGGAAGCCGAAAGAATCCGCTCGAAAGCCCGTCAAAACGCCTGAACGTCCGTCCAGTCTGGATGATTCGCAGGCGGAAAGTTTTCAGATAAGGATCCCGTGACGATCAATTCGATCATCCCCGTAGGCAAGAGCGCGATCGGAACATTGATCGGTGCACCGTTCCAATTCGCATCATCGCTGCGCAGGGCCAGGGCTTTCCACCCTTACGGGCTCGAACTGAAGGGAACACTGAAACCGGCCACTCCCTGGTGGCCGGTGTCGGAGTCGTCGACGATTACCGTCAGCGCTCGAATGTCGAAGGCACTCGGAACACCGGGGGACCTACCAGACGTACTCGGGCTGGCTCTTCGGTTGCACGATGTCGGCGCCGATGAAATCCCGTGGGACATTCTTCTCGCAACATCAGGACTTTCTACCTTCTCGAAAATGTTTCCCGCTCCGGCATTCTCATGGAACGGCGCGAGATACAGCACACTGGTTCCGTACTCACGCGCGGGCGGCGCCGCAGCGTGGCTGATCGTGACACCGCGCGGCGTCCACCCGACCGGCACTTCACTGCCCGCGCTGAAGGCGGCCGTCGATCATTCCCCTCTACACTTCTCCGTCTACCTTGCGAGAATTCAACTTCAGTTGATTCCGATCGGACACCTCTGCCTCGACGAAGTCGCGGACCACCCGGATTGCCTCCAGCCGTCCTTCGATCCGATTCTGAACAGGCCGACCCACATGCGCATGCTTCCGGAGTGGCTCGCGGAAACGCGGAAGTTCGCGTATCGCGGTAGCCGCAACGGCCGAGGAGACACACAAAAGCGCGGTTGACCGGACTTGCCGATCAACCGCGCCCGAAGCTCACTCAGTTGGTGAACTTGTCCTTGATATCCGAGACCTTGTCACTGACAGCGTCTCCGGCCTTCTTGACCTTTGCCTCGCCCTGATCGGCAACACCTTCGGCAGCCAGATCATCGTTGCCCGTGGCATTTCCGAACTTTTCCTTCGCCTCGCCGATGAGATCCTCAGCGCGGTGCTTTGCCTTGTCGATGAAGTCAGACATGTGTTTCTCCTTCTAGGATTCGGCCGTGAGATTCGGTCGTGGGATTCGGTCGAACTCGAACAGCGTGGAATAGATGTGGGTCAGCGTTTTCCGGTGACTGCCTTGACCAGGAACAGCAAGATGACGGCACCGAGAAGGCAGGTGAGGAAGCTGAAGATCCAGCCTGCACCCTCGACATCGAAACCGAAGACCCGTAGCAGGAAGCCACCGATCAGACCGCCGATGACACCGACCACGATGTTGAGGAATATTCCTTGCTGGGCATCGGTTTTCATGATCTTACTGCCGATCCAACCCGCCAGTCCACCGATAATGATCCAGGCGATGATTCCGAGTGAGAGCATTGTGACTCCTTGAGGTAAGGGACGGCGCAATGAGAGACTGCCGGCGAAGGGAGAGTTCCACGCGATCGGCCCGCGCAACTAGACCGTGATCGCGGGTTGTGTTTGCACACAACCGGACTCTCCGCCGCACGACGCGGGAGATCGTGCACTCGGTAGCAGCCACATTGTCTGCTTACCTTTCTATCAGGTGGTCACGACAGAACCAAAACGACTGGCTACTCAACACATACGACGAACAACACTCACCGACCCACACATGATCAGCGTCACGACGATTGCGATCACCATCGATGTCGCAGTCGCCACGAGAACCGTGACACACAGCGCCACAGCAACATCCATGATTCTGTGCGCGATGGGGAGGTCTACCAATACCCGGTCGTCAGGTGGCTCAAACCTCGATTGATCAGAGAGTTCTCGGCTCATCGTGTGTCGTACTTTCCACGGCGATGCGAGTTCTGGTCGCGACGGACGGATCACCGACCACCGCTTGGATTTGATCGCCGGTATTGGCGACCCGAGAAACCAACTCGGGCAGCGTTTCCGATCCGGATACGACGCTCCGTCTCAAGGTCACCCGCAAATCGATTGTTCGAACTCCGCGGTCGATCAACGCTTTTCCTCGAACACGCGATACTTCGTCGAAGCTTTCCAATGATGCACACGCTCCTTCGGCGACCGCACCCAGATCCGCGGTGATCGAATTGTGAGAGTTCGACCCCGGAACCGTGATCTCCTTCACCCGCCGAAGTGGCATATGAGAGATCAACCACCGCAACGCGAGGAGGGCAAGCAGAACTCCCCCTACCCCGACGGCCCATGGCCACCACGAGCGGTCCCCGAGATCTTCAGCCCACGAGATGTCGATTCGCGCCGGCAGATCCTTGATCACGTCGAGATTCCAGAGGATTGCTGCGACTCCCAGCGCTATCGCGAGTAGCCCTGCGATGCACGTCGCCACGCGATCTATCACCGTCGCCGTTCGGGTCATGATCTTTCCCCCGTCTGGATCCGAATCTTGATTCGAGGGGACGGTGACAGCGTCTGGGTCAAGTCCCCCAGCACGGCACGAATTTCCGATTCCGCGGTCGCGGCACCATCGGGTGTGACCGTGGCCTTCACTTCGAGCTTGCGCCGAGTCGCGTGTGACGAAGCGGAGCGAACGTGGGTCAACGACTCGACGCGTACCGACGCTATCGCCGCGACATCTGCGGGATCGATCCACGTGTCAACGACTCCGACCAAGGCATTGGCAGTCTTTCGCCGCGGTTTGAGTCCGAGGATCAAGAACCACAGGCCGAGGACGACGGCTGCGATTCCGGCCGGCAACATCCAACCCTGGTAGGCGAGCCCGTCCACATATTCGAAAGCCCCTGATATCCACTGCGACCCGGTGATCGCGCCGGTGTCCACAAGGACGTCTCGGATCCCGACCACGCCGAGCGCAAGTACCGCCGCGGCGACCAGAAATCCGGTGAACGTAGCCCCTGGCGTCGCCAAAGGAACCGGAGCCGCAGCCCTCGAGGCGGTAGGTGATACGACCTTGTCCGAAGTCATTGCACTTTCCTTCCCGCATCACCGTTGGTCGATGCCGGGAGAACGCTCACTATCGACACGTCCACACCGTCTACGTCCAGTCCGGAGACCGATTCCAACTGGGCCCTCACGTTGTCTCGCACCGCGGTGCCGATGACCGACAAGGATCCGGGCCACTCGATCGCGATGTCCACCTTGGCGCGTACCCGCTTGCCGGACACCAGCACTCGCGCCCTCGGCAGTTCGCGCCCGGTCAGTTTGTCCATGCCGCCGGCGTGATGACGCACCCCCGGCGTTCCGCGAGTCGCCTCGAGCACCAACTTCTGCGCGACTCTGTCTCGAATCGTCAGCGTTCCGCGTTCGCCCGGCTCGTCGAGCACAGACTCCGGCAGAGCTGTCTCAGCCACGACCGCGACCCTTCAGCATCACACCGAGGTCGAACTCACCGTCACGCTGACCACCGACGAGGTAACCGACCACGCCGAGAACCAGCGCGATGAGGAATCCGGTGAAACCGCCTGCAGCAGCTGCGACTCCGAGAAGTAGTCCTGCCAGAAGGCCGACAGTCGAGGTGGTCATGTGAATCCTCCGTTGTGGATGATGTTCGAGGGTGCGAGTCAGATCTCGGTATAGGTCTTGGCGCCCGGTAGCCGAGCGCGCACCAGGGTGTACTGGGCCCGAACGGGTTTGACTATGTGTCGAATCGTGCCGCGCAGCGTCGTGCGGACACCCACATCGATCGGGGATGCGAAGTCCCGGTCGATGCGTTCGAGCGCTCGATTGAGCGCGTCGGCTGATCCGCCTGCATCAGGGTGGTGCGCCCTGATCGCCGCTCTTCGTGCAGAACGGCGATCAGGCTCTGTACCGCGAGAACGCTCAGGCATTGTGCGGGCGGCCTACTACGTCTTCCACTGTCACGTTCACGGGGCCGGAAACGAGTCCCGAAATGGCTTGGCGGATACGTAAAGCGGTCTCTCGAACGGCAGCGTCGGCGAAGATGCAGACGTGGACGTCGGTCGACGACTCCGTCACCCGCACGCCGACGACTCGACGACCGGGAAGGTAGGTGCCGACCTCGCCGAACATTCCGGCATGAAGTGATGCGACGCCAGGTACAGCCGTCACTGCCTCAGCGACGGTGTCAGCGATTTCGGAACTCACTGCACCCGTGTGGTCTTGGACTCGTTTGTTTCGTCGTCGCTGCCTTCGTCGAGGTGGACGTCGTGAACCGTGATGTTCACCTCGGTCACCTCCAGACCTGTCATCCGTTCGAGCGCTGCGATGACGTTGCGGCGAATGCCGGTGGCCAGGTCCGCGAGTGATACGCCGTACTCGGCCACGATGTCGATGTCCACCGCTGCCTGCTTTTCGCCGACCTCGACCGACACTCCTTGGGAGTGGTTGACACTCGCGCCGGGAATCCGCTCGCGCAGTGCCCCGACGACCCGAGATGCTCCGCCGCCGACGTCGTACACACCGCTCACCTCTCTGGTGGCGATGCCGGCAATCTTCGAGACAACGGTGTCGGCGATCGACGTCTTTCCTTGCGAGCTCACCAGAGCCGAGTCATTCGATGATGCAACATCCTTCGTAGATGCTGTCGCAACCTGCGTGCTGACCATTGTCATCTCCTCCTGTTGATCGATCTACCTGTGTAGTCGTGACTCGAAGGCGAAACCGAATGTCCGAGTCAGGTGATGTGCATCACTGACATTTATTAGTTACGGTCCGTAACATCCAACGCCCCGGCCGGACGAACAATCTTCGAACTCAGCCGAGTTTCCGCATTTCTGCGAGAGGAGCGACTGTGGCGTTACCGCACACACAGGGGCTCACGGGAGCGCCTGACGGCCTGGACACCGCGACAGTGGACGCTGCGATACTCGGCGACCGAGAAGCATTCGAGTCACTGGTGCACCACTACGGACCAGCGCTCCACCGCTATGCACGTCGAATGCTCGCCGACGAAGGCGACATTCTCGAGGTAGTCCAGGACACCTTCGTGGCCGCGTGGCGTCAACTCGAGTCGTTCCGTGGTGAATCGTCGATGCGAACATGGCTTTTCGCGATCTGTTCCCGAAAGATCGTGGACAGCTATCGAATCAAGAGAGCTCAACCGATCGACGACAAGCTGCTCGACCCTCTTGTACCGTCTGCCGAGGCCGGTCCATTCGACTCGACCTCGAACTCCGCCTTCCTGGAGGCGCTGGAGGAAGCGTTGGGGGAATTGCCTTATCGCCAGCGTGCGGCCTGGACGCTGAGAGAGGTGGAGATGCTCACGTTCGTTCAAATCGGAAAGATTCTAAGACTCACTCCGGATGCGGTGCGTGGGCATCACCATCGTGCACGGGCTAACCTGAGCGAACGAATGACGAGGTGGCGATGACCGAATCACGAACCGACGCATTGATGGCGCACGCATCCGAGGTCCTGCGAAGTGCCCCGGAGCCAGGCTGGGATCGAATCAGCGACAGGGTGATCCGGGCGCTCCGATCGACCTCGGCATCGGGCTGGCCACTGAACGCGCACGCGTCCGAGGGACCACGTCTCGGCACGGTGTCGGTAAGCGATCACGTACTCCGCACCCACCTCGCCGCAGAGATACGTTCTCGACACCACTGCTCACCGAGCAGCGTCGAATTCTTTGTCGACGGCCACGAAATACGTTCACTACGTATCGAACTGGCTGCGCCTTACGGAGTCGATCTGGCCGAACTGTCGGACCGGGTGCGATTCACGGTCGTCGATGTCGTTCACATGATCCTCGGCAATATGGAACCACCGGTCGCTGCAGAGAGCGTTCACATCGCCGTGACCGACATCGTCGACGATCTACCTGCCGGGAAAAATACCAAAAGCCGTTCCGAACACTAGGTGTTTGTTCAGCACGTGTTTGGGAACCCGGCACTCATGACCGCTCCCCCACCCCCGGATCCGGGCCCTGTTCCCGACCCGGGGTCGCCGACACCTCCCGCGCCGACACCACCCGACCCGCTGAATCCGCCACCCGTGCCGCCCACTCCGACGCCGCCGAACCCGTATCCCCCGGATCCGATCCCGCAGATCTGAAGTCGGCTGCTGCAGCGTTTCAGCCGCCGAGTTCGGCGATCATCTCGCTCAACGATTCTGCGGCGATACGCAGTTCGCCTTCGTCGGGGTTGTCGGGCGAGGAAGGCAGGCGTTCGGCCAACTGCTCGCGAGTGACAAGCGAGATACCCTCGAGTCCGAACCCTTCTTCATCGGGGACGTAGATCTCGATCTCGCCCCCGACCGCTACCAATTCCGAATGGGGGCCGCTGCCCAGCAGTGCACGCAGGTGTTCGGTCGTCACGGTCATATGGTTCACGTGAAATCTCCTGCTTCGGTGACAGCTGACTTCGCTGGTTGTCGATTCGACCTGACGCACTACCTCCTACTGAGTACCCCTCGCGGGTGAGCAGGAAACGACGAGTACATGAACAACTACTTCCCGAAGGGAACGCAGAAACCATGAGCGAACAGAATCCCACCGACCACACCGATCAGACGGACGAGCCGCAGACCACCGGCACCGGCACCGGCCCCGCGCACAAGGACGTTCAGACCGATCCGTCGGGCGAGCGTACGTGGGCCGACGAGGGCGGCGCGACAACCACCGGTCCGGCGACCGACACCGACTGATCTCGCCCGAACTGAATCATCGGGACCAAGGTCCCGTGAGCCCGTGCTCACGGGGCCTTGAAATCCTCACGGATCTAACGCTTTTCACCTGCGATTTCGTGATGCGGTAAGGTAAGCACTCAGCACGGTTGAGCACCCAGCCGTTGAAGACGTGCACGGTTCGCGTGTTGCTTCCCGTGCCGTTTCCCGGTTTCGCATGAAACCGTTTCGAACTAGGCCGTTTCGAACCAGACCGATTCGAACGAACCGTTTCGAGCAATCCGTCAGGAGTTTCGATGAACGAGTTTTCGAGAACTACAGATGAGCGTGCCGACAGTCCCCCGATTTTCACCGTCACGTCTGCGGAAAACATTCAGTCACTGGTGGTCAGCGGCGAGATCGACATCCGTTCCCGAGCTGATTTTGCTGCGTGCGTCGATGATCTGATCAGCGAGCGTCACCCGTTCGTAGTCGACTGCTCGGACGTCCAGTTCATCTCCGTCGGAGGTCTTTCCATCATCGAAACTCTGTCGGCCAAGGCTCGAAGGCTCGGCGTCCCGTGGACACTGATCGCAGCGCACCCCGTCAGGCGCCCGCTGTCCCTGTTGAAGATGGATGCCGACATCGTGTTCACCGACTCTGTGGCCGAGGCGGTCACGTACCTGTCCGCTGCCGCCATCATGGACGAGACCCTGGCGGAGCCGATGTCGGCGTGAGTAACGATCTCGAAAGGCTTTCCGAATTCGTCGTTGTCGCCAACCGACTGCCCGTCGATCTGGAAATCGACGACTCTGCAGCCGACGACACTGTAGGAGACGACGACACTGCAGCCGACGAGGACGGAAGCAAGAACTGGAAGCGAAGTCCGGGTGGGCTCGTCACCGCGCTCGAACCCATCCTGCGGCAGCGAGACGGCGCTTGGGTCGGCTGGCCGGGCGTCGCAGACGAGAAGGTCGACCCCATAGTCGTGGACGGCCTCCGCCTCTTTCCCGTCGAACTGACCTCTCAGGACCTCGCCGAGTACTACGAGGGGTTCTCCAACGACACGTTGTGGCCGCTCTACCACGATGTTCTGGTGGCTCCGACGTTCGAGCGGTCGTGGTGGCACACATACGTCGCGGTCAACCAGCGGTTCGCCGAAGAAACCGCGCGTTGCGCCGCCGACGGAGCTACCGTCTGGGTGCAGGACTACCAATTACAACTCGTGCCGGCGATGCTGCGTGAGCTGCGGCCGGACCTGACTATCGGGTTCTTTCTTCACATTCCGTTTCCTCCCGTCGAACTCTTCATGCAGCTTCCGTGGCGCAAGGAGATCGTCAAGGGGATGCTGGGCGCCGACCTGATCGGCTTCCACTTACCCGGTGGCGCAAACAATTTCCTGTTCTTGGCCCGCAAACTACTCGGCTTGAAGACGACAACCGCAGGCGTCGGTGTGCGAAGTGCGCTGGGGCATGTCGATTTCGATTCTCGCGTCGTCAAGGTGGGAGCATTTCCCATCTCCGTCGATTCCGCCGAACTCGAGCGCCAGTCGAAGAGCGAATCGGTGTTGCGCCGAGCACGCGAATTGAAGGAAGAGCTCGGCAATCCCGAGAAGATCCTTCTGGGAGTCGATCGCCTCGACTACACCAAGGGCATCGACCTGCGGCTGCAGGCACTGAAGGAACTTCTCGACGAGGGCCGCTTGGACCCGGAGAAGTACACGATGGTGCAGCTCGCTACGCCCAGTCGTGAACGCGTGCAGCACTATATCGATCTACGCAGTGTCATCGAGGAACAGGTGGGTCGCATCAACGGCGACCACAGTCAGATCGGCCGCCCCGTCGTGCATTACCTGTACCAGCCGGTCGACCGAGAAGAACTGATCGCGCTGTTCGTCGCTGCCGACGTCATGCTCGTGACGCCGATGCGCGACGGGATGAATCTAGTGGCCAAAGAGTACGTAGCGTGCCGCGGCGACCTCGGTGGCGCTCTGGTTCTCAGCGAGTTCACCGGCGCTGCAATGGAATTACGACAGTCATATCTGGTCAACCCGCATGATCTGGACGGCGTGAAAAATACGATCCTGACCGCTGTTCATCAGGATCCGAAAGAGGGCCGTCACCGCATGGCTGCCCTGCATCGCCAGGTCATGTCGCACGACGTGCATCAGTGGGCCGAGTCGTTCCTGACCGCCCTTGCCCCGACTGAACCGCGCCCGGAAGATCAGTTCGTCACGGAGCGTGAGTCCGACTTTGCGCGCAACAACTGACCACCGCGGGCTTGAGTCAAGGGTGAGCAGATACTCGAGCTAGGATTGGTTTCAGTTCATCGTCAAGCAGCGGCTGCGAACTGATCTCCTCGCCATAGCCGTGCAATGCTGCATCGGCCCAGAAAGACAGGCCGACCATGCCCCTCACGATGAAGTACTCCGAGACCTACAACGACGCTCTCATTGCGCTCGCCGCCGCCACTCATCGTCCGGCGAATGTGGTGAATCTGTTCGGCGAGTACGCCATCCGTGTTGATCTCGAGTACAACCGATACCTGCTCGCCACCAATACCGTTGCCGGGCTTTCAGATCAGCCTGATCTGGGCGATTTGTGGCTGGTGAGATTCTTTCAGTCCGAACTGACCGACACCCCCGATCAACTGCTCGCAGAGGCTTCGCATCAATGGCTGGTCGATGCCCTGGATACAGCGCTGGAGCAGATCGAACGCGCCGGCAACAAGATCGTCGCAGATGCAGATTTCGGCGACCCTGTCCGCACCGACGCACCGTCGCACCCCACGGGAGCTAGCCGGCTTCCGCAGTCAACTGACTGATCCGAGCGGCCAGAACGGCATTCTCGGCCTCGAGAGACAAGATCAAACGGATTCCGACAAGATTGACTCCGTCGTCGATCAGCGCGGTGATTCGTCCGAGCGTATCCAGATCAGCCTCGCTGTACCGGCGCGTACCGCCATCCGTGCGCGTCGGTGTAAGCAGGCCCCTTCGCTCGTAGAGGCGCAGCGTTTGAGGTCCTACTCCGGACAGTTCTGACATCACTGAGATCCCGTACACGCCACGCAGCGCCCGGGTCTGAGATTCCGACGTCACTGGAACCTCCTAGTTCGGTGTCGGCTGCCTTCGTCGGCGTCATCCGACCTTAGCACCATCAGGCAGTGAATCTGACGCCGGCGACATAGATTCAAAGGTGTCCAGGACCACTTGCGGCCAAAAATGACGAGCCGGCAGAGCACGTAAGCGCAGGTCAAGAGTGTTTTCGACCGGAAGCGGCACGCAATTTGCTTCCGCAGTTGGAACGCAGCTACCTTGCCAATTATCTACATCGGCTGATATAGATTTTGTAGCACCTGAAAGCGCCAAAACCGGCGCTCGAAGCTGCAGAACACCCAGACGTCGGAGTTGGTGGTTCAGCTGACTCCCTCACGGCACACTCTTCACCGGGAGCAAGATGACGACGATCGACATCCCGCCCACACAGGGCGAGAGCAACACCGGCATCGGAATCACTGCCGCAAGCGCGACTTTGACGACCGTAGAGGTCAAGCGCCGAATCGCGATGATGTTCGGCGACCCGGTGACAGAGGAACCAGTCGCACTCGCGCACTGAACCTGACCGACCCGCGATCCGATTGACGATGGCGCGCGACCGCCCCAATGGAGGGCGATCCCCATCATGACGAGAGGAAAACATATGTCCGAGTTCACCGTACCGGGGCTGAGCAGTGCAGACGGCTCGACCGTCGCCGACACCCTGCAGGAACGCCTCAGCGCCTACAACGATCTGCACCTCACGCTCAAGCACGTCCACTGGAACGTCGTTGGACCCAACTTCATCGGCGTGCACGAGATGATCGACCCGCAGGTGGAACTGGTTCGCGGCTATGCCGATGATGTGGCGGAACGCATCGCGGCACTTGGCAACTCGCCCAAGGGCACCGCAGGAGCGATCGAACGCGACCGGACGTGGGACGACTACTCCGTTGGCCGCGACGACGCTCGCGCTCACCTCGCGGCGCTCGACCTGGTGTACACCGGGGTCATCACAGACAGTCGCGCCGCCATCGAGAGCGTCGGAAAGATCGACCCGATCACCGAAGACATGTTGATCGGCCAGACCGCACAGTTGGAAAAGTTCCAGTGGTTCGTTCGCGCGCACCTCGAGAACTCCGGCGGCAGCCTCGTCCACGAAGGCGCGTCCACCGAGCAGGATGCTGCAAATGAGGCACGTCCGAACTGATTCACCGTCCTCGATTTCGGCCGATCGGGGGTCGGCCGAAATCGCGTTCCCCACAACCGGAAAGGGCAGGAGCATGTCTGCGGACTCGCGCGGCACGTCAGCACAAACGCGTCGCGAGTATCAGATGTTCGTACTGCAGCAGCGTTTGTTGTTCGGATCGATCGTGGCAGGCACTGCTCTTGGGGTCCTCGCAATCAACTACTTCTGAAATCACCACGCGCCGCAGCCGTCGAAGACAGGACAGAAACGACACAATCATGAGTTCGAGCACTCTCCGCTCGATCGCCAGTAGCGATCGGTTTGCGGCAAGCACTTCCTCTCTTCTCCTCGTGGACAGCAATTTTCGTGTCCGGGGAGCAAACGGAGAATACCTTGCCATGTCCGATCGCAGTTTGGATCAGCTGCACGGAGTGGAAGTGTTCGAGGCCTTTCCCGACAATCCTGCCGACTCTTTTGCCGACGGAATCTCCTCGTTGACAATGTCGTTCGAGCGGGTGATGCAAACCAAATCTCGTGATGCGATGCCGACTCAACGGTACGACGTGCGCGACGAGCGCGGTTCCGGGCTGTTTGTCACGCGCTACTGGAACACCGTGAATTCCTCGGTCACCGATGACGACGGCCGGGTGATCGGGGTGCTTCATCGTGTGTACGAGGTTTCACGACCGCAGGCTCGGCAGTCCAGCTCCGTGCCAGACGTACTCGCCCGCCTTCGCGCGGAAAATGACGAACTGCGAAGAGCTTTGGATTCTCGGCCCGTGATCGAGCAGGCCAAGGGATTGCTGATGGCCGAGCGTGAGTGCTCAGCCGACCAAGCTTTCGACCTACTGGTCGAGATGTCGCAAGAGTGGAACGTCAAGGTGCGCGACATCGCCGGCGGTCTTGTCGCCGCAGCAGAGAGACGAGCCGGCGGTCTTGTCGCCGCAGCAGAGAGACGAGCCGTGGATCAAAAGAATTCCTGACGACCGGGATTCAAAATTTGTACGGCTGGGTAATGACCGACCAGAGGTACCCCCGAAATTCTCCCTCTCGAGGGAGGAGCCTCGAAGGTCCCGCCGGTGCAGACCATGTACCGGCGGGACCGAGCTTTGCACTAACGCCCGACCCGGGCCTCGATCCGAGTCGAGTTCGTCACGCAGCGAAGGGAACGTCCATGTTCATGCGCTCCTACACATCTCCGCGGCCCCTTGCCGACGAGTGGGACTGGCAACTGTCCGGTACCTGCCGCGACACCGACCCGGCTCTGTTCTACGACGACACGAACGAGCGCGGATCGAGGCGGGCGAAGCGCGAGAGTTCGGCGAAGCTGGTGTGTGCCAGATGCCCCGTCGTGCAGAGATGCCTGGTGCACGCCATCCAGACCGGGGAACCTCACGGCATCTGGGGCGGGATGACGGCTACCGAACGAGAATCGTTGCGCAAAGCGCGAACTGGACCACTGGTCAGTGCTGTGTCGAGCTCAACCGAGCAATAATTCGGGACAGGAACTGATGGTGCGGAAACTCAGGGCCGTGCCTCGTGGTGTCGACGCCCATGCGTGCGTCGGCGCTCCTTCATCTCGGATTCGAACAGATGCGGCACTCCGCCGGCCAGTCGGTCGCGCACCACCTTCTCGCATTCGCGGAAGAACGACCAGTAGTTCTCGTCGAACTCCTCGACCAGCTGGAAAGTCCAACGCCCCTCGACCACGTTCCGGCCCATCAACTCGTCCTCGACTTGATCTGCCAGTTCGTCGTTGCCGCTGGTGCGCAGTAGCTCGACGACCTCGTCGAGCATCAAATCCGCGTGCCCGATCAGCTGATGGAAGTCGTACAGAGCACCGCGCGCACGCTCCACCGTTTCGAGGGCGTTAGACAACACACCCGCCGCTTTCACTCCCTCGTCCGTGACGCCTTCCGGTCGAACGTGCACAGGGATCTGTCTTTCTGCATGGGTGTCCATGATGCGGAAGTACCCGAACGAGCCGCACATGAAAGATGAGATCAGGTACGAGTGCACCATAGGTGATGTGTCTCACAATTCATCTTCGAGTTCGGTAATGAGGGTTAGTTCGCCGGGCGAAGGGTAATCGAAGGCCATGAACACCTCTGGGGTCGAGATGGTCGGCACGCATGGCCGCTACCGGTCCTTGCCTCGTTCTGCCGGAATACCGCCACATCTACCTACAGGAAGTCCCTTGATCCCTCTGTCGAGTTCGACCGAAGCCGAACTTACTCACGACTCCATCGCCTCGCTCCGTGTCCGGGCGTCGTACTCTCAACTTCCGACTCTGCGTGGAATCACCCGCACGGTCGCCAACAACACCGGATTGGATGTCGACGGGACAGCCGATCTCGCTCTGGCGATGGACGAAGTCGCAAGTATCCTCATCGGCCATGCGATACCGTCCAGCGACTTGACCTGCCGTTTCGAGACATTCGGTCGCACACTTCGGACCGTCGTTTCGGTGATTGCGCACTCCGAAATTCCCGACAAGTCGCACAGCTTCGGATGGTTCGTTCTCGAAGCACTGGTCGACTCCGTCCGTTTGGAACAATCGGAAATCGACGCGGACGGTCACACCACCCTGACGATGACGCTTGAAAAGGGCTTGCTCCAGGAGCGTGCGTGACCACTGTCCCACCGGACAAGAAGGACCAGTACGAACTAGCTGTCGAACTGTTCGTTTCGATGGCTTCGCTTCCGCCTGATGATCCGACCCGAGAAAAAATCACCAACTCGATCATCGAATTGTGCCTACCGCTCGCCACCCACGTCGCACGCCGCTACCAGGGGCGCGGCCAGCCTTTCGAGGACTTGGAACAAGTTGCGCGCGTCGGGTTGGTACAGGCTGTGCAGCGATTCGATGTGGAAAAGGGATCGGATTTCCTGTCGTTCGCCGTCCCGACGGTAATGGGTGAGGTACGCAAGCATTTTCGCGATCACGGCTGGTCCGTGCGCGTCCCGCGAAGCCTTCAAGAACGACACCTTGCCCTGAACCGGGCGCTTACGTCGCTGTCCCAGACGCTCGGGCGCGCTCCCACTGTCGCGGAACTCGCGAAAGAACTCGACATCGAACCGGACGAGGTCGAACAGGGGCTGACGGCCGGCAACTCGTATCGGACCACACCGCTCGACACCGCATCCGCCGGCGACGGGAGCGGACTGACTCTGATCGACACCTTGGGTCAGTACGACGAAGCGATCAGTCGGATCGACAATCACGAAACATTGCGGCCCGCGCTCCTGGCATTACCGGAGCGCGAGCGCACGATCGTCGTTCTGAGATTCTTCGGTCATCTCACCCAGTCTCAGATTGCCGAGAAGGTCGGTCTTTCCCAGATGCATGTGTCCAGAATCCTCACGCAGACGCTGAAGCAGCTACGCACCGAGATGGGCGAAATCTTCTGACGGTACGTCTGGAGGATCAGATGTACTCCTGCGCAAGACGTTCCATCTCGTCTCGGTCGATGAGCCCGGGCTGGCCGATGTCGAGAGCCTCGAGATACTTGTTGGCGAGGCGGTAATCGTGACCCCACCTTCCGTGCTCCCCGTCCTGCTCGGTGCGCTGAACACTGGAACCGGGCGGAACCTCGTCCCGCAGACCGTTGGTCTCTGCTCCGATCAGCGTGTCGAGCTTGGTCGAGATGGCCGTAAGTGCATCGCGGTCGTTCATCTGAATCCCTTCGTCCGGTGACGCTGATCCCCCAGCCTACCGAAGCGTATAGCCAAAAACATTGCACTGCTTGATGTTCGACTCCACGCCTGGACCGATTTACACCCTCGAGCTACACTGAGCGGTACCGAGGTTGAGAATACAGCCGGGGTTGAAGCCACTGGCGCTCGGTTCGCATCAAGGCTCTGGATCAGGTGAGTACGTTCGCGCGTACCTGTCCTGCGCATATCCATTGAGCTTTA
This sequence comes from Rhodococcus sp. NPDC057135, assembly GCF_042670865.1. NCBI lineage: Bacteria > Bacillati > Actinomycetota > Actinomycetes > Mycobacteriales > Nocardiaceae > Rhodococcus > Rhodococcus sp. NPDC057135. The sequence goes on from NZ_JBHUUU010000011.1 coordinate 151,536, forward strand.
AAACTTTCCACGCCTGGACGCATTCACTTTCCGCGCCGCCAGATCGGTCGTCAGCCTTTCGATGAAAGCACACAGACCGGATCTGCCATGAATCTGAATGAACTCGACCACACTTCGATCGATTCCATCGATCCCTCAACACAATTGGGTCCGATCGTGGAAACACAAGGCTTCGCTGCCTGGCGGGTAGCGCCCTCGACAGTCCTGATCCAGGTCGATGTCGACCTCGACAAACTCTCCGCCCCCGCACTGCGAGAGCTTCTCAGCTCTTACGCTGCGGAGTGGTCTCGCGTCATCCTCGACCTGTCCAATTCACTGTTCGTCGGTGCGGTATGCCTCGAACTGTTCGCCGAGCTGAACTCCCGATCACGAGCCCACGACTTCCAGTGGTCCGTCATCGGGTCGCACCCACTTCGACGCTTGCTTCGGGCAGCACGGGCCGAAGAAGAATTTCCGGTGACGAACTCTGTCGAGGGAGCCATGCGCGCGCTCCGCGGAGCCGAGAAGTCGCTCGAAGCCTCCTGACAGCACGCTCGGCACCGACGTCGAGCGCCGAGCGCTGAGCGCTCGCAGCGACTAAGGTTCGTCGGGCTGTCCGACGAGCTGAGAGAGACCGAGAATGACAATCGCCAAGCGCCTCGATGCCTTGCAACAGAAGCATCCGGCACTGGGGTTCCCGATAGCGGTCCTCTACAAGTTCCTCGACGATCAAGGTGTTTATCTCGCCGCGCTGATCGCTTACTACGGCTTTGTCTCGCTGTTTCCGCTGCTTCTCCTACTCTCGACCATTCTCGGCTTCGTGCTGTCGGACAACCCCGAACTTCAGCAACAGATCTTGGACTCGGCACTGCATCAGTTCCCGGTCATCGGTGACGACCTCGGCAACGCGCAACAGATCGGCGGCGGCGTCACTGGTCTGGTGATCGGAATCGTCGGCGGCCTCTACGGTGGCCTCGGTGTCGCTCTGGCTTGCCAGAATGCGATGAATACGGTGTGGTCTGTGCCCCGGAACATGCGACCGGATCCCATCCGCGGGCGGCTTCAAGGGTTACTGCTGCTCGGCACCATCGGACTCGCGGTCCTGGGGACCACCGCTGTCTCCAGCATCGGCGGCGCGCTTCATCTGGGTGGTTCGTTCAGCTTCTTGCTGACCCTCGCGGCAGTCGTCCTGAACGCGGGCATCTTCATCGTCGCTTTCCGGCTCACCTGCGCGAGGCCGCTGTCTGTGGCCGACGTGGCACCCGGAGCGATCGCCGCTGCTGTTCTCTGGCAAGCACTTCAGTCCTTCGGTGCCCTCTACGTGACATCCGTGGTGCGGGGTGCCTCCACCACCAATGGTGTCTTTGCCATCGTTCTGGGTTTGCTGGCCTTCTTGTTCCTCGCTGCCGCCTCGATCGTCATGTGCGCGGAAATCAACGTCGTGCGAGTCGACAAACTCCATCCGCGGGCGTTGCTGGCTCCGTTCACCGACAACACCGAGCTCATCGAAGGCGATCGGCGCACCTTCGCCGATCAAGCAAAAGCGCAACGCGCGGTTCCGCACGAGAACATCCACGTGACGTTCGACGGACACACCAAATCCGACGAATCGGACTGATCTCGACCCCGACCGAGTTGGGTATTTGGTCCCGTCCTGAGTGTCGGGGTGACATTCTGCGACGCGAATCCAGATTTAACACAGGTGTTGTCATTTCGCGCTGTATCGAAGCGACGAATACATCACAGCAGGTAGACGTGCATAGTTGAACAATCACCTGCTTCCAGCGCGGCATCACAACGGGACAAACCCGCCAAATACTGCAACTCGCCATGCATGTAATTGGAGACAGAAAAAGAAGAGCATGGCAGGATCAGGTGTGAGACCGGACTCTCGATGGGAGGGCTCGGCTCGATGGATCCAGGAGAATTTGGTTATGGCTCAGGGCAGTGTCAAGTGGTTCAACGGTGAAAAGGGCTTCGGATTCATCGAGCAGGAAGGTGGCGGACCGGATGTGTTCGTTCACTACTCGGAGATCCAGGGCAGCGGCTACAAGTCCCTCGACGAGGGCCAGAAGGTCGAGTTCGAGATCGGACAGGGCCAGAAGGGCCCCCAGGCTCAGAACGTTCGCGCCATCTGAGCTCGATCCCAGTCTGAATTCAGACTGAAAAGGCTGGACGCTGCACCGCACGGTGCCGGCATCCAGCCTTTTCTTGGTTTCTGGGTCTACTTGGTTTCTAGGTCTACTTGGTCTCCGGGTCTACTTGGTCTCCGGGTCTACTTTGGTTTCCAGGTCGGGCGCGTGCCGAGTTCGGTACCGGTTAACTCGCTCGCGCCCGCTTCTTCTTGTGGGAGCTGTCGCAGAACGGCGCAATGGCGGTCCGTCCACATCGGCACAAAGCGACCGTAGAGCGCTTGTTCTCTATCGGAGTGCCGTCGTCGCGGAGCAACTCGAAGTCACCACGCACCAGCAGCGGTCCGTCCGAGCAGGCGGTTATGGTGGTGTTGCACCCGGAACTATCCGGTGTTTCGGCAGATGACGATTCGGGAAACGCGGTCATATGTCCTCTTCACTTCTCGATTCGGCCACTGGCGTGCCTACTTCCATGCCCGTTCCGCAGGCTCGCGGCCCACTGAGCGCCACTCTCGTTTCCATTCTGCTCTCCTCCGCCGATCCGAGGGAGCTGAAGGCTGCCGCTGACGCGTACGAAGACGCACGATCCACCGACCACACCTACGACATTCTTCGAGACGACGACGCCCAGTTGACGCTGGCACTCCTCTACGAGCTTCATCTGCAGGGAATCGAGAACGTCTCGGACGAGTGGGAGTGGAATCCGGACCTGCTCGCGGTGCGGTCTCGTCTCGAAACGCACTTCGAGTCCGCCATCGCGCAACTCGTGGGGACTGTGCCGTCGTCTGGCGACGTGGTGGCCGACCTGTGGGCGATGACGGCGCCCAGTGCCGGGCCCGGTCTTGCGGCCTTCATGGCGAAGGACGCCACCGTCGATCAGTTCGCGGAGGTGCTGATTCACCGTTCGCTCAATCAGCTCCGCGAAGCGGATGTGCACACCCTTGGAATTTCGCGGCTCTCCGGTGCCGTCAAGGCAGCCCTCGTCGAAGTGCAGAGCGACGAGTACGGAGGTGGCCGCGCTGAGCGTATGCATTCGCGTCTGTTTGCCGACACGATGCGGGCCGTCGGTCTTTCGGACCGCTACGGTCACTACATCGACGCCGTTCCCGCAGTGACCTTGGCATCGTTGAATGCTCTCTCGCTCTTCGGTTTTCATCGCCGACATCTCGGCACCCTGGTCGGGCACCTGTGCGCCGTCGAGACCACGTCGGCGCTGCCGAGTAAGCGCTACAGCGCCGGCCTGCGCCGACTCGGATTCGGTTCGGACGCGACCCTGTTCTACGACGAGCATGTCGAAGCGGATTCCGTCCATGAACAGATCGCCGTTCGCGAACTTGCCGGCGGTCTTGCTTCTTCGCAACCACACCGCGCCGGCGACATCTTGTTCGGCGCCGCAACGTGCCTCGCGTTCGACGATCTTCTCGGCGAACACCTCACATCGAGTTGGGAGAAGGGTGAGACTTCGTTGCGCGAATGATCACCAGTTGTTCGATTTGTTGACCGGTGGTGATCAGCCCTCGCGCCTCGAGCATCGTGCGTCTCTCACGCATCACGGGCCCGAACGGAATGTACTTCCGAGCCGAAATCTCCACCGCCATACCGTGTTCCTCGAGTATCGCCTCGGTTTTGTCGACCCCACACAGTACCGACTGCAGGAGAAGAAGTGTGCCGCCGGGGACGAGTACGTCGTGAACGGTGGCTGCGATCCTGTCGATGAGGGCGCGTCCGTCCTTGCCTGCGTCCCAAGCACGTTCGATTCCAGTGGTGGGAAGATCATCGGCAAGTGCTGGGACGTACGGCGGGTTGGAGATCACCAGATCGAAGAGTTCGCCGTGCACGGCCTCGGTGAGATCGCCACGACGGGAATCGATCAAGGTTCCGTTGAGGATTCCGTTGAGACGAGCATTGGCGCACGCTCGGCGAGATATGTCGACCGCGACAACGTGGCCTGCACCTGCCGCAGATGCCGCGACGGCGAGGGCGCCCGTCCCCGTGCACAGATCCAGCACCCGGCTGCGAGCGGTGAGGTGCTCGAACAGCAGCGCATCCGCGAGTAACGACGTGTCGTGTTGCGGTGGATACACACCGGGTAAACGCAGGATCATCATCGGCTCCTCTTTTTCAGGCGACATCGCACATCGCTGCATGCGGCTACCCAGGAACCTCGAATTTCATGCAACATTGCAGTATCGACCGCCTGGAACGGTCACATCGCCGCAGTTTGCGGAGTAGACCTGAGTCATGACAGGCAATGCGGACACTCCACAGGGAGCCGCGGCGTTTGCTTCCGCAGCAGATTCGCTCGACACACTCGCCGAAGCGATTGCCGGACTCCGGTCCAATCTGAACACGGACGAGCACCTCGACTCCATGCTCCAACGTCTGGCCGAGACGGCGGTCAAAGCACTGCCGGACGCCGACGCAGTCAGCGTGACCGTGTTGTCGGCCGATGGCCCGCGAACTGCTGCATCTACCGCGGACTACCTCTCCGAGATAGACGACGCCCAACACTCCGCCGATCGTGGACCGTGTGTGGACGCCGCACGCTCAGTCTCGTCGGTCCGGGCAAAGGTGGGTGATCACCAAGCCGAATGGCCGGAATTCACCGTCGAGGCCCGCAAACAAGGCGTCCGGTCCTACTTGTGCGTGCCGATCACCATGGGCGAAGGGAGCACCGAACTTCTCGGCGCTTTCAACGTCTACGGATTCGCATCGACCGAGTTCAAGGCCTTCGACGAAGAGTTGATGAAATTGTTCACCGCTGGTGCGGGCGCGGCGATCGCAGATTCACGACGCTGGCGTCAGGCACACGAGCACATCGAACAATTGCACTGCGCCATGGAGTCTCGGGCCGAGATCGAGCAGGCCAAGGGCGTCCTGATCGCCGTCCACGGTATCGACGCCGAGGAAGCATTCAGTCGACTCGTGCAGCAATCACAGCACACCAACGTCAAACTCCACGACGTTGCACGGATGCTCATCGATTCGGTGCGCCACCGCAGGTTCTGAAGATTCTTCGGTCGCAAAACCCTGTTTTGCACCCGAAGACACAGTCACAAAACCCCGTTTTGTACCCCGAAGGTACAGCTCCCAAACGTATCCAGAGATGTTTCACCGAAACAGGTTTCGACCTGCGCGACTGCTGGCGGTCGAGCGGCGGCACTCGTCTGAAATGTGGTTATCTGTTGAGAACCGGGACGAAAGAAAACCCGACCGTACCAGGGTGAGGAAAGGATCGTCACTGTGCCAATCGACCAGGTTCTTGTCGTAGTTCCCGCCCACAACGAAGCCGAAGACCTTCCCAATTGCCTTCGTGCACTCGCAACAGCGGCGTCGGCTTGCGTTGTCCCCGTCCGAGTTGTCGCCGTCCTCGACAACTGTTCGGACGGAACCGCGGGGGTCATCCCCGAAGGCGTGGATGTGCTCCGCGTCGAGCACCAGAACGTCGGGCGCTCACGAGCGACGGGCTTCTCCGAGTTCGGCCGAGATTTGGGTCCCTCGGCGTGGTTCACCACCACCGATGCCGATTCGGTGGTCGGACCCACCTGGATTGCGCGCCAATTGGAATATGCGCGTACCGCGGACGTGGTTGCGGGAACCGTTCGCATCGCAGATTGGGAGGGCCAACCGCAGTCCGTCCGCGAACGATACGAACGTATGTACCACGCACATCCATATGGTCGACACGGTCACATCCACGGCGCCAACCTCGGTGTCCGCGCCGACATGTATTGGAGCGTCGGAGGATTCTCCGATCTAGAGGAGGACGAGGACGTCGATCTCGTTCGACGATTGAGCGAGGCGGGCGCGTGTATCGCGTGGGCAGAAGACCTTGCGGTCACCACGTCTGCGCGTCTCGACGGCCGAACTCCGGGCGGCTTTGCCGGACATATCCGTAACCTGGGTGGTACGACCGCCGATAACGAAGAAGCGGAGCTGGCACGATGAAACGACTACACACACTCCTGGATGCAGGCGGACTGTATTTGCCACTGCCCGGCGGCGGCGCGACGGCCGCACGGTGGACCTCTCTCGCAGAGCTCACACGGGAGAACGTGGTTCTCGGCCGGATGGCTGAGGCTCACACCGACGCCGTCGCGATACTCACCGAACTCGACGGCCCCGATCCCGAACCGGGACAGCTGTGGGGCGTGTGGGCAGCCGAGCCACCCGCACCCGTGGTGAATGCGTCTGAGCACGTGGGAATCTGGACACTCACCGGTCGCAAATTGTGGTGTTCTGGCGCCAACACCTGTACGCATGCACTGATCACCGCCTTGGTCGAGGGAGTCCCCTCTCTCTTCGCGGTTGAACTCGGACTACCTGGAGTGCATCCGGTTCCCGATTCGTGGAAGGCCGTCGGTATGGCCGAAAGCGACTCCAGCGCAGTCGACTTCGACATGGTTCCGGCCATACCGGTTGGGACGGCAGGCGACTACCTCAGCCGGCCGGGGTTCTGGCACGGGGCGATAGGCGTGGCCGCATGCTGGTACGGCGGTGCCTGCGGAGTCGCAGATCCGTTGTACGACAAGGCTGCAAGCACCGAAGATCCGTACGTCCTCGCACATCTCGGCGCAGTCGACGCAGCGTTGGCCGCAGCACGCAACGCGCTCGCAGTCGCGGCAGCAGAGATCGACGCGGATCCCGCCGACAAGAATGCAGAAGCCATGCAACGGGCCCTACGCGTTCGTGCAATCGTGGAGCGTGCCGCGACGGAGACCCTCGATCGGGTGGGACGCGCTCTCGGAGCCGCACCGCTCTGCATGGACGCCGAACATGCCGCGCGGGTAGCCGACCTCACCGTCTACTTGCGTCAGAGCCACGCCGAGAAGGATCTCGCCGAACTCGGCCGGATTGCGGCCAAGGGGAAACGGCCGTGGTGAATTCGAAACTGTTCGCGCAGAAGCCTGTCGACGACGGCGGCACCCCCGAATCGACGTGGCGGCAGTGGGGACGCAGTTTTCCGGAACTGGACCTCACCGGGTGCTCGCGATTGATCGTCGTCGCTCCCCATCCCGACGACGAAGTACTCGGGGTTGGTGGAACCGCCCTTCTGGCAGCACTTTCCGGAATCGAGGTTCGAGTGGTCTCCGTCACTGACGGCGGAGCTTCACATCCCGATTCACCGACTGTGACTCGGCCCGAGATGGAACGACTTCGACGGTCCGAGTCGGATCAGGCAGCGCGTGTACTCGGAATTCCCGCGCCGGTTCGACTGAGCATCCCGGACGGGAGGATCGGCGAGAACCGGCAGGAGTTGACCGACCGCCTCAGCTCGATTCTCGGTGATTCCTCGGCGGAAACCTGGTGCGCCTCGACGTGGCGCGGGGACGGCCATCCGGACCATGAAGCCGCCGGGGACGCAGCTGCGAAGGCCTGCGAGGACACGGGATCACGGTTGATCGAGTACCCCATCTGGGCGTGGCATTGGGCCGCGCCGGATCATGCGGCAGTCCCGTGGGAACGAGCCAGAAGAGTGACCCTGCCGTCTGATGTTCAGGCTGCAAAATCTGCTGCTGCCCAAGAGTTCACATCACAGATCGCACCACTCTCCGATCACCCTGCGGATGCGCCCATACTCCCCCGACACGTGATGGAACGCTTACTGCGACCGTACGAAACGGTGTTCGTATGACCGATCGTGAACTTCCCGCGGACTACTTCGCCAAGATGTATGCCGCACAATCCGATCCATGGGACTTCGAATCGCGTTGGTACGAGCAGCGAAAATACGCGCTCAGTATCGCGATGCTCCCGAAGCCCCGATACCGTCGCGCGTTCGAACCTGGGTGCTCGATCGGAGTTCTCACCGAGAAGCTGGCCGAGCGCTGCGACAGCGTTCTCGCCACCGACATCGTCCCGGCCGCACTCGAGAGTGCTCGCGCGCGGCTTGCCGGTCGCGACGCCGAATTCCGCCTCTGGGCATTGGGTGACGACTGGCCCGGCGAGACCTTCGACCTCGTCGTCATCAGCGAGGTCGGCTATTACCTGACCTTCGACAAACTCGTCGACGCCATGCTGCAGGTCGTCGAGCATCTCGAGCCTGGCGGCACTCTGCTGTGCGCCCACTGGCGTCACGTCGTACCGGAGTATCCGCAGAACGGTGACGCCGTTCATTCGGCTGTGCGCCAGACGCCGGGGTTGGCACAGTTCGCGTCGTACCAGGACGAGGACGTGCTGATCGACGTCTTCGTGAAGGGTCCGCCGTCACCACCGTCGGTGGCTCGTTCCGAAGGTCTGATCTAGCCGACCGGCGTGCGAGGGGCGGCGATCGCGTCGTCGTTCGCGGCCCCTCTCGCCAGGGCAACGGTCGCCGCAGCCATGGCCGCGAGCGCGAGGACGAGCACGGCGGCGACCTTTCGATCCGCATCGAGATATTCACCGAGCACCACGAATCCGAGCAGCGACGCCACGACCGGTTCCATGATCGTGGTGGCAGGCAGCGAAGCCTGAAGGTCCCCGGCCTGAAAAGCCGACTGCTGCAACGACGTCGCGACGGCGGCAACGACGATCAGTGCGTAGAACTCGAAAGACGTCAGGACCGCGTGCGGTCCGAGGCTCACCAGATGAACGACGCCCTTGGTCAATACCGCTGCTACGCCGAAGAGTGTTCCGCCGGCGAGGCCGAGTAGGAGCGCTCGGGCGGAGCCTGTTCGACGATGTGCCCCGAACAGGCAGAGCGCGATGAACGGCAATCCGATCGCGGAGATCACGATCCAGTGGTGTGTTTCGGCTCGGGGCTCACCCGGCCGCGGATCTCCCACAATCACCAATACTGCAACAGATGTGGTGAGTGCCGCGGCCCACAACCACTCGCGAGCGCTGATACGGCGTCCACTGAACCGGGCGCCCAACGGCAGTGCGAACAGCAGTGAGAGCACGAGGAGCGGCTGAACGAGGAGCAACGATCCGAGGCCGAGGGCCGACGCTTGCAGCGCATACCCCGCGAATCCGACCACGGTGCCGAGCCACCAGACCGGGCGGTGGACGAGCGTGGTGATGGGTCCGAGTGCCCCGATCGAATCGTCCGGAACAACAGCGGCCGTACGCTGGCGCACCACGGTGCCAACGGCGATGCAGAGCGCCGCACCGATGGCGAAGATCGCGGCAAGCAGAGTGTGGGACACGCTTTCACTTTTGCACAGCACCCCCACCTGTGCGCGGTTGAGGAGTGTGGGGACTCCTCAACCGCGCACAGGGGTCAGTCTCGCTTCTCCAGCGCGAGGTCCGTATCCGAGTGCAGTTCACCGACTTCGGTCTTGAGGATCCGCATCGACCGACCGAGTCCGCGGGCGGCGTCTGGCAGCTTCTTCGAACCGAACAGCACCACGAGTACTACTGCGACGATCGCCCAGTGGGTCGGGCTGAGCGCGCCCATCAGGCGGGTTCCTTGCCCTCGGGGTACACCGCGTCGACCTCTACCTCGACGAGCCAACCGGCCACCGGCAGTCCCGCAACTTCCAGGGCGAAGCGGGTCGGCCGGGCGCTGTTGCGCTCGATCGGGGCGATCGGTTCGGCAGTGCCCATCGGCACCAACTCCGTGTCGCCCGTGTCGAGATTGGTATTGGCGAAGAACTGGCGGTACGCGCGATTCCATCCGGTGTAGTCGGCCTTGTCCGACCCCGGTGCGTTGTCGAGGAAGACGCGCATCGTGACGACGTCCTCGAGACTCAACCCCTGCGCTTCGAGATTGTCGCGGATCTTCTTGAGGACGTTGATGCCCTGAGCCTCGGTGACGGTCACCCCGGTGGGCAGAACTCCGCCGGAGAACTGGCCGTCGATGTACGACTCGGGGGATCCTTCCGGCGCCGCCTTGTTGCCTGCCGAGGGGCCGATGCCACTGGTCTTGTAGATCGCGGTGTCGCCGCCGATTGCGACCCCCTGAGCGATCATCGGGTTGGCCTGCCCCGCTTCGATGACCGACTTGGAGACGAACGAACTCGATGTGGTCTCGGCGTCCGCTTCATCGGATGAACAGGCTGTGGCGGTGCCCAGCAGCGCGGCGGCGGCAAATGCGGCTGCAAGGATCTTGGTGCTGCGAGATTTCATGATCTGACCTCCAGAGAAAGGGATGGAAAACGAAGCACGTCAGGCGGTTTGCGCAACACGCTGATGAAGATGAGTGACGACGTCCTGCGCGGACGTGAAGGCCCCGTGCTGCCAAGCGATGGCGTTGGAGAGGTGATCGCCGGCGAAGTAGATCCGGTCGACGGGATCGAGCAGCTTGGTGTATTCGGGAGTTGCCATGCCGCCGTGGGAATCTCCCGCGCCGGCCCACGATGCCCAGGCGGATTCCGAATACTTGGTGCGCCGCCAGCTTCCGGAGAAGGACGACGAGATGTCGCGAGTGTATTTGTCGCCGTGAATCTCTGCGCCTTCGGCGATGGCCTTGGCCAGGCGCTGACGATGGGTCAGCGATTCGAACGCCTGTTGACGCTTACCCGAGCTGTAGTACGCGACGACGACGCCGCGGTCGGAGTTGTAGTGGTCGTAGGGGAACATGATCTGAGAGATGTCGCGGTCGGTATTGGAGGCGCCGCCGTAGATGCGGTCCTCGGTCTCCCACCACCGACGCGAGTACTCGATACCGAGCTTGCCCGACGACGACGGCTTGGCGGCATCCAGCGCGAGCAGGATATCGGAGGGCAGGTTGTTGTTCAGCCGCTTGATCAAGTGCGGTGGGATCGTGCAGATCGCGTAGTCGGCGGTGATCGACTTGGCTTTACCGTCGACGACGTAATCGACGGTGACGCCTTCCGGGACATTTTTTATCCCGCTGACCTCGGCGCCGAACTCGATGTTGTCCATGCCGATCGCGTCCTGGAACTTGTAGTAGATCCGGTCCATGCCGCCCACGGGGGTCATCATCGTCATGGCCTGGTCGTAACCGAACTCGAAGGAGAATGCGCGCCCGATGCCGCCCTGGATCACATCGCTCATCCCGAAGGGTTCGATCTCGGTTCCGAAGTTGAGGCCGGCCCCCGGTTCTGCAGAGTGCCCGCGACGCGAGGAACCGACGTAGCGGCCGTCGCTGGAGAGATCACCGAAGTCGGTGAGGAACGACGAGAGCGCCTCCTTGTCTTCCTTGCTCAGAACCTGGTCGAGGGCCCCCTGATTGGTGGCCTTCTGCAGTAGCTCGGACATGTATCCGTATGTGTCGGCTTTGGCTGCTCGGTAGGTGATCGACTGATTCGCGAGCGGCTTGTTGCCGGAGTAGTTGACGAAGGTGTTCGCGTTCTGGTTTCCGAACATCTGCAGTTCGACGCCCAGTTCGCGGCAGTAGTCGATGGTGTTGTGATTCTGCGGAATACGCGTCGCACCGAGGTTGTAGAAGTGCCCTTCCGAGAACGTACAGGTCTGTGTCTCGCCGTTCAGGTCGGTTTCTTCGGTGCCGTTGCGGATCGACCACACCCGACCACCCGGGCGGTTGCGCGCTTCGAGGACGGTGACCTTGTATCCGGCCTTCTGCAGTTCGTAGGCGGAGCACAGCCCGGCGGGTCCGCCGCCGAGGATCACGACGGAGTGATTTCCCTTGACCTTTCCGATCAGGTCACCCGCGGCGGGTGCCTGGAATCGTCTCGGCGTCGACGCCACTGCCGGCGCCAGGCCGATGGACGACATAGCACCGAGTGCCAGGCCCGCGCCGCCGGTGATTCCCAGGCTGCGCATGAAAGATCTACGTGTGTATGGCATTCGAGCTCCCCAGTGTGCTCCCGGTGACCCGGGTGGTTGGTGTTGAACACAGACTTCAGGAGCGTTGGGTCCGGAACTTGACGCGCAGGAAACAGTCGGTGGGGACCGAGTGAGAAACGTGCGAGCGTTCGCATCTTGCTCTCTCACCCGAGTGCGATCAGCGGAAGCATGTCCGCAATATCGGCGTTACAGAACCGGACTAGCGTGACGCGACATGTCCGCTCTCACCGAAGCCATCGCGCGGTCGTTCACCACGCGCGAGAAGCAGCCCCCGGCGCGATCGCCGCTGCGCGCGTTGGGCCGTCGGCAACTCTCCGGTGCCGAGGTGCTGGCCCAGTCGGTAGCGACCACTGCTCCCGCTGTGTCGATGGTCGTTCTGCCCGTCACCATGCTGACGCACGGCCGGTTGTTGAGCGGGATGATCACCATCATCGCTGCCACCGTGCTGGTGACGCTCATAGCTTTCTGTGTATCGCAGTTCACCCGCCGAATGGCGGCGTCGGGCGGACTGCACAGCTTCGTATTTCGTGGCCTCGGTACCCGGGCAGCATTGACCACCGGCATCGCCATGCTGGTCAAATACGTCGGCAGCGCGGTCATGACGCTCTATCACGGCGGGCAGGCGGCAATCGCGTTGCTCGGCTTCGCGGGTGTGCACGTGGACAAGACTTTTCACGTCATCGCGCTCTATCTGGGGATAGCCTTGCTGATTCTCGGCGCCCTCGTGCGAAGTGTCAGATTCGCCGCGCTCGCGATCCTCGTCGTCGAAAGCTGTTCCCTTCTGTTCATCGTCGGGCTCATGATCCTGGGCGGTTCCGGAAGTCAACAAGCGCAGATCGTTCCGCCCACCTCCGGCCACGGACTACTGCTCACCGCTCTGGCTGCCGTGTTTGCTCTCGCCGGATTCGAGAGCGCGGCCTTCTTCGGCCCCGAGGCCCGTCGGCCGCTGGTAACCGTCACCCGCACAGTCCTTCTCACTCCGATCATCTGTGGATCGCTCTTCATCTTTGCCGGCTGGGCCGCTTGGTCCGGGCGCAGTGACACCCTCGTCAACGCCTATCTCCACGGAACGGCGACGGGCGTGAGTCCCGGTGTCGTGATCGCTCTCAACGTCGGTCTGGGTTGCTCGTGGCTGGCGTCGTCGATGGCGTCGTCCAATGCTGCGTCACGCCTGGTCTATTCGTTCGGCGTCGAGCGCTTACTCCCCCGTCGGTTCGCCTCGGTTCACAGTGCCTTCCGCACGCCCTACTTCGCATTGACTGCCGTGGTCTTCACCGTCTTGCTGGGCGGCGGAACCTTTGCCGTACTCGGGCGAGGAGAAATCTTCGACGACGTTCGACTGACTGTTCGCGGCGCCGTCATCGTGGCCTATGCACTGGTGGCGATCGCTTCCGTTGTCTTCCTGACACGGATCGGTGAGCACACTCCCGGCGTTCTCGCGGCCGCGTCGTGTGGAAGTGGCGCCGGCGCGGTAGTTCTCGGATACCTGGTTTACGCCAACACGATCGACCACGCGTACGTTGCACCGATCGCCGTACTGATCATCTTGACCTCGGGCACGCTCTGGCAGTTCTACCTGCGACGCCGAAGCCCCAAAAGCCTGCTGCACGTCGGAGCCTTCGACAGTCCCGAAACCGAGGACGTGCTACCAGGAGCTGGGGTGTTCGCCACCGACGCAGCCGGAAACATCGTGCTGGTGGGCGAGCCGACTGCCGGCGTCCGCTGATGGTGGGTCGACCACGCGACCTCGGTGGGCACGAACCCCGAGCCGTTCAGCGCGCCCTCGCCCTGCTCGAAGCGGCGGCCCGGCTCGGATCGGGTGCCACCGCCAAAGACATTGCCGCCCTGGCCGACATTCCACCTGCCACTGCTTACCGGTTACTCAACATTCTTGTCGCCGACGGCTACCTGGTTCGGATCGCCGATCTCTCCGGATTCGCCCTAGGCCGACGCACCCGCGAATTAGCCGGAGCTGCTGCCGAACCCACACCTGTCGACAATTCGGTGCTCCTCGAAGAACTCCGCGAACAGTTGCGTTTCGGCGTCTATCTCGCGTCGTTTGCAGAAAACAGGATTCGGCTCGTCGATCGCGATCCCGACCACGAACTCAGCGGTGAACGGACACTGGTCACCGCCGTTCACGCGTCGGCTATCGGAAAGCTGCTCCTCGCCAACCGTCCCGAGTTGGCCGAGACCCCACTGCGAAAGGTCACCGCCCACACCATCACCGACGGCGACGCTTTGGAACTCGAGCTCTCGCGGATCCGGCGCGGTGAGCCCGCCCGTGAGGTGGACGAGATTCGTGTCGGACGCTCCGCCGTCGCCGTCCCGATCCACGACGCGGAAAGGTGTGTCGTCGGCGCCTTGGCTGCGATAGGTCCGACCGGCAGACTTTCCGTGGACGACGCAGAACTTGTGGCGCTCTTGCGGGAGTACGCGGAACGCATCGTTGCACCGACGATGTCGAAGGCAAGCTGAATTCAGAGGCCGAACACACGTTTGGCGAAGCCGAGATGCTCGTCCGCCCACCCGATGACGCCGAGTGTGGAATCGAGATTCTGCGGCGGAGTGCGCACCAAGGTGTCGCGTCGGACGAGACGGTCGAAATCGACCTGTGCACGGTCGAACTGGACTCCGGCCGCGACCATGATGTTCGCCAGTTCTTGCGCCATAACCCCGTACGCGACTGTCGTGGGATGAACGCCGTCGAGCGAGAAGAGTCCGCCCGAAGCGCGGCCACCGTGACCGTCGGCGGAGAGGAACAGCGAGTCCGGCACAGGTTGCAGGTCGGTCAGCGCTTTGGGGAGGGGGTACGGCGTCCACCATGACGGCCGCGCATTGACGTCGGTGACGTAGCGCCGTGAGGCCACGCGCTCGAGCAACCCGGCAATATCGCAGAGGTACCAGTCCTTCCCTACCCGACGTGCGTTGGCGACGGCCTGCTCGATTCCGTCGTTGTACATGTCGATTGCGGTGTCGACGGCCCATGCCTGCGCGCCGGTGATGTGTTGATCGCGTTGTGGGTCGAAGTCGGTATCGCGCACCCACGGTCTCGCGTAATACGGGAAATAGCGGGATCCGATTTCGATCTTCCCACCGAGCCCGTGGGCGATCGGTGCGATGGTCACGTGTGGGACGGTGCAGAGGATGACGTGCTGCGCGTTGATCTTCCGGATCGCGGCGAGCACCTCGGCATACTCCGACGCGAAGTGCTCGGGCTGCCACACCGTGTAGTCACGCTTGCCGTCCGGATCGCGGAAGTTGTTGCCGCTCCACTCGACTCGGAGTTCGGTGACGGTGCGGAGCGCGTTGTTGGCACCGAGGAAGACGATCAGAGTTTCGATGCCTTCCTTGCCCAACTCCGCTGCTGCGTCGAACGCGGTCATGCGCTTCTCGGCGTCGGAGCCTCGCGGCAGAACTCGCAGTGCGGCGCGCTCACCGTTGTTCTCGACGATCTGGCTGATCAAATCGTCGTGCGGTTGGTGAAGAGCATCCTCACAGCCCTGCGCCGTCTTGGTCAGAGCGTCACGAAGATCCCACCCGTACACCGAGAGGTTGTGGTTGATTGCCGAGAACGTCGGCGCTTCGCTGCCCGGTCCGCGTTCCCAGTAGTCCTCCACGTGGTCCATGAACGCACGTGCAGCGAAGAGTGCGAGAGGAACCTCCCAGAGGTCGAGCCGTGGGCCGAAGCGCTCCTCGAGGGTGCGGAGCAACAGTTCGATGTTGAGCGGAAGCCCGCCCGGGCCGCCGTAACGGGGAAAGCGGAACTGGTCGAGCCGGCCCAGCTGGTGAGCAATGATCGCCGGATACGACAGATCGGTATTGAAGATCGCCCCGCTCTGGAATCCCTGCGACAGCGAATCGCCGATGACCACCAACCGGTGGGGAGCATCTCCCCCAGGTGGAACTACCGGAATCCCCACTGTGGGATCGAACTGCGGGACCCTTGGTCCGCCGGCGGCCGCGGCCACGACGTCGTCGGGAGTATCGGATGGAAGTTCCATGCCCACTCACCTCCGGAAATGTCCAGCTGGTCAGCTGATCAGTGGTGGCTTACGCCGATCGGCATTGTCCTGCTCCGATTGCTTCTCGATCGACCTGACAACCTCGTCGGCCCACTGTTGATTTCGCCCGTCGAATTCTGCGCGGTCCCGACGCGCGATACCCCGCCCCACCAGGATGGCAATCGGAATGGAACACACGACCCATACGAGTAGTACGCCTCCGACAATCCACCACATAACCAGTAATTGTGCCCGATTCGACGACTGTTGTGCTCCAGGTCGAAACATCTGTCCGAATCGTGGCGGTCAATCCAGGTGAGCGCGCAGGTCAGAAACGATCTGCGTCGACGGTTTCACGGACTTTGCGAACCTGATTCCAACCACGAGCGGCGATGCCGAAGGCAACAAGCGACATCAGATCCGAGACCGTCAGACCGTGTTCTCTGTTCAACGACCACAAGACCTGACCTTCCAGCGGTCCATTGAAGAACAGCCACGCCACCCCTGCACAGGCGGTCGCAACAACACTGACTTTCGACGGCTTCATCAAACACACGGTGCTGGTCACGAACAACAAGTTCATGAAAACCAGACCGTAGAAAATTCCGATCATGCGACTCCCCCCGAAGTTCGTTCGTTCAGCTGCGGTTGAAGTTCAGGTACGCCTTCGACGGTGTCGGGCCGCGCTGGCCCTGGTACTTGGATCCGGCCTCGGAGCTTCCGTACGGGAACTCTGCAGCGCTCGAGAGCTTGAGCAGGCAGAGCTGTCCGATCTTCATTCCCGGCCAGAGCGTGATCGGCAGGTTTGCGACATTGGACAGCTCCAGTGTGATGTGGCCGCTGAAACCCGGGTCGATGAAACCGGCGGTCGAGTGCGTCAACAGGCCGAGGCGCCCGAGGCTCGACTTACCTTCGAGACGGCCGGCGAGGTCGTTCGGCAGTGAGCACACTTCGAGAGTCGAACCGAGAACGAACTCGCCGGGATGAAGCACAAACGGCTCGCCCTCTGCCGGTTCGACCAGGCTGGTCAACTCGTCCTGGCGAAGTGCCGGGTCGATGTGCGTGTACCGCGTGTTGTTGAAAACCCGAAACAGACCGTCCAGGCGCACGTCGACGCTCGACGGTTGCACCATGGAGTCGTCGAAAGGGTCGATACCCAGACGTCCAACGGAGATTTCGGCACGGATGTCACGATCGGAGAGCAGCACAGGTAGAGGTTACCGGTTCTGCGGGCAGTGCCGGCCCATCGCCGGGGCGATCACATTGCGGTGACGAAGCGCGATGGGTGAGTACGGGACTCCCCCGCCGTGCTCCTGCCCCAGATACCTCGAGCTATCTATACCGAAAGGCTTTCCCTCGCAGAACTTGTGGACAAGCCATCCACCAAACGCGCCGACTTCGACACACGCCATCTGATCAATGACAGCCGGGGACACGCTGCGTGACAGCTCGTCTGATAATGTTCGGAACGCACGTTGGTCGGCGGTGAAAGCACGCCCGGTCGGCTGCGACGCCGATGTAGTTCAATGGTAGAACATCAGCTTCCCAAGCTGAATACGCGGGTTCGATTCCCGTCATCGGCTCCACAGATTCTCCGCAGTTCAGAGCCCTTTTTGGGGCAGTCGGACTTCGCTTGTTTGGGTTCCAAATCCGGTGACAGGTACACGGCAGGTACACAACCTCCTCCATTCAGTGATCAGTCGATGTGAATCCAGTTCAAATGGGGAGTGCCAGAGGACCGCGCCTCGGAATTCTGCAGTTCATTGATGCCGTCCGACAGGTCGTGACCCCGGCCTAAATCGGTGTCCATTGCTGTGCTGGCGCCGCAGCATCAGGGTCCGATACGAGTGATGACACAGGGCCCTCAGCAGGTGTTCGTCACCAATTGCCCCTCGATTGAACACACCGATCTCGACGTGATATTCGCGTGGTGGACCCGAAATTCGCAGTACAACATAGGCATACGGCCCAACCCCGGCGATGTGGTGCTCGAAATCGACGTCCGGAAAGGTGGCACGGTCGACTCTCTCGGAGTTCTGCCCCGCACCTGGGCCGCGGCCACAGCCGGCGGCTATCCACTCAGTGCAGCGAAAAATTGGCGGCCGATCAACTCGAATTAGTGCGCCGCGCCCTCGAGTCGACCCCGGAGCAGGATGCGTTCTTGCCGGTGCGGCGGCCACACTTAGGATTCGAGTAGGAACTGCCGCGATCAGCTTGAGATCTGTTATGTTCACCCGCCGGCGAGGTCGCGCGTCGCCTGCTCCCTGTTAATCGACATCTACAGTCGTACCGACCTAAACAATGGGATTGTCGAGCACTCTGAGGACCATCGTCAGGCGCACAGGTGAGGTCTCCCGAAACCGATGCACCCAGCATCGGCCCTTGGCGGTGCAGTTGGCTCCGAAAACTGCAGCGAGATCTTGTCTATTGCCCCGGAGTTCGCCAGCAGTGATCGCCTGCTCGACGGTCAGCATGGGGTTGGAAACTGTCTCCGCTCGGGTTCCGCGCAGCTCATCTGAATATTGCAAGAAACGATCTGCCGTAGCGCACCCGGACGCCGAGGACCACAACTCACGCAAGAATGCAGGTCTTCTCACAATGACAACTGTGAAAAGACCCAAGTCTGTCAAAAATCACCTTGAAAAAGCATCAAGTACGTATTCTTCCTCAGTACCGGACAGCCCTAACCGTAAGTCTCCGGTCTGCACCTTGAAAACCCTCACCGACCTAAATCTTGTGCCTGCTCGGATCATCCGTGGATCGACTCATACACTCCGGATCCGGGAGAGCCGGATAAGGCTCGAATAAATACCCCAGTTTCGAGGACTGTCACATTAGCGTCGTTCTACCTTCCCGAAGATATTTGAAAACCAGCAGGTTGGCCCCAATTCGATAGAAGGCTGTAAGTGTCCAGAGTCAAAACCTTATTCCTCGCAAGCATCGCAGCGCCTTCCCTGGTTATGACGTCCGGAGCTACGGCTTCTCACGCAACTCCCAAACACCTCATTCACATATGACTCCTACGATTTCACCGAGGCAGTGGGGTGCAACTTTGGCGGAGGTGCTTCTGGTGGACCTTGGTTGGTGGACTACAACTCCTCGAATGGCCTCGGATATATCAGGACAGTCACCTCATTCAGTCCAGGCTCGCCCGCTTACATTGCAGGTCCCAATTTCGATAGCAGGACCTCTGCCCTGTATGCAGTAGCGAATGCTGCCGGGCTCTAGACGGAGAGAGGAGGTGAATTTGAAATGAAGGACATCCTCTTTGCTGTCGTCAACGTGATCGTGGCGATGGCGAACGGTTCCACGATCCCCTTCTCATTAGAAGGCGCAGGGCCACTAACCGCCCCCGACTTGTAGAGAAGATCGGCCGACCGCATGTGGATGACAGTTTCAGCTCTGCCTGTTACCTGCATATCAGCAGATGCGTGGATCGTGCGGTGGCCACAAACACAAGCTCCCCTTCCCTGCAAGGAAGGGGAGCTTGAATGTCCACAACCCCTGTCAGTCAACCGTTCCGTAGCAGCTAGATAGATAGCTATTTCGGGTACCTGCATGAACCTCGATGCAGGTGGGTGCTCAAGAGTTCAAATCCCCTACCTCCTCGCAGGGAAGCCCCTGACCAGTTCTGGTCGGCGACTTTCCTTTGCCGAGATCCGCTTCTATTTGCCAAGATCCGTCATCGAGTGGCGATACTGTCGACGAATGCCTACCTCGACACATGGTCGAATCATCGCAGCAGGTACTGGCCTGGTGCTGAGTGTGCTTTTCGACGCACCCGCGCAAAAGTGGATGCCTCGCAGCCGAACGCCTGCTTACGCCGTCGGCCTCATGATCGCGGCAGCTGTTTATCCAGTGGCTCGACAGGGACGGAAGGTCGACGCCTCAATTCGAACTCGCGAATGGAGTGCAGCGGCCGCAACAGGCGCTGTCTTAGTCGGCGGACTTGTTCTACCCCCGAGTGCCGCTCGGCGACTGGTTGCAACAGGATGGGCTCTCCACCCGATTTTCGACCTACTTCACGAGTGCGGTTCGGACTCACGCCTGCCGGATTGGTACCCCGCAATGTGCGCGGGATACGACCTCGGAGTCGCTGGACTTCTTGCTGCCGAACCACGCAATTTCATCTGACAGACTCACGAACCCGAAGGCGAGGCAATTCATCTGGTTTCACTTCGCTCGTGCAATCAGAGTTAGGCCTTCGGCGTTGGCGACTCACGGACTGGGTGGGTCTGCACAGCCGACTTTACCGAAGGTCTAGATAACGTGCCGGGTAGTTCAGGCGACCCGCCGCCTCGATCGAATTCACACGCGAAAGATACTGAAGCAGAGACAGATACACCGAGCCGCCCTCAACTTAAAGAGTCGCTTAGCGACACCGGACCCCTCTAGAGAGCTCAGATCAACCAGAAGCGAATTGCAATCAGCATTCCCCGTTTGCTGCAGCATGGAGACCTTCGATGACCAACGCCTGCTGTTGCGGAGTTTGCTCTGTCCAACGTCCGTCGGGCAACGTGATCGCAAGAATGTGGTTCCAGCCGGTGTCTTGAAGACCAGCCAGCGCACCGTCGACCGATCCAAAGGCCATCAGCGCCGTTTTCACGTCGTCACACGCGGCAGCAAGTTCCCCCGGGGACGGGTTGATCGGAACGTGCACCGCTGTCGTAATGCCGTCCAACGTGACGTCGTAGAGATCGGGATTCCCTTGTTCCTCTACAATTTTCGAACGCACAACATCCGACGAAGTGGGCGAGGGACTCGACACTGACCTGACCACGCCAGCGTCACCTTCCAGTGGATTGTTCTCCGGTTCACTACCCCGGCATGCCGACAAAACGAGAAGTGCCGGAATCGCGACCACGCTCATCGTCCGTTTCACACTCAGATCAAACCAGAATCAGTTTCCGAGTTTCTCCCTCCCAACACTCGACACAGTGCCGAATAGGATCAGCAACCGAATGTCGCAGCGACGCCGGTTTGATCACGCGAGTGCGCACCGTGAGCAGAATTCACACAGAGGTGGACTAACGTGCATCTGCTCAATCAGCATTATCAGCTCCGATTGATCGAATCCGTCTGCCCGCGAGTGCCATTGCCATGTTGAGGCAGCTACCGATCTCGGACGCGGGCGGGGGCTGTCTCTTGATGTTGACCACGATGGACCTGTACCTAGTTGGCACTGACCAATTTAGGTCGTCGAACAGGTAGCCGGTGGAAGCGCTTCGCTCTTCGGCGTGATCATGAGCGGCCGCTATGTGGTGAGGATCGGTCGGTCTCCTCTTGAAATGTAGTCGGCAAATCGTTCAATTCCTGCTTGTGAGAAGCTTCCTCGGCCTGCGCGTTTAAGTGCGGCTTCGACGAATGGGAGCGGTTTCCTGCGGTATGTGCGGTAGATGCTGTCGAGTACTGGTTGCAGTGCCCGGCGTGCGAGGTCTGCTGTTTCCGGGTCTGAACCCCCGAATTTCACTGTCACATTCGGCATAGATACCCCTGCTGGTCGAGTGTCCGATTCCCTGGCCGGAAGCGTACGTATCGGGATTGCGAATCAGTACAGAAACACCAAAACAGGGCGCTAAGTCCCTACTTGCGGTGGATACGACTCCGTCTTTGGGTTGACGAAAAACAGCCCGACCGCGGCGTGCGGTCCGGCTTCTGTTCTACGACTGCGGGTTACGACCGGAAGCCGAGGCTTCTGTTTTCGCAGGCTTCACGTTGGGTGGCGAACTGCCGATGCTGACTGGTGTTTGCGTCAACGCATAGCGAACTCCCCATCTACAACGTCCATGCAGAATGTCCCCCGCTACATAGTTGCCGCCTTCGACGAGGTGGCCGAGTTCATTGAGGCGATATCTACCGGCCACCCGAAGGTGCCCCGTCCCGTGGTCGACCACTACTGGCGTTCCACGGTTCCGCAGAAGTTCATGCCTGTGCGCAGCGCCCCGGGGATCTGGAAGTTGTAACTGGTCTGAATCCAAGCTGTTCCATCAGCCACTGCGATGAATGTCCCGATGGGTAGCACTCGGAGACCCAAGTCATCGATGCCAGTTTCCGCGATCTCATTGCCAACATGCCCCATGACGTTCTATGGTTCATTACATGAGTAATGAACCAGTGAACACCGAGCGCCGATCATCGTGATCGACGACGGACGACCACTGTTCCAACAGATCGCCGAACAGATCGAGAGTTCGATCATCGACGGCTCACTACCCGAAGACGGGCAGGTGCCGTCGACCAACGAACTGGCGGCGTTCCACCGGATCAATCCGGCCACTGCAGCCAAGGGCCTCAATCAACTCGTGGGCGAGGGAATTCTCTACAAGAAACGCGGAATCGGAATGTTTGTCACTGTCGGCGCCCGTAATGCACTCAGGTTCAGACGCCGAGAAGCGTTCGCACGCCAGTACATCGAGCCGCTGGTCGCGGAGGCCGACCGCCTCCAGATTTCCCTCGAAGAACTCAAATCCATGCTGGACGACAGGAAGGCGGACTGATGAACGCAAGCACGACAACGACCGAGCCCCACGTCAGGCGTTTCGACGAAACTGAACTCGTCGCCTCGATGCGCTCCGTGGACAGAAAGTACGGGGACGTCGACGCGCTCGCGGACGTCTCGTTCGAGATCAGCCGCAACAAGATCTACGGCCTGCTCGGTCGCAACGGCGCAGGCAAGACGACGATCATGCAGATACTGACCGGGCAGGACCTGCACACCAGCGGCGACGTCGAAGTTTTCGGGGCTGCCCCGTTCGAAAATGCCGACGTACTGGCGAACGTGTGCTTCGTCAAGGAAAGCCAGACGTACCCCGAAGACCTCAAGGTCAAGCACGTACTCGTCGCCGCCGGCCATCTACTCCCGAATTGGGACCACGCGTTCGCCGAGACACTGCTCGACGACTTCCAACTTCCCCTGTGCCGCAAGGTGAAGAAGCTTTCACGCGGCATGCGGTCGGCGTTGGGGGTGATCATCGGACTCGCCTCCCGCGCGCCCCTGACGCTTTTCGACGAGCCGTATCTCGGTCTCGATGCCGTTGCACGCCAACTGTTCTACGATCGTCTGCTTGCGGACTACGCCGAACATCCTCGCACTGTGGTGCTTTCGACTCACCTGATCGACGAGGTAGCCAATCTGCTCGAGCACGTGATCGTCGTCGACGGCGGCCGGATTGTCGTCGACGAGGACGCGGACACACTGCGAAGCCAAGCAGTAGTGGTAACCGGCCCCCTGGATGCGGTCGATGCTGTTGCCACGTCCGGCACCGTCCTGCACCGGGAGACGCTGGGCGCCCACAGCCGAATCACTTTGCAGGCCCATTTGACAGACACCGAGCGAAACCGACTGCGGGAGGCGGGTGTCGCAGTGGAACCGGCATCTTTACAGGAGCTAGTCATCGCGACCACGACTCAGCGCAAGGAGATCACCGTATGAGCATCGCAACGACATCGCCACGGACGGTCTCGAAGGCGCCCACGCGGTCCAGGATCGGTTCGGTCCTACAACTGCACACGGTCGCGTGGCCGTTGCTGATCGCCTGGCCGGTGGGCATCCTGTTGATCTCGTTCCTCATCAGCTTCACTATCTACGCGATCGTCCGGAACGATGAGGGTGAGGGATTCACCGGCAGTGTGTTCTCCGTTTACGGTTTCGTGTTGGCGTTCTACCTCCAATCGATGACCCAGACGTTCCCGTTCGCACTCGGACTGAGCGTGACTCGCCGCGAGTTCTTCACTGCCACCACGGTAATGGCCCTGGCACAGTCCGCAGTCTTCGCAATCGCGCTACAGTTGCTGTCCGTGGTGGAGTCCGCCACCAACGGCTGGGGTGTGCACATGCGAATGTTCGGCATCGCACGCTATTTCACCGACAACACGGCCGTACAGTTGCTCGCACTGTTCGCGACGCTGCTGCTGACCAGTTCGATCGCAATGCTGACAGGTGCTATCTACCAGCGGTGGAGGACCACCGGTCTACTCGCCTCCCTCACCGGGCTTTTCGGCTTGCTCGGCTTGTCAGCGATCCTGATCACGTGGGCTGGGTGGTGGCCCGCGATCGGTTCGTGGTTTGTCGATACTCCCCGAGTGGTCCCGATGGCACTACTCCCCTTGGCCCTTGCCATCGCGTGCATCGCCGGAGCCTGGGCGACGTTGCGTCGCGCAACGCCGTGACCGCGCAATCATGTGCGACGCCACATGTCGCGCCGTCTCGGAGTGCTCCCCGGGTCAAAACCGTCTAGACAGCTCGTCCCCCTCCCTGAGCCAGGAAGGGGGACGAACGTCGCAACAGGGTGCTATCTCGTCCCCGATTTGGTCGGCTCTACTGCCGAGCCACCCGCTCGACAAAACTCGAAGCTCGCAGCACCAGTTCATCTTTCCGATCCTGGCGCGCTGCGGCGGCATCGTAGCCGGCATAAGGGAGCGGGGGGTCGTTACGAACGTTGTCCGAGCACTGGAAGTCTCGGCAGATCAGTGTTCCGACTGTGCTGCCGCGTCGACCGGCAGGCCCGGCCAACTTAGCGCCGTAGAAGACGACCTCGTTGGGAAGTCGCGTGTCTCGGCACCAGGAACACTGGGCGCGCGACCGCGGAGTGGCCTCCGCTTGAACGAGCAAGACTCCGATGGTCTCCCCGTCGAGTGTCGGAACGATCGCGTAGGCGCGTCGGCCCATTTTCGGATCTCGCCAGCCCAGGTAGTCGAGAGCGTCGAAATCGATGGTGTCGAAGCGGTCCGGCAGGGTGAGATCGGACTTCTCCTTACGACTCGCGTTGACGAGGCTGGAACGGATCGATGTATCGGTCAAAATGATCATGGGTGTATACCAATCGTGGCTCGGTGAAGGTGGGTACAGCTCATGGCCCGATCAGCACCAAGTGCTGTCGGGTCCGAAATGCGCTATCTGTCGCCGGCGAAGACGACGCCGACAACCCCCTCACACCCATGGGGCTTCACCGTGTACGTATCCACACCGCGATGGTAGCTACAGGCCTGCGTTACAGGCCACTCGATTTATCAGTCACGCCATACCGCCGTGAACTCGTACCAAGGTCCGCCGAGGTGAGTTGCGGAGAAATCATCGAACCCCGATGGTGGGCCGCTGGGCGAGTACACCCACCCACTCGAGGTGATGAACATGCTTTCGTCGTCGATGAAGTAGACCTCATCGGGACGCACGGCATGGGCACTACTGATATCGAACTGGCCGATCTCGAGCTCTTCCACGGTCGATTCAGGCTGCTCCAGAAGACCAATCGCGATGGTCTCGAACTCTCCGCTCTTGTCGAGGAAAGTAGCCGGTGGCATCAACAACACCAGAGCGATTGCAGAGATAACCGCGATCGGAGAGGGCAGGATCCACCACGACCACCGTCGGTCCTGGCCAAGGACATAGAGGGTGCGGATCGCCCACACCAGACCGACCACGATCAAGATGAGCAGAGCCGCAGCGCTGACGAGGAAGGGATCCAACCATCTGTACTCCCCGAACGGCGAAGGCCACCAACCGTAATGCTCGCAGATCAACGCAGCAAGCGGAACAACGGTGAAGGCAAGAAGAATCGGCCCAGGGGGCTTGGCGGACGCCGGAGGATCAGCTACCAACCATTCACCCAACGACTTCGGCCTTCTCATCACCCCACCGTATCTGCAGGTGATGGCAAGCCTCATCTGAACGGTCAACCTACGGAGTGGGCTGACGATTCCTCCGAAAGCACTTGCAAGACAACCTCTCCAACTACCAACAAACTCCCGAGCACAGCGATCGGCACTCTGCGCCACAACCGACACAAGTGGACAATCCGCACAATCCATACAAACAATGCGAATCGTGCGACAATCGGACGGTGAACGAGACCGCGAGTGGAGTTTCGCACCCGCACCGACCGCGACTACTGAGCGTCGGCGTCCTACTCTCTGCAGGCCTGTTGTGGTCCACTCCCCTCGCCGCCGCCGCGCCCACCGAACCCGGGCCGGCCAGTTGCATACCATTCGGAACCGCTCAACTGCCACCAGGTGCGCCCTCCGGTGGAGGTCGAGTCGGATTGGCAAACCTACCGACATTCACCAGTTCAACCGCCCCCGACTCGGTCGAGATCCGCACGCCAACTACCCAATTCAATCGTTTCTGGGACTTCGCGCTAGTCGACCACGACTTACTCGCTCGGCCACGAGAGCCAGGCGCACCAACGGCTGAACCGTGGCGTTTCGTGCCGATGCCCGAGTGCCTGCGCGGCCGACTAGTCGGGATATCACTGGACGACGACGAACTCGTCGCGGTCGACGACAACGGCTGGATCTACACGATGGACAACGCATCCCAGGATCCGCTGGTGTGGAACTGGACCTCGGCATGGGGCGCACCTCTGTGGAGCGGTCCCGGCCGACAACTCCCAGGAGACCGCCCGAACGGGTGGGCACTGAGCGTCTCCTCGCCGTGGGACAACCAAACTTTCACCGACGTCGCCGGACGGATTCACTTCGTCGGACTCGCCAAGATGACGATGATCCCCACGTTGACCGGGGACGGCAGCCGAATAACCTACGCGGACCCGTGGCTGCCCAACGACGACAGCTACGAGATCGGCGGTCCACTCGGCGGACGGTTCCAGGCCGAGTCCTTGTCGGCGGCCGGGTCGACCACCTTCGTGATGAACAAGCACGGCGACATGTACACCCGCACATTTGATTTCGACTCTTCGGGTTCTGACTCGATCTTCTTCCGCTACAGCTGGGATGACCAGTCGGGCAAGCCCAGCGCACCCAACCTCGTCGCCGAAACCCTCGACCGCAGTACCGCCGCGATCCAACTTCCGGCGCCGGACTGGGTGCACCAACCCAAGATTCCCGGTGACGTCACATCCGCGATCAGCGTGCACTCCCTCGGTCCTGGCCCGAACCGGCGGGAGTTGCGCGTCGAGGGTCTCCGCGGCGCCGAATCCGGTTTCTGGCACAAGGATCTCGTCGGCGGCGACTGGGAGTTCACACCGACCGGCGCGGCCCTCCTCGGCATGCCGGTCGAGAACTCGCCGACAGACCGTTCGACCGACACACTGTCCCCCACCGCCCCCTGGCACCTGTCCACGACACTGCCCGCCCGCAACGGTGCCATCGACGGTCAGACTCTGATCGACATCGGGTTTCCCTACTCTGTGGTGGACCCGCGCCTACTCGACGCGATCGGCCAGCACGCACAGCCCTCCGGATACCGACTGGACGTGGACCACTTCGACCCGGTCGCCACGACCCGGACCGCGGCGGTGACCGCCCCGGATGGCACAGTATTTCCGGTCGTCCTGCACACCGCCGACGGGCTACGGATGAGTCCCCGCTCGTCCGGCCTCGACGCCGATCCGCGCCACCTCGTCGGGGCAATCGAAATTCCGTCGGACGCGTATGCGGATCGGGCATCGAACCCCGCTCTGGACGCGTTCGTACAGGACTGGATGCGCGGCAAACACATTGCGGCGATCACGCTCAGCGCCACCGACCACGACTTGGTGATCCGCTAGCCGAAACCAGCGTCGTTCACTCTGTCGCCTCGATTAGGCTCAGCAGATGGTCGAAACCACACGCGACGTGCCGATATCACCCGTCGACGCTGCGAGCTTCCAGCTCGGTGTGCACGTCCAGCCGTACCTCGTCACGATTGCCGGACTGCTTTCTCCGGGTGGCTTCGTCGATCGAGACGGTCGACCAGATCTTGCTCGTCTTCACCGCACCCTCGCCGCTCACATCGCGAAGGAGCCATTACTGCGGCAGCGACCGATCATGCGGAATGGGTCATGGTGGTGGACTGACAACGACATCGACGTCGGCCTCCATGTCTCACTGGACGAACGTGGTCCCACCGAACCCGACTTCGAAGCGATCTGCAGTCGACTCGTGATGCTGCCCCTCGACCCCTCCCGACCCCTGTGGCACATCGCAGTGGTTCCCGCAGCTCGACCGGGGCAGTGCGGCATCGTCATCAGAGTGCATCACGCGGTTCTCGACGGCTCGCGAGCCAGCGAGCTTTTCGAACGACTCTTCACCTCGGCTCCATCGACAGAACAACTACGCACGGGCACCTCACCAAGGACGAAGATCCGTCCGACTCTCGAACTCCGCGATCAGAAGAAAGCCAGCCCCTGGGATCTCCTCCGATTCCGAATGGGGACGTTCCTACACCGGCCGATCCGGTCGCGGGCGCTGCTGGGCACCATTGGCCCCACGAGATCGATCTCGTCCGTCAACGTCGGCACCTCGTTGATCGAGCGTGGTGCGCAAAAGGCTGGAGGCACATTGAACGACGCCTATCTCGTTGCTGCGGGCGCCGGACTGCGATACATCCTCGAAAATTGCGGTGGACACATTCCCAAGTCGATCGCGGTGTCTGTCCCCGTCGCAGTCACCGCGATCGGTGACGCACGCAATGCCGTCGGATTCATGATTATCGACCTCCCACTTCGCGAAACCGACGAAGAACGAGCCGTCACCATCGTCGCGAAGCAAACCGCTGCGGCAAAGCCGTCCGCACGCGCAGCGGGAACAACATTTCGGTCACCCCGCATGGCCGGCATCTTCGACAGGCTTGCGAAGCGCCAGCACATGATCGGTGCAGTGGTGTCCAATGTCCACGGACCGAGCGGCCCGCTCACGCTCGACGGGGCAGCGCTCGTCGAGCTCTGGCCGTTAGGCCCGTTGGCCGGCAACGTTCGAGTCGGATTCACCGCAGCGTCCTACAACGACAGATTCTGGATCGGAATCCAGACAGATGCCGAGCACCTCCCTCCGGCACACAGGATCGCGCAAGCCGTCGAACGGACTCTCAACGAAATAGCGCGCACCGCAACCTGACTGGATCTAGCCGCGGTTTTCGTGGATCGCAATGTCATCGAGCCGCTATCCGATTTACCTCACCACTTGGACGACGGATACTGTCGAGGGGTCTCGACTACAACTCGAGTGAGACGAGCCTGCAAGCCGGTGTCATCACGACACGATCGTCACGAGGGAGGCGAAAGATGTTCACACCTGCAGAATTCGGCAAGGTGTCGGTATTGGTTCCCGAGAACGGTGGTGCCGTCCCCTACGGAAACACCGTGGTGGTGCACGGATCCGAAAGCACTCTCGTCATCGACCCCTCGCTCTCCCTCGACCGAGATCCCGTAGGCGCAGACCTGGCGTTCATCAGCCACGGCCACGAGGATCACATCGCCGGCCTCCATCATTTCGACGTGCCGACGTTCGCACACCACCTCGACGCGCCCTCGGTCGCATCACTCGAAACATTGCTCGACAACTACGGCCTCCGCGCAGACGAACGAGCAGAGGTCCGACTATCGATAGCAACGCAGTACGACATACCTCCGACGCACCAGAATGTGGCAGGGATCGCGGACGGCCACGTCTTCGAGCTCGGTGACCGCACCGCGACGGTCATTCATTTGCCAGGGCATACGCGCGGACACTGCGGCGTACTCGTCGAACCCGACGGCTTCTTCTACGTCGCCGACGTCGACCTCACTTCCTTCGGCCCGATGTACGGCGATCTGGGTAGCAGCGTCAACGACTTCCTCGACTCCATCGACCACGCCGCAACGATCGACGCACGATGGTACGGAACCTTCCACCAGAAAGGTGTGGTCGAGGGCAGCGACGAGTTCCGACGCCGGTTGTCCGCCTACCGCGACAAACTGCTCAGCCGTGAAGAACGTCTCGTTCAATTCCTCGGTGAACCAAAACTCTTGGAAGACATCGTCGCCCATCGACTCGTCTACCGCCCTCACGTCACGGCCCCGTACGTCGACGCCGTCGAACGACGGACAGCACAGCTGCACCTCGAACGACTCATTGCGTCCGGCGCTGTCACCACAGACGAAGACAAGATGTTCCGGCGTGCCCTCTGACGCTCGAGCAGGCAGCGCACCGTTCAACGATCCCTCGTAGGATAATCGTCGACATGAATTGGGACAGTTCCACAGAAGCCGGATGGTTCGTCAAGCTCGCCGAAGATGGCTCTGCCGTAGCCATTTTCGATCCAGCGGGAAGTCTGTACGGCAAATTGTCCCCCACGTATCCGGACGAGGGCGATCGAACTCCCCGTCGACGGAAGCCGAAATCGTCGGTTGCCGATCGAGACCGACATGTACTCACGTTCCGCAAAGGTCACCCCGCAACACTTCACCTGGCCGACGGAACGATCGGAAACGTGACTGACCAGAAGCCCGGGGCCATGCGACGAAAGAACAAGCGATGTGAGGTCGACATCTCCGGCAGGACGTACATCTTCACGCATTCCTCGAGTCGGAGAGCGACAGCCCTGCGCGACGGAATCGCTCTCGCACATATGACCCGCGGCCGCTGGTCCAACCGAAGCACCGTCACTCGGAAAACTGTGTCGGTGACCGACGCCCTCGACGAGTGCGTACTGACGATATTCCAGAAAGTAGTCACACCGGGCCGTACCGGCGCACTGGATCAGGTGATGACCGACCTCAGCAACATCTGAGACAGTGAACACAACGGACGGAATGTGCCGTACGCCACATTCGGTGGATCTCAACCGCACTCGAGACACTAGCTTTCAACCACGTGGTCCACGCTGTCGGCGGGAGACCAACCATCGGTACCCCTCAGGTTCAACCTATTTCGGTAGAACACTTCGGATCGGAAGGCTGAAATTCGAATCATGGCCCATGTCGACGACTTGAATCTGCTCACCCCACGACTGTCACCGGGTGCGATGACCACCGATCCGGATCTGCTCCAATCCTACCGACAGGACTGGAGTTTCGACCCCGCAGCAGGCACACCGGTCGCCGTCGTACGTGCATCGACGGCATCCGACGTCCAGGAAACCCTCCGATTCGCCGACAGTCGACGGATTCCGGTCATCCCACGGGGCGCAGGGACAAGTGTCGTCGGCGGATCCACAGCCATTGACGGCGCGATAACCCTCAGCCTCGAACGCATGCGATCGATTCGCATTGACGTGTCATCACGCACCGCAATCGTCGAACCGGGAGCCCTCACCAACGACGTCAAAGTCGCTGCCGCACAGGAGGGTTTGCACTATCCGCCGGACCCGTCGTCGTTTGAAATCTGCTCGATCGGCGGCAACGCCGCAACCAATGCAGGTGGCCCGTGTTGCGTAAAATACGGCGTTACCAGCGACTACATCCTGGGAATGACCGTCGTACTAGCGGATGGATCCATCGCTGAACTCGGCGGAGATCGCATCAAGGACACCCCCGGCCTCTCTTTGACGAAGCTGTTCGTGGGCAGCGAAGGCACACTGGGCGTGATCACCGAGTTGACACTTCGCCTCATCCCTCAGCCTCCGACACCGCACACAGTTGTGGCCTTCTTCCCGTCGATGTCCGAAGCCGTCGCCGCAGCGAAGGACATCACAAGTCTCGTGCGGCCTTCAGAACTCGAAATCCTCGACAACGCCGCCATCAACGTGGCTGAAGAGTTTCTCCGCATGGAACTCGACACCGACGCCGGGGCACTCCTCATCGGGCGGTCCGATGCCGGCAACGGAGCAGAGGGCGAGGTGGATCTCATGCGCAGGCACTGCGAAAAGCATGGAGCCTCAGATGTATTCGTCACCGACGATCCTCACGAAGGTGACCTGTTCATCCGTCCGCGCTACGCCGTGTACGAAGCCTTCGAGCAGAAGGGCGTGGTTATCGGCGACGATGTCGCCGTCCCGATCGACAAGCTCCCTGCGCTCGCCGACGGCATAGCCGACATAGCAAATCGCACCAACACCACAATCGTCAGCTACACCCACGCAGCGGACGAACTCACTCACCCCGTTCTCAACTATCCCGTCGGAGACGAAGTGGCCGCAGCATCTGCCGCCGCTGCGAGACAAGAGATCTACGAACTCGTGAGAACACTGGGCGGAACCGCGACAACAGAATATGGCGTGGGACAACACAAACGAGACGTCCTGTCGAGCGCGCTGGACCCGGTCGTGGTCAAGTTGAACAGGGCAATCAAAAACGCCGTCGACCCCAACAACATCTTGAACCCGCGCGTTCTCATCCCCTAGCGACTCGGAAGGCCGAACAAATCGGCGTCCTCATCACGACCTTCAGATGCTCCCGGAACTCGGACCGAAGTTTCACTCGAGAATCTGGCACTCAGGGTTGCAGAGTGCCAGATGTGTTGGTTAACATGTTCTCGCACAGTGAGTTCGGTCGCCGTCGAGGTGGCGGTGACCTTTCTTCGACGATACGGGAGGTGTGTTGCTGTGCTTCGTTTCGATCCTTTCACCGACATCGACGCGATCACCAAATCCTTGCTTGCTACCGGAACCGGCAGCAGCCGAAGTCCTCGTTTCATGCCGATGGACCTCTACAAGATCGATGACCACTACGTTCTGCACGCCGATCTTCCCGGCGTCGACCCAGGATCGGTGGACGTACAGGTAGACGGCTCGACCCTGACCTTGACCGCGCACCGCAGTGCCCTCTCCGAAGAGGGCGTGACGTGGCTGGCCGGCGAACGTTTCACGGGTACGTACAGAAGGCAGCTGTCCATCAGTGAGGACATCGATTCCGAGCGAATCGTCGCCTCGTACGACAACGGCGTATTGACCGTGACCTTGCCGATCGCCGAGAAGGCAAAACCGAGGCGGATCGAAATCTCGTCGGGGCCGCCGGCCCGCACTGCGAACTCCGAGTCAGACGCTCAGGGTCAGATCGAGGCCTGACCTGTTCGGCCTGTAGCGCTACCCACACATCGGGATCGCACCGCAGGATTCTGCAGCGCTTGGTGCGAAATCGCCTGCACAAGAACCGTTCACCCCAGGAGGTCCACTATGTCCGCGACAATCATGGCCCCCGCCGCTGCCCTAACCGAACCGGTCGTCTGGAGCGAAGACCCGCAGCGGCAAAAGTGGTGGAAACGCATACTCGCGACCAGCCCGCCGGAGAATCCCCACAACGAAGAATTTCAACCCTGACAGGTCCAGACCGATCTCGCCGCATGCGGGCACCCACAACTGATACGGCGCCTTCCGTCCGTTCATCCTGGCGGACGGAAGGCGCCGTTCTGGCGTCTTGCACACGCGCAGCTTGCAGGTCGTTCACCGTGCAATCTGCGCATACGAGCCGGCACTCGATATAAGAATCGCCCGAAATGGGCGAAGCAGGACGAAACACTCACACAACCAGGACGAAGCTCGCCGCCGCTCTCCAACCGTGACACGTACGGTTGATATGTAAACGTCAGTGACCTCACTGGCGTTCACCGGCCTCGTCGGTCCCCTGAATTGTGTGGCCGTCGAGGTCGTCTCATGTCGCCACCCAACGTGAGAGTGGTCAGCCTTCTGCACTCGACGGCGGCGAAGCCGTCGCCAGACCCTCCAGAAGGATGGCCAGGCCGCGCTCGAGTTCGTCCTGACCGTCGTAGTGAGCCATGATCGTAGCCATCGACCGTAGCCTCGGGAACTCGGCGAGCGGAAGCCGATGCAGGCCGAGCCGTAGGAGATCGTCGGTCTCCTCTGGGTTTTCGACAATTTCTTGAAGCTCGTTGAGAATGTGCCCGTTGAGGAAACCGAACACCGCTCTGTAAATGTGCAAAGCGTCTTCGGGGGTGAAACCGGCGCGAATCAACAGTTCGAGAATCGCCTCGAGGTAGCGCAGCGTCCCCGGAGGACGCAATCCGAGCGGCGTCGACAACGGCCGAGTGACCAGCAGTGGAACCACATTGGGGTGCGCGAGCGCGAGGCGGCGATACCCATACGCAACCGCGTGCAGTTGCCCTCTCCAGTCGCGATCGGACGGGTCGACGACCAGTTGTTCGAGCACGGTCTCCACGACCCCGTCCAGCAGTGCCGCCTTGTTTGCCGCGTACCTGTAAAGGGTCATCGGATTTCTGTCGAGCGCTTTCCCCAGTCGCCGCATGGAAAGGCCTTCGGCACCTTCCTCGTCGATGATCGCCAACGCCGTCGAGAGCACAAGCGCCCTGGTGAGAGGTTCCTCGCGATCGCCGACTGGAATCGAACCATGAGTGCGATCTCGCGAGTGTCCGGTCATTCACAGAATATACAACGTATGCCTACGCGTTGACAGAACCGCACGACTGGTTTACTGTTCGGTGACGCCCTATATATACAACGTATACACACATCGTATACCCGGAATGTCCGGATTTACGTGGGCGCTCATCGATACGTCCCGGCGCCGGAGTCGGCGCGGACGTACGGACTCACTTTCGTCGCATGAGTCCCTTCTTCAAAGGATCGAAGATGAACAGAACATGACAGCACCTACCGCAACACGACGCTCGCGGTTCTTTCAATTCTCAGGCATTGCAACGATTTCCGTATTCTCGGTCGGCATTCTCGTCCTGCCGGCCGGCACTGCCGGCGCGGAAGCGACTGCTGTCGGACTCGGCACCGCTGAGCCCTTTGCAGTCCTTGCCGGAGCGGGAATCACCAACACCGGACCGACAACACTCGGAGGCGATATCGGCACGTATCCGACGCCGACCATCACCGGTGTATCGGACCTGACGATCACCGGCACCAACCATGGCGGAGACGCGGTATCTCAGGGAGCGAAACCCGACGTGTTGACTGCCTACAACACTCTCGCCGGTCAGGGCCCGACACAACCGACCGGAGCCGACTTGACCGGCCGGACACTGGTTTCGGGTGTCTACAACTCCGGATCGTCGATCGCCCTGTCGGGAACCGTCACCCTCGACGCGCAAGGTGACCCGGATGCCGTCTTCGTCTTTCAAGCCGGATCAACGCTGATCACGTCGTCGTCGAGCACCGTCGCGTTGATCAACGGGACGCAGGCGTGCAATGTCTTCTGGCAGGTTGGTAGCTCCGCCACTCTCGGCACCAATTCCGTGTTCCGAGGAAACCTGTTGGCGCTGACAGACATTACTGCCACAACGGAGGCCACTGTCGAGGGTCGCCTGTTGGCGATCAACGGCGCGGTGACTCTCGATACGAACACCGTTACCATCCCCACCTGCGCACCTCCGGTCACAACTACAACCCCGACTGCCACTACGACGACTACGGTCCCGCCTGACACGACGACAACCACGACGGCGGTCCCGCCCGAGGTGACTACAACCACCACTACTGCGGTCCCGCCAGAGGCGACTACAACTACGGTGGGCACCCCTGTCGGAACGGTGACCACCACGGTGGGCGTACCTCCGGTCATCACGACCAGCCGAAACATTCCGTCGATACCCGTGATTCCCGGTTTACCGCCACTACCGGGAACACCTCCGACTGTGCCCGGGACAGTAACCATCCCGTCTCAGGTGCCGACGACCTCGGCTTCTCGAACGAGTACCCCGACCACTCAACCTGTAAGACCGGAATCCCCCACTGGCCGAACCCCTCAGGTGCCGCAGGTACCACGAGGCTCGGTCGACACCGGCGACGGAAGCACACAATCCCAAAGTGCCGGGCAGTCGAGTGAAAGGTGGATTGCCTTGCTGGTCTGCACCTTCGCCGTCGTGGCAACATCGGTCCTCGTCATCCGTCGGACCAGTCGATAGATGAAAGACAGCAACTTCGTGATGGCTCCGCGATCTCGCCGAGCCATCACGGCTATCGCCCTTGCTGTTTCGGCACTCTTGACAGTCGTCGGATGCGCCGGCGGACAGGTCGACGCCGGAAACTCACAACCGCACCCATCGTCTCGACAAAGTGCCAACTCCGCGCCCAGTACCCCTGATTCTGCACAGCCGGAAAAGGTGCCGGTAACGGCAGCACAGCGCCCCGTGCGACTCGAAATCCCGTCCATCGACGTCGACACCGACATCATCGACCTCGGACTCGATACCGATGGAACCCTTGAAGTCCCACCGGACGGGAAGGCTGCAGGGTGGTACACCGGGGCTCCCGCCCCTGGCGAGGTCGGGCCGGCGATCATCGCCGGCCACGTCGACTGGGAAGGCACCGACGGGGTTTTCTTCGATCTGAGGAATCTCGAACCAGGAGCCGACATCATCATCAGCCGCGAAGACGGAAGTCGCGCAGTGTTTACCGCCACCAGTATCGAGCACTTCCCCAAGGACGACTTCCCCACCAACGTCGTGTACGGCGACCTCGACCGCCCCGGGCTCCGGATCATCACGTGTGGTGGATCTTTCGACGAAACCGCCCGCAGCTACAACGACAACATCATCGCATTCGCCGACATCGTCTAACCGGCCGACGACGCCGCAGCACGAAACTTAGTGCAGCGAAACGGTATAGACACTTCGAAAATTCTGTACGAACAGTTGGAGAGCAATGATCATGTTCCACTCGTCCTTACTCGCGAACTCTCGATGACAGACACAGACGACGTTGGTGCGAGCGTCGAAACCGGTGCCGATACGCTCGCATGGCGGGATCGGAAGCGTTACTGGTGGCCGTTGGGATTGCTGGTCCCGCTGAGCCCCTTCCTTTCCTGGCTACTCGTCCAACATTTGCACCTCGGCCTGTTCTGGGCGACCGGTGCTTGGATCCTGATTCTCGTCATCCCGATCGTCGACGTCGCAGTCGGCCCCGACGGCCACAGTCCGCCCGACAATGTGATCGCGGCATTGCAGGATGACCGCTATTACCGATGGTGCACCTACCTGTTCGTGCCGCTGCAATACGGGGGTCTCGTCTTCGCCGCCTGGTGCTGGTCGTATGCCCCGATGGCAACTGGAGAGAAGATCGCACTGGCGATGACCGTCGGCGTCGTGGCAGGCGTCGGCATCAATGCCGCACACGAACTCGGCCACAAGAACAATCGCCACGAGCGACGGTTGGCGAAAATCGTTCTTGCTCAATCCTTCTACGGACACTTCTACATCGAGCACAATCACGGTCACCACGTCAAGGTCGCGACACCTCGCGATCCGGCCAGTGCCCGTTTCGGGGAATCTTTCTGGATATTCCTCCCCCGCAGTGCGTTCGGAGGTCTGAGATCGGGGTGGCAGATCGAATCAGCACGTCTGCGCCGACAAGGTTCACCGGTACTGTCGCCTCGGAACAGCATCGTGCAGGCGTGGTCACTCAGCGCCGCTCTGTTCGGAACTTTGATCATCGTGTTCGGGTGGCAGATTCTGCCCTGGCTGTTCCTGCAAGCCTTAGCCGGGATAACTTTCCTCGAGGCGGCCAACTACCTCGAACACTACGGATTGCTCCGTGCACGAAGAGAAGACGGCAGCTTTGTCAAAGCCAGACCCGAAGACAGTTGGAACAGCGACCATCTCGTGTCCAACTTGTTCCTGTACCAGCTGCAACGACACAGCGACCATCACGCGAATCCGCGACTTCGCTACCAATCCTTGCGCAGCGCTCCCACCGCTCCGCAGCTGCCGGCCGGGTACGCGGTGATGATCGTGTGCGCTGCCGTACCACCGTTGTGGAGGCGGATCATGGATCACCGTGTCCTCGACTACTACAACGGCAACGTCGATCTCCTACACACCAAGGCCACCGTATGAACAACACTGCCCGAAATGATGATCGCAGCGACGGGCACTACACCGCCATCGGACCGCTCCAGAACGCCCGAGCCGACTACCAGCCGGCCCGTACTCGGCTCATGCGTGCCGCTC
The DNA here is from genome assembly GCF_042670865.1 of Rhodococcus sp. NPDC057135. Lineage (NCBI taxonomy): Bacteria > Bacillati > Actinomycetota > Actinomycetes > Mycobacteriales > Nocardiaceae > Rhodococcus > Rhodococcus sp. NPDC057135. The sequence continues at coordinate 188,905 of NZ_JBHUUU010000011.1, forward strand.
CGAGTCCGGAGGTCGTCGCGGCCGCGGAGTATCTGTTGACCCAGCCCGACGCATACCTCCATCGCCGCCGCTACCTCGACCTGATCGCCCAAACCCCCGGGCCAGACGGCACATCGATCACCGACTACGCCGCAGCGGAACGCTACCTTCTTGTCACCGCCACCGCGCACCGCCGAGAATTGTAAGCGTCTTCTGTCGCCGGTGACCGGTGCCAGACGTGACAACAGTCCGACCAAATCAGGCGAAAGGAAGCTGGAGTCCACCTGCGGCATTTTCCTAGTCACATGACACCGCTTCTTGTTATCGTGACGGCATGCATTTGATCTTCGAGTGACGGATTCATTCAGTCGTGCCGACCCTCGGGAGCGATCCCGGTCGGCTGCACCTGCGATTTCCGACCCGCACGGTCTCCGTCAACTCACTTGCGCGCACCAGCACCCATTTCGGTAGCGCGCACACTCCTCGGGAGCAAAAATGCCTGATTCATCGACCATTCCTGCACGCCTGCGCGCGCAACTCACCGCCACCGACATCACCGTCATCGACAGCGGCACAACGATACTGAGCGGAATCGACCTCACTGTGACGCCGAAATCGCGCTGGGCGGTGGTAGGCGAGAACGGCCGCGGTAAGTCCACCCTCTTACACGTGTTGGCTGGAAAGTTGACACCGGACGTCGGCACCGTCTCACGGGTCGGCACTTTAGGTCTGGCAGAGCAAGAAATGCCGACCACCGACGAATGCACAGTCGGGCAAGTCGTACGAGACTCCATCGCCGACGCCCTAGCGGCACTGGACGAATTCGAAATCGCATCGAACAGGCTCGCATCTGGCACCGCGGAGGCCGACCACCGCTATTCAACTGCACTCGAACAGGTCGAGGCACTTGATGCTTGGAATGCCGAACGACGGGTGAACATCGCGCTCGGCGGTCTCGGCGCGGTTACCGAGCGGTCACGCCTTCTGACGGAACTATCTGTCGGACAACGTCATAGAGTTCGACTTGCATGCCTGTTGGGATCTGATCACGACTTTCTACTGCTCGACGAACCCACCAACCATCTCGACCGCGAAGGCGTGAACTACTTGACCGAACAGCTTCGGAGCAGAGCTGGCGGAGTAGTTGTCGTAAGCCACGACCGCGCACTCATTTCTGATGTCGCCCAACATATTCTGGATCTCGATCCGACACGGGACGGTCGCCCCCGCATATACGGGGATGGCTACGCCGGTTACCGGGCTGGACGCGAATCCGAGCAGACTAGGTGGGAACAGGACTCCGAACAGCAAAAGACAAAGACCGCCAGACTCCTCGAGGATCTCACCAACGCACAGAATCGACTCGTCAGCGGGTGGCGACCAGGGAAAGGAACCGGCAAGCATCAACGCGCTACTCGGTCCGGTGGTCTTGCCAAGAATGTGCACCGCCGCCAGGAAGCCTTGGAATCCAAGCTGCTACCCGTTCCCGAACCTCTTCAACGATTCCGCCTCCCAGAACTGCAAACTCGACCCGGCGCATCCTTGCTGACGGTCCAGGAAGTGACCGTGGAGGGCAGATTGCACGTGCCGACGACGCTGAGCCTCCGTGGACGCGCGAAACAAGTTGTAACTGGGCCGAACGGATCCGGGAAATCCACCCTCCTGTCGATTCTTGCGGGAGAACTGCATCCGACGACCGGGCGGCGCCACACAGCAGAGGGACTGCGAGTGGCACTGCTACGTCAAGAAACAACACTCCCCCTGCAGTGCAAGGTTGGAGAGCATTTCCGTTCGTACACGGACACATTGGTCTCCGACGGAGCCTTGTCCGCCGGCGCGGTAGTGTCGTTGTCTTCCATCGGACTACTGCGCCCACACGAGATGTCCAAACGGATCGGCGAACTGTCGATAGGCCAGCAACGCAGACTTGATCTCGCACTCACGCTCGCTCGCCGTCCTCACGTGTTACTGCTCGACGAGCCGACCAATCATCTGTCAATCCGTCTCGTCGACGAGCTGACCGAGGCCCTCGACGCGACCGAAGCTGCGGTGGTGGTGTCCACACACGACCGACAGATGATCCGTGACACGAATTCGTGGAGGACCCTCGTTCTGTCCTGTGATCCTGACGGGTTGAACGCATGTCCGGCGGTCGGGATTTTGCCGTTCGACCACCTGCGATGACTACCTCCCGGTAACAACATTGCGAGTCTTGACACATCCATAATGCACTCAATACTGTTCAGCGGACGATAGTCGTCTCTAATTCTACGCACTCCGAACCCCCTGAGCAGAAGGACGCGAGAACCGATGCCTAGCAACCTAATCCGCAATTCATACGCCACCAAGAGGCGCCAGTGACCGAACCGAACATTCAGTCGAATCTTGCGATGTCTCCGCGCCAAGTCGGAGTACTCGCCGCCGTTGGATTCCTTGCATTTTCCGAAGTCACCAGCGGAATGCTGCAGTCGTGGTATGTCCCACTTCTACCGGAAATTGGACACAGGCTCGATGTCAGCCCAGCACAACTGAACTGGGTATTGGCTTCATACCTGCTCTCGACCGTCATCTGCGTACCCGTGCTGGCCAAACTGGGCGACAAGTACGGCCACCGGCGCATGGTACTGATTGTGCTTGGCGCCGTCTCCGTCGGAACGATCATTACAGCGGTAGCGCCGACATTCGGGGTCTTCTTGTTGGGCAGAATCATCCAAGGAACGCTGGGGGCACTCCTTCCGCTCGAGTTGGCAATTCTCCGAGAACGCGCGGGCGCCAGTTCAGGCCGCGCAATCGGGATACTTGTAGGGTGCCTCGGCGCCGGAGCAGCTGCAGGGACACTATTGGTCGGGCTTCTCGGCATTCACGCCAATCTGACCGTCATCCTTTTTGTGCCTGCCGTACTCGCACTGGTAAGTCTTGTAACTATCGCAATGTTTGTTCCCGAAACATCTTCTCGTGCAAAAGGTTCCATCGACTGGACAGGCTCTGCGCTGCTGGGTACCGGCCTCGCAGCCTTCCTCGTCGGGATCAGCAATGGAAGCAACCTGGGGTGGACCTCTCCCACAGTGCTGATGGCAATTGGTGGCGGCTTGGCATTGCTAGCCGCCTTCGTCGTGATGGAGAAGAAAATCAGCAGCCCATTGGTCGATTTGACCTTACTGACGAAAGGCGGAGTCGGATTCCTTCTATTGCTGACTGGGCTTTTCGGATTGCAATTCTACGGAGCTGCTACCATTTCTACACTGTATTTTGCCTCGAAACCTGACATCGTCGGGTACGGGTTTGGGCTCGACTCGATGGGCATTGCGCTGGCGATAACTCCCGTACCACTCGCCCTTATGGTTTCGTCGTCGCTCGCCGACAGCCTCGCGCGACGACTCGGGACTCGAACGGTGCTGCAGATAGCTGCCCTTCTGCTTTCCATTTGGTTCGTTGGGTTGATCGCATTTCGACACAACCTGACTGGCTTCATTTCGATGGGTTTGATCGGAGGTATCGGTATCGGACTATTCGTCGCACTCCTTCCCGCACTTGTCATCTCTCGCGCACGTCCGGAAGACTCCGGGATCGCGGGTGCCTTGTACAACACTTCTCGAACGGTGGCCGGGGCAACTGCCGGAGCGGTGTTTACCGCGATCATGTCCGGCATGGTGATCAGTGGATCAAAACTACCAAGTGAGACTGCGTTCCTGACTGTGTGGTCCGTCTGTATCGGAGTGTGCGTGCTGATTTTTCTGCTGGTTCCATTTCTCAACAAGCTCGGAGGAAAGGCCTACCAACCGGATGTGCCGGAGCAATTGGCGAATATTCCGGTCCGAGAATCATCTTGAGCCTGCGAGATTCTTTGCTGCAGTCCGAAGAATCTCCGGCACCTCGGATTCTCGAAACCGGACTACCTTGTACATACGAAGGTTCTGCGCGACCCCGCGATCCGATCTCAACTCGAGCCTCAACTTCGAGCAAGTGAGCCGACTAGACTTCGCTGCTGCATCATTACTGACCAGAACCTGACGAGTTACCCTCGAGATTCCTGGGATGGCGCGTGGCATGATGGGTTCATGTCACGCGCCATCTCGCAACCGTCTGGCCGTGGGCGACCAAGCGACCCGGAAATAGAAGCACGAATTCTATCCGCGACGCTGGAGCTGTACGGGGATCTCGGGTGGGCCCGGCTGAATCTCGACTTGATTGCGAGACACGCCAAGGTCGGAAAAGCAGCCCTCTACCGGCGATGGCAGACGAAAGAACAAATAATGTCAGACGCGTTGCGGTCCAGCAAAAACACAGTCACCGACTTCGACACCGGAACGCTTCGCGGAGACCTGGTGGCAATTGGCCAGGTTGCGGTAGAGCGGTTGCTCGGTGATCATGGCGCAGCACGAATGCGCGCCATGATCGATGCAAAAATATTCCCAGAACTATTCGAGGGCAAAATCGCTGAGTTTCGCAATGAAAGTATCATCGGTGGACGTGAAATTATTTTTCGCGCAATCGAACGCGGAGAGATCGCGAAAGGCACGTCGCCGGCTCTGATACTCGATGCCGTGGCAGGAACAATCCAGCATCGTTTCTTGATGACCCCTATGTCGAAAATCCAAGAGTTCGAATCCCGCGCCGACAAATACGTCGAATCAGTCGTCGACCTCGTTCTCGGGGGCCTCGAGTACAACAGCAGTTCTTCTGATAATTAATCACGAGAAACAAATCTCGACCAACCGGAGTCGTAAGAAGGCCAGCGCCGGGTGGTCCAGTCTTCGGTTTGCGTTCAGATCCGATCGTTTGCTGGTACAAAGCGTTGAGAAGCCTGGGAAACGACAGAGCACAGCGACATCGCGCCGCTGAGGTGGTCAGTGAAAGAGTCCTTGCTGCAATACGTTCGAACGCTTGGTGAGATTTCATACGGGTTAGCCCTAGTCGAACACGATGACGAGCTGATCGGGTCGTTCGTCGCAGATCGTCATGAACCCGATGGGACTCGGATTACCCAGTACAGCGGTGAGATCCACCTCCGAACGCACGATGGACACCTGAATGTCGTGATCGCCGATCCTGAGGTTCGGTTGGCCGAGACGCAAGGGCAACTGAGGGTACGGACTTCCCTTGACGGTCGGAACGCATCGTGATTGCGACCCTCGACAACGTCGAGAGCTCAGAATCAGCCGTGCACGCCCAGGTGCGGGTAACTGCCGCGGGCTCGATGGTGTTCGGCGCCAATTATCCTTCAGGGAGCAAGCTTTTTCGCCATTGACAATCGGGTTGGCCCACGCTGACAGAATGCGGGTGGTCACTGGGGCTCTCCGAGACCTTCCAGAACCAAGAACTCGATCTTCCGCAGTTCGTCGTCCGCGTCGAAGTTGTTGTCGCGAGCGGCGACTCGCCTGATCAACTCCACCATGGCCGAATGGATTGTCTGGAACAGGAATGCACGCGGGTCGGAAACATTCATCACGTCGGCACTGTTCATCTGAATCTGCGCCGTTGTCGTACGTCGCCCCAGAAACACGCGCGGAACCCGAAGTCCGGTCGGGTCGGTCACCACCGTGATGTCTCCACCGACGACGAACAGATCGAAGTCGTATTGGAACTCGACACCTCTCAGCTGGTGCCGGAGCCGAGCCAACTCCTCGATGAAGTCGGGCGGTATCGACGGCCCACCGAACACCGTCCTGAACGAGACCCTGCGAGTGTTCACGGTCAAGACTCTAAGACAAACGTGCAACCTTGGCAGAGAGCAAACGTGCGACCTTGACAGAGAGCAAGCGCTCGCCGGAATCACCTGACGACGCTCCCCCGCTTCCAACTCGAACTATCGATCCTGAGTTTCGGGGTCAAGACCCATGCCACCCTCTTCTCCCGCGTCAGCTGCTTGGGCGTAGCGCGCGGCATACCGCTCCAGCGCGACGGCCGCTTCTGTCTCACCCACCCATTGGTCCGGCACTTCGACCCCGTCGCTCGTCGTTCGCGAGACACTCGCCGTGGAGAACTCGACGGCGGTGCGGGTGAAGGAGCACCGCAGGAAGCTCGAGGATGGGGAGAATCGCGCGGCACCGAAGGTGCAATCCACGAAAGACGTGTCAGAGAACTGCGCACCGGTCAGGTCCGTGTCGTCGAATGCACAGCGCTCGAACACGGTATTGGGCACGGATCGGAGCCGTAGTGCTTTCGCTCCGGTGAAATCGCAATCGACGATCTTCGGCCCCAGGGCCAGGCGAGAGAGCGTGGCACCGCGAAAACTGCATCGCTCGAATCGGCGATTGATGCGCGGCTGTCCGGTCAACACGGCGAAATCGAAACGGCAGTCGAATAGTTCGGACTCGAAGACTGACAGTGCACCCTTGACGAAGCTCAGGTCGATGCGTTCCAGAGTGAGGAATCTGATGTCGATACCACCGCTACCTGCCGTCAGGCCACGCAAATCCACCAACCCGTCGTCAGTCTCCGCCCATGGCGAGGTGAGCGTGTGAGGTGGTGTGACTATCCGCGACTGATCAAGCAGCCGGGCCCGCAAATTCTCGACATCCTCGTCTGACCAACGGCGGCGCAGAGCACTGATTTCGGAGCGCTTCACAGCGGTCCGGCTGAATGAGGAATCAATCGAGATCGACCTTCCGTACGTGCGTATTTGCCACATCGAGTTCGATGTCCTGTGCATTGGCCAAGCGCAGCGTCGGCACTGGATCTCCCGTCGTGTCGTCGACCAACGTCGAATATGGTTCACCGTCGTCGAACGCGTGGCGCTCGCCCCACTGCCGCAAACTCACGATTACGGTGAACAGATCCGCCCCACGTGCGGTCAAGACGTACTCGTTCCTGGTCCCCTGTTCGTTTGCTCGAACCTCCAGGATTTCCTGTTCGACAAGGCTCCGCAGCCTGTCGGTCAGAATGTTCTTCGCGATGCCGAGGTTGCGCTGAAACTGACTGAATCTGCGCGCCCCGTCGAAGGCATCTCGCACGATCAGCAGCGACCAGCGGTCCCCGATGATGTCGGCTGTTCTAGCCACCGGGCAGTGAGAGTCCGTCCACTGCATGCGATCAGCCATCAAGTTCCTCTTTGGTTGCGTTTTGAAACCGATATGACATAGCCTTCAAATGGTATCAAAACGCAACCAAATGGAGTGAAAGTGGTCAATCATGCCGCGCACGAGGCCGCGCCGACCAGGCACGGGATGCCTCACAGACTGCGCATCCTTTTGGCTGTCCTCTGCGGGGTCTCGGTAGCAAACATTTACTACGCACAGCCACTTCTCGGCCAAATCGGGGCGGACCTGTCACTTCCAGCGGCCGGTCTCGGACTAGTCGTTGCACTCGCCCAACTCGGCTACCTCGCAGGGCTGATTGTGCTGGTGCCACTGAGCGACCTGGTGGACCGCAGGAAACTGATCGCTCTCCAGATAGGCGCTGCCGCAACGGGAATGATGCTTGTCGCATTTTCCACCACGGGTCTTCAACTGTTGATCGGCATCACCGTCGCAGGCGCATTCTCAGTTGTCGTCCAAGTCATAGTTGCCTACGCCGCAGCGATCAGCCACCCGGAGGAGCGGGGCACAAACATCGGCGTCATCACCAGTGGCGTCGTGGTGGGCATCATCCTCGCCCGCACCGTGGCGGGACTGGTTGCCGATCTGGCCGGCTGGCGCGCGGTCTATTCGGGGTCCGCAGTCACCTCTCTTCTGATCGCCGCAATCGCCTTGACGCTGTTGCCGAAAGACGTGCGAGCCTGTTCCGGCCAGGGGGGCGCCACGCGCCTACGGCCGAAGACGGGCAACTACATGCGGGCGGTCGGGGCAGTCGTGACGCTGACAACTACGAACCGAGTATTCCGCACCCGGGCACTGATCACCCTGTTCCTCTTCGCGTCCTTCGGTGCACTGTGGAGCGGAATGGCCCTGCCACTGAGCGAGGAACCGTGGCGGTTGTCCACAACACAGATCGGGCTGTTCGGCATAGCCGGACTTGTCGGCGCACTGGGTGCAATCAGCGCCGGCCGATGGGCAGACGAAGGCAAGGCGCAACGCGTCACAGGCTTGTCCCTCATCGTTCTCGTACTCTCGTGGGTGTTGAGCGCGCAGGCTACACACTCCCTTGTTCTGCTCACAGTCGGCGTGATTGCATTGGACTTCGCCGTCCAGGCTGTACACGTCACAAGTCAGAATCTGATCGTCGCCCATGCGCCGGAATCGTCGGGCCGCATCATCGGCAGCTACATGGTGTTCTATTCGCTGGGCAGTGCAATCGGAGCGATCTCCACCACTGCGGTCTTCCATGCCGCGGGTTGGAGTGGTGCGAGCGCCGTCGGGGGCGGGTACGCTGCCGCAGCACTGATCGTCTGGATCGTCGACCTGACGCGCACATCGCGGGCACGAAACCAGCCGGGCCGCAAAGACGGCCCGGCTGCAGAGTTCTCGCACACCAACTGGGATTCAGAATGAATGCAACTACTGAACCTGATCGAGAATCAGTCGTCCACCCTCGATCAGTTTCGAATCCTCTTCTCTTACAGAGTGATTGCGTCGCCCACGAAGATCTGATCGGGATCGACGATCTGTGGGTTCATGTCCCAAACCTGCTGCCAGGTGAGCCCACGTCCGGCACCGATGCCGAACAACGTATCACCGGCCGCGACGACCACTACTTCACCCGACGCCTGAGCAGCAGATTCCGAAATGCTCTCTGCTGGTGAAGATTCGAACGTTGCAGACTCGACTACCGGATCCGGCACGGATTCGGGCGCCACTTCAGGCTCGGGTGCAGTTGCAGGTGCAGGCGCAGGTGCAGGTGCGGGAACAACGCTCGAGCCGGTGTCGCACGCACCAACCGAACTCAGGAAGCCCATGGGATCGACGGCACCACCACTGTGAATCCGCAGATGCAAGTGTGGTCCGGTGGAGCTACCGGTGTTGCCCGTTGCCCCGATCTGATCGCCTACCTCGACATGCTGCCCCACACCGACCCATGTTTCGGAGAGGTGACCCATCTGAATCTGCGAGCCCGAGTCCGCTTCCAACTGGATGTATGTTCCGTATCCACCCGGATCGTTCGGTCCTGCAACCGAAATCGTGCCGGACGTCGGTGCGTGGAGTACGGTGCCTACGTTCACGGCGAAGTCGACGCCGTCATGTCCTGCATGGAAGCCCTGTGACAGTGCCCCGTCTACCGGCCACTCCCAGTTACAACTCGCCGACCAACCTTGCGCACCGGCGATACCTGCATTGACTACCGCTCCGGCACCCACAAGAGCGCTCACGCTCGCCGTAACGGCGATGAATCGTTTTGTGTTGGAACGCATGGGTTTTCTGTGCTTACTCATTTTTTCCTTGACTGATGTGATCGGGGCAGGTGCAACCCTCTACCCGCAGGCAGCACTCGGTACGTGCTGAGCTGTACGGCAGACAGCACCGACCCCGTTGGAGTGAATTTTTCAGAACGCGCCACGGTGATAACCAGAGCGACAGCTCTCGCGACAGCGGGACGCATGGGTACTGATCGAAATGTCGAGAATCCGACGAGCTCGTGGATCTTCGACGGCCCGGTTCATGGCACGGAAACGGCCACAACAGCGAACACTTGAGTGCGCTTGCCCGCCTCACGGACCACACTGTGGTGCGCTCATCCTGTGCGCCGCGGACATATCACGCGGGTGGACGGAGAGCAGATCCGGAAACTATTCCGTCAGCACTGGTGACAGCACTGGCAAAATCGCGAGCCAACTCGCGGCAGGGCGGGAACCGATCCTTGATCGTGGGCCACGAATGTCGCCGCGGCGAACCGAAGGCGTTTCGATCGCAGATCGACAGGGCGGGTGTCGGCACGGGCGGTCGAGATTGGGGTGGAACATGCGGATCCTTGCGTTGCGGATGAGAATCACCCCATACGCTGTCGCTTCATGATGCTTCACACGACGGTTGAACTACCTGGATACATACCTGTTTTTGCCAGGTCGACCCGACCGGTCGAAATTGCACCCGCCTCGTCGTCACCTGAACGTCGAACGGGAGACCAGTGCGTGTCCCGGTATCGGAACGTGCACTGATCTCCCGTTCGGAGGATCTGTTGTTCGGTAGAGCTACCGCTCTGCTGCGTGGTGCGCGGCGATGTATCCGTAAACCAGCCCCTGGCCGATCGTCGCGCCAGCGCCCGGGTAAGAGTGTCCGAATGCGTTGGCCGCGGTATTGCCGATCGCGTACAGGCCGTCGATGACGCTGCCGTCCTCGCGAAGCACGCGTGCGCGATCGTCGGCCTGCACGCCACCGCAGGTGCCGAGGTCGCTGAGCGTCATCTTCACCGCGTAGAGAGCACTCTTGTCGAGCTTCCTCAGGTTCGGGTTCGGGGAGACTGTCGGGTCGCCGTAGTAGCGATCGTATGCACTACCGCCGCGACCGAATTCCGCATCGCTACCGGCAGCGGCGGACTCGTTGAACTTCTGGAAGGACTCGGCAAAAGCGTCCTCGGGGAGGCCGACCTTGCGAGCAAGCTCGGCCGGACTGCTCGCCTTGTGCGCGATACCGGACTCGAAGAATGCCGGTGGAAGGGGCTGACGCGGGAAGATGCCGCCGGCGAACACGTAACTGTTGCGGTACTCCTGGTCGAAAACGAACCACATGGACTCGGCCGGGTCGCCCGCCTTCTCCCTTTCGAGCACGCGCTGACCGAACGTCATGTAGTCGGTTGCCTCGTTCACGAACCGACGGCCGGTGTGGTCGACGATGAACGAGCCAGGCAGCGCGCGCTCCGCGAGCATCACCATCGGCGGTCGTCCCTTGATGCTCGCCACCGCGGGGAACCACCACGACTGGTCCATCGAGTCGATACCGGCGCCCAACTCCTGCGCAGCCTCGATCGCCTCGCCGATGTTGCCCTCTGCACCGAGGCTCTCGTGCTCGCCGAGGCTCTCCGACTGGTACTTGTGGCGCCACTCCATGTTGTGGTCGAACCCGCCGGCGGCCAGAACGACACCGCGCCGGGCCGTCACCGTCACCTCGCGACCGTCCTGTACGACGATCGCACCGGTCACGCGGTCGCCCTCGGTGACGAGCCGAACCAACGACGTCTCCGTCCACACCGGGATACCTGCTTGCACCACACCGGCGAACAGGCCTGCTGCGAGCGCCTGACCGCCGGCGATGTATTCACGCTTGAGGACGTACTTACCGTAAACGCCCTGCGCCAAGCGGCGGATGATGCGCGGAAAAGCCTTGGTCGGCTTCTTCACCATCAGGTTCATCCATTTGTAGTCCGCGCCAGTGACCGGCATCGGAAGCCCGGCTTCCATCAGGCCGGGGCGCAGGCGCCCACGTTCGTCGCCGAGTACCGACGCATCGAACGGCTGGCACTCGCAAGTGCGGCCCGCGGCGCTACCGCCCGGCAGTTCGGGGTGGTAATCGGAGTACTCCTTGGCCCAGAAGAACTTCATGGGCGTCGTGCGACTGAGCATGTCGACCGTGGCGGCGCTGTTGTCGACGAACGCCTCACCACGTGCGGCGGGGGCCGTATCACCAACCGCCGCATGCACATACGTCTTCGCACGCGCAATGGTGTCGCCTGCACCGGCTTCCGCCAGTACCGGGTTGGCAGGCATCCAAAACGCCCCACCGGACCGCGCCGTCGAACCGCCCACGTACTGCGTCTTCTCCACGATCAACGTGGACAAGCCGAGCTCGTTCGCGGTAAGGGCTGCAGCCATGCCGGTACCGGACCCGATCACAAGCAGGTCGACAGCGATGTCATGGGCTCGAGTCGCGGGGGGTGCCTGATTCTTAGCCATTGAACGAATCCCTTCACGTGGTTTATCGACGCAAACGCTAGGGCAGTCGCGGCGCAGTAGGGTCCGAATGCCCATTCAGCGGGACACTGCACGCGAGGTGCTCAAACAGCACCCGGTCACGGTCGAGGCATTGCGGCGCTCACCGCAGCATCCCCCGGTGTGGCACGACAATCAAGAACGCCCATGGCTCTTGGATGTCGAACCCGTGCCCAACGCCCAAATGCACAATGTGTTGTCACGCGGGAGGATCCCCGAAGATGCTGCGGGCGTATACCGCCGGGGTCGATCCAACCGTTGCGTGAAACATTTCGATGAAAGCACTTGTCGACGAATATCCGACGGCTGCCGCTACCTCATGTACCGGCGTGCCCTGCCCTAACAGGTCCATGGCGGCATGTACGCGAACCGTCGTTCGCCAGCGACCGAAGGACATCCCGGTCTCAGTTTGGAAGGTTCTTGCCACCGTTCTCGGGCTCGCGCCCACACTGCGCGCCCAATCCTCGAGCGTCCGCGAATCGGAAGGGGCGGCGATGAGCGCGTTCGCGACGGTTGATGCCCGAGCGTCGGAGGGGATCGCGAGAGTGTCTTTTCGCTCCTCGGAGTTGTCGATCAGTTCGTAGAGAAGATCCACGCTTCGCCCCCGCTCCGTGGCAGGGCGATCGGAATCTTCCAGATGTGTCAACAGCGCAGCGGTCAATTCGCCGACAGCGACGACGCGTACGTGTCCCCACCGTTCACCACGTGGTCGAAGCGCCGTCGACCCGAACAAACAAAGCAGCTCGCCGTCGCCGAGCAACGTGGCCTCGTGTACTTCCCTCGACGGTATCCACGCCAGGTGCCCCCGGTGCAAGCTGAGTCGATTGCCCGAAACGACGACCTCGAGGCGACCGCGACGCGCCCACATCAGTTCGTCGGTGTCGTGGCGGTGGGCCGGAAAGTGCAAAACTCCGGCCGCTATGTCGCGCGTCACATAAAAAGCGCGATCTGACGCAATTTCGATACTTTGCGTCATTCCTGTGTGTCCCCGGCTAGATAATGCGGAATTTCTGCCACTGAAGTGACCTTTCTCCGGTACCGAAGGCGTAATTCACGCATTGTAACCAAGGTAACGCAAGGCTAACTTCTCCGGAGAGTGTGGGCGATTTCCCGCACCGTGCGAGAGGAACTCAGGTGTCACGGATCAGGCCGCGCTCACGAGCGACAGTGGTGGTAGCCATTTTGATCGCAGCATTCTGGTCACTGGCAGGTTGCGGAAACTCCGACAACTCCCCGGATTCGCTTCCGGCGACTTCCAGCGCAGGAGACGACACGGCATTTCCTGTCTCGATCGAGCATTTCTACGGTGAAACGACGATAAGCGCGCGCCCCAAGCGAATTGTGGCATTGGGCAGTACTGACTTCGAAATCCTCTACGCCCTTGGGGTCGTCCCGGTCGGAATTGCCACCTACCCCGGATTCGGTGCAACCAACGAAGACGGTATTCAACCCTGGGTGGAACCATACGTCGATGCGACGGTCACGACTTTTCTTCCGGATGGAGACCAGAGCGTCGAGCAGATCGCGGCCCTTGACCCCGATTTGATTCTGATGACCTACGGAACACTCGGCGAAAACAGCTACCGACAACTGAGTCGGATTGCGCCGACTGTCGGGTCACCCGGTGGGGACTGGACACTGGACTGGCGCCTACAACTTCGCACAGTCGCCCGAGCAGTAGGCATGACCGACAAAGCAGAAAACCTCGAGGCACAGCTCTCCAACGGCATCGGAGAACTTCGAACGGCACACCCTGAACTCGACGGGAAAACGTTCAGTTTTGTCGAAGTTCACCCCGAAGGCATTTGGGCATACCTCTCCGGCGACCCCCGCAATGGGCTCATACAGGAACTGGGACTCCTTCCGTCACCGGGTATCCGAGCTTTGGACGAGAGCACCGGCGGCAAATTTGTCGGCGATGTGTCTTACGAACTGGCCGGGGAGATCGACGCGGACATCATTGTCGTACAGGCACCGTCGCAGAGCGCCCAATCCATCCGCGACGCACCCATTTTCGGGGAACTGAACACTGTCAAGTCCGGCGCCGCAATCCTTTACGGCAAGGACGATCTCGCCTTCCTCGGATCGATGGTTCCGTCGCCCTTGACGATTCCCGCGTTCACACAACGATTCGTGACGGACGCATCTGAGGCCGCTACCCATATCCGATGACGACTCAGTACAACGCGCCTTTGATCGACGCTGCCCCAACCGTCGATCGCATCATCGCCAATCTCTGAATTCTCCGATTCGAGCGGATATGGTGAGGCTGTCCCTTCGATCACGACAGTGCTGGAAAGTGGCCACTACAAACGACATTGCTGGACGAGTTCCGGGCACACGAAGAACCGAGCTGTGCGTCGGGGAATGAACAACCTGGATATTGGAGGTCTCTCGTGATGAATCTCGTTCGCCGGCTGAGCGTCTGCGCATCTGTCGTGATCGTTTCGGCTCTGACGCCGGTAGCGCTCGCATCTGCAGCGGTGACCATTCCATTCCAGGTCAACCCTGCGCCCTACGGCAACCCGAACGGCAGCTTCGACGCGCCCGCAGTCCGCTGCGTTGCCGTGGTCGGCGACCAACCCGGCACGGTGACGATCACCGGCGGCAAGGAAGACCGGTGGGGATGCCTGCTCTCGTCCGAAGTGCGCTGGCTGAATCTCTCGACCGGGGCCTCCGGTTCCGCCCGACTCTCGGACGGCCTGCACGGATTCCCGGCAGAGGCGATCGTTCAGACCGGAACCGGCCAAGTCGCTGTCGCTGTCCTGTCTGTCGCCGGAACGATCACCCCAGGCGTCGCATCGTTCTACGTGCCGTAGCACCCGAACTCCGAATCACGGGCGCGATGGGACCTAGGTCGTGTTTGCCGACACGTCATCCCGGTTAGCCTGAAAAGACGCTACCGAGAGGACGCTCATGACCTCGACTATGCACGAAACCGTCGCCGTAGATCCAAATCTGATCGACGTCTACAAAGACCTCCACAGTCACCCGGAGCTGGGGTTTCACGAGGACAGAACATCCAAGATTGTCGAAAAACATTTGGCAGCATTGGGATTCGACATCACAACCGGCGTCGGCTCGACCGGAGTCGTCGCCGTCCTGAATAACGGAGCGGGGCCCACTGCGCTGCTGCGTGCGGACATGGACGCCCTCCCGGTTCGCGAAGAAACCGGCTTGGACTATGCCAGCACGGTGACGACCACCGACGATCAGGGGAAGTCCGTCTCGGTCAGCCACGCGTGCGGCCATGACCTGCACACAACCTGCCTACTCGGTGCGGCCCGAATTCTCTCTCAGGACACGTCGTCCTGGTCCGGCACTCTTGTCCTCGTCTTCCAACCGGCCGAAGAACTTGGCGCGGGTGCGCAAGCCATGGTCGACGACGGACTGTTCGAGCGATTCCCGAAGCCCGACATCGTCCTCGGACAACACGTGGCTCCGCTACCGGCAGGCACCATCGCCGGGCATGCTGGGCCCTCGTATGCGGGATCGGACTCGTTGCGTGTGCGACTGGTCGGAAAAGGCGCGCACGGATCGATGCCGGAGAACTCCGTCGATCCCGTGGTCATGGCAGCAGAAACCGTGCTCCGCCTGCAAACTGTCATTTCACGCGAAGTGCCGAGCACTGCGACGGCGGTCCTCACCGTCGGCTCCATTCATGCTGGAGATGCCGCCAATGTCATTCCCGGCGAAGCGGAACTCCAACTCAACATCCGTAGCTACGACGCCGGTGTGCGTCAACGCATCCTCGACAGCGTCGACCGCATCGTCCGGGGCGAAGCGGCCACCGCCGGCGCACCCACCCCACCGACCATCACCGAGACAGAGCATTTTCCTATCGTCGTCAATGATCCGGCAGCGCTGGACAAGACACTCGATGCCTTTGCCGAATGGCTGGGGAACAACAAGATTCTCGATCCTGGAGCAGGAGCGGGAAGTGAGGATGTCGGCATTCTCGCGACCAGCGCCGGTGCCCCACTGTCGTACTGGTTGCTCGGCGGCACCGACCCGTCGCTGTTCACGACAGGTGACATGACCGACCCAGCCCTGCGAACCGTGCCGTCGAACCATTCGCCGCACTACGCTCCCGTGATCGAGCCGACCCTGACAATCGGCGTGAACGCCTTGGTCGTCGCGGCCAGGACGTGGCTCCCAACTCCCTGAAGTACGCGCATAAACTCGTCTCGTGACGACACCCTCCGGTCGCGAAATCATCGACCAGACACTCGGCAGATTTGTCCGCGGTCACCATCTCCTGACCGACGGTGTGCGGTTGGATGACGACTATTTCAGTCTGAGCCGCGAGGTCGACGGTCGGGCCATCGTATTCCTCGCCCGGTCCGTCGACCCCGAGACCGTTCGCAGTATGTTCCCCCGACTTCACCACGTCTTCGAACAGCGCCACGCTCTCCATCGGTCTGCGGTGGAGGCGATTGTCTACGAGTTCAGCGAGGCAACTCCCGCCCCCGAAGAACTCGATGATGCCCGAGATGACTTGGTGCTCGACACCGTGGAGGTATTTCCCGACGGTGAGGTCGTCCTGAATCTAACGGACACGTGTGGTTCACATTTCATGGACGGATATTGGCCCGCAGTGCAATTCAGCATTGACGACCGCGTCGTCAAGGTGACAGTCGAATGCTGAATCAGAATGACCGGCCTTCATACCGGACGCGGTCGAATCGCGGATCAGCCGCGGGCGCGTTGACCGATGGCCGCTTTGTTGACGATATGGGCGATTCGATCCGCCCGTGTTGAGTCCCGAGCGGCGCTGACGATCCACCACAGCATCTGTTTGCGGGCGCTGGGCGGAAAACTGTCCCAGCTGCTTCGAGCTTGCGGGTCCCGGTCCAGCGCCGCCTGCAAGTCAAGTGGTTCCTCGAGGTCTTCGACTTGGTCGAGAATCGTCCACCAACCGGTGGATTTCGCGGCGACAATGGCACGGCGACCAGCAGCGGTCATGAGGCCAAGCGCCTCCATCTCGGCTGCGCGTTCGCGGTTGAGTCGGGTCCAGGAACTCTTGCGTCTACGCGGCGTGAACAGTTGCAAATTGCGCTCTTCGTCGAAAATGGTGTTGGTGGAGTCGATCCAACCAAAGCAAATGGCTTCCTCGACGGCCTGAGGGTAGGGGCAGCGTGGTCGGCTGGTGGTGGTGCGCCAGGAGCACAACCACACACCTCGGGCTGACGTGTGATTGTCCGTCAACCAAGTTCGCCACTGTTCCCGAGTCTCGGCGTGGATGATCGGGTAGTCGAACTTCCACGTTTGGGGGTGGACGGAAGCCGGTGGCGATGATTTCGAATCGGTCACTTACTCTCCAAGCTCAGAGGGAAACGGATACGCGTCTCGGTAGATGAGGGGCCTGCGCAGGGAACACGTCCCCGCGGCAGTCCGGGTATGAATGGTCTTGTCGCGCAATCCTCTTCTGTCATGGTGACGAGACCCTGAGGTGAAGGGCGAGCCGACTGACGGTGTCGGCGAGCTCGGTTGGTTCGATGACCACCACTGGGGCGGTGAGCGCAATGCGCGCAACCGTCATGGCGAGCCTGCCGAGATCTTCGCTGCGGATCTGGACAAGGCAGTGGTCCGCTGCCACCTCGATCGGTGTGTGGTCAATCCATCTGAGTACGCCCTCGAGGTCGGCGAACGTGGCTTCGATGGCGAGTTTTGCATTTTGGTGACGAGGCGGCGAGCCGACTGATCTCGCGACGAAGCCGGCCGCGTCACCGCCCGGGATCTCACGTGGCGTGAAATGACTGCCTGCCAGCCAGGGCTCCGAGAGCCGGTCCAGTCGAAATGTTCGCCAGTCCGCACGATGGTGGTCCCACGCTACGAGATACCAACGACGTCCCGCCGTGACAAGGCGGTGCGGCTCGACGAGCCGTCTGCTGTTCTCGCCATCACCTCGCCGGTAGTCGAAACGAACGTGCTCGTGGTCGCGACATGCCGCAGCGAGCACACTGAGTGCTTCGGGGTCGACGATGTCGTCATCTGCCCGCCGCATGGAACTGACGCTCGAATGCAGCGCCGACACACGTCGGCGTAATCGATGGGGCAGGAGTGTTTCGATCTTCGTCAGCGCGCGCAGCGACGATTCTTCGATGCCTCCGATGGCGGCCTCGGCGGCGTAGCGCAGTCCGACGGCTACCGCGACGGACTCGTCATCGTCGAGGATCAGGGGCGGCACGTGCGCCCCCGTTGCAAGTCGGTAGCCCCCGTATTTTCCGGACGTGGAATCGACCGGATAGCCAAGGTCCCGTAGGCGATCGATGTCGCGGCGCACGGTCCGCTGCGTGACATCGAGTCGTGCGGCAAGTTCGGCACAGTGCCAGAAACGATGGGTCTGAAGGAGCGAGAGCAGTTGCAGTGCTCGGCCTGTGGGATCGTTCCGCATTTCTTCAGATTGCCAGCGATCTAGGACATTATGTGTCCACGATGCTCCCTATCGTCTGAGCAACCGGTCGATCCAGACACAAGATCGGTACTCAACTCGAAGGAGCATCCGTGAATCCATCCGACTTTCCCACGCCCGTCCTTATCCCGGTCAACGGCGTGGAACTCGAAGTCTTCGAAGCAGGGCGACACAATGCCGGGAAACCCATCGTGCTGTGTCACGGATGGCCAGAGCACGCCTATTCTTGGCGATACCAGGTGCCCGCCCTCGTCGAGGCGGGCTACCACGTCATCGTCCCGAACCAGCGCGGCTACGGCAACTCATCACGTCCGACCGAAGTGACGGACTATGACATTGAACATTTGGCGGGTGATCTCATCGCACTGCTCGATCACTACGGCTACGACGATGCCACCTTTGTCGGTCACGATTGGGGCGCCTTTGTCGTGTGGGGCCTGACCCTGTTGCATCCGGACCGGGTAAACAAAGTGATCAACCTGAGCCTGCCCTACCAGGATCGCGGAGAGCAGCCCTGGATCGAGTTCATGGAAGCCGTGCTTGGCAGTGACTTCTACTTCGTCCACTTCAATCGACAGCCGGGCGTCGCGGACGCCGTGTTCGAAGACAACACCTTCCGGTTCCTCCGCAACCTGTACCGGAAGAACGAACCCCTCAGGGAGCCTCAGCCAGGTATGGCTCTGATCGATCTCGCCAGAGCAGAGACGCCACTCGGTGAGCCTCTGATGAGCGAGAGCGAATTGGCCGTTTTCGTCTCCGCCTTCGAATCGACAGGATTCACGGCAAGTGTGAACTGGTACAGGAACCTTGACCGCAACTGGCATTTGCTGGCGGAGGTGGACCCGATCATCCAACAGCCCGCACTCATGATCTACGGCGACCGTGACGCGATCGCGAGAGCAGAGAACCTGACGGAGTTCGTGCCCAATGTGGAAGTAGTCAATCTCGACTGCGGTCATTGGATCCAGCAAGAAAGACCCGATGAGACCAACCAAGCGATCTTGAACTGGCTGGAACGGCAAGATGCCACATAGCTCCAAGGCCAGGTGCTGATCGTTGATCGACGAGGGCAGGTTCGGGGCGTGCAGCACTGTCGACGGCCACAGGTCGGTACGTCTTCGACCTGTCCGCGGAATGCGCCTCAGTAGCGCGAGTAGTGTTGCATTTCCTCGCGATCGGCAGCGCAGATGCACTTTCGATCGAGACCGCGGTCGGCAGTCACTGCGCAGAAGCGAACTCCGAGCGGATCGTGGGATTCCATACTGTGCTGACACGCCGGGCAGATCGACGGCGTTGTCTGATCCGCGTCAGTCGACTCGGATTGCCCTCGTGCATTCGACACATCGGACGGGTTCGACGCCATACAGGCGCTCCAGTTCTCGGCCGTTCGACCACAGACCGGGTTGGCGTCGAGGACGACATGGCTTGAACGCGCATATTCGAATGACCCTCGACGTACCCCACGCTACTCGCTTCAGCAGACCGGTTTGTACCAATTTCTGCCCACGCGACAATCCCGGTCGAGCAGGATAGAACTACTGCACGCACTATTTCCGTGCAGATTCGAATTCGTGCAGCATTCGTCGTGAAAGGGCTTCTCGTGAACACTTTCCAACGTGTATCCGCCGCCGTGAACGTAGTGGTCCAACCACTGATCGGTGCTCCGATCGTAGGCAAACTACTGGGCCGTTCCATGACCGTCATCACCTACGTCGGACGCAAGTCCGGTCGCACCTTCAGTGCGCCCGTGTCCTACAAACGAAAAGGCGACCATGTGACGATCGGCGTTGCCATGCCGGACAAAAAAAGTTGGTGGCGCAATTTCTATCCGGAACAAGGTCCGATCGTTCTCCAACTGGACGGTATCGATCGCCCCGGCGAGGCACTCGCACACCGAAAAGGCAAGGGTGTCTACGTCTCCGTCGAACTCGCTCCCGTCGACTGACTGACTCGAACAGCCACCCGCGCAATCACATTCAGCTCTCATCCGCCGCCTCGCGAGATCTGGGTGATTCAGATCTCGTGACGGTCGGGACCTTTGACCCTGTGCAATCGACACTCGGTCTCGCACCCTTCGACGCGGGTTTTTTGTCGAACATCGGTCGGACAACCCGATCCTGTCGGGACATTACCGTCCGGTAACATCGATGGCAGGCGTGAGCTGGAAGAGGTGACCACCGTGACGATCGGCATCTATCTGGTCGACGACCACGAGATCGTCCGTCGTGGATTGGCAGACCTGTTGAATCAGGTATCGGGATTCAACGTTGTGGGCGAAGCGTCGTGTGTTCGCGAAGCCTCGGTCGGAATACCCGAATGCCGACCAGACGTGGTTGTCATGGACGTCCGACTTCCCGACGGCAACGGTGTGGAACTGTGCCGAGAACTGGCGTCGACCTACCCGGACGCGGCCACCTTGATGCTCACGTCGTACTCCGACGACGACGCACTGCTCGACGCCCTGATCGCCGGCGCGCGTGGATTCGTCCTCAAGAACATTCGCGGCCACGACCTGGTTTCAGCGATCCGTACGGTTGCTTCCGGCAAATCACTGTTGAACACCCAGGCGGTGATCGGTTTGGTGCGGCGCATCCGATCCGAGCAGGAGTCGGGTACTGCGGCAGCCCTGTTGACCGATCAGGAACTCTTGATCTTCGAGTTGATCGGCAAGGGACTGAGCAATCGAGAGATCAGCAAGCACGCGGAACTCTCGGAGAAAACAGTCAAGAACTACGTCTCACGCATCCTCGAGAAACTGGGTCTCGAACGTCGAACGCAGGCTGCAGTCTTGGCGACAAAGCTTCGTGCGGGCACTTCTCACCCGGATCCTTCGGGCCAGGCGACTAATCACCTGCTGACGCCGTCCGGCTCGCCCTTCTCCGCCACCACGGGCACTCACCATGCCAGGTAGCCGCGACGCGCTCATGCTCAGCCTTTTCGGCGACATCGCCGCAAGCGCCGAAGTGGCTGCTCTGAACCCGACTGCGATTCCCAAACTGCTCAGTGCCGTCTTGACTGTCGGGTCCACGCTCCAACTCGACGAAACCCTGCAACAAATAGTCGACGTTGCGCGGCATCTCCTCGAGGCGGATTACGGTGCGCTCGGCGTGAAGTCCCCCGACGGCCGCTTGTCGCGATTCATCCACTCCGGTTTGGATCAGGGTCAGGTTGCCGAGATCGGGAGTCTTCCCGAAGGTCACGGGCTGCTGGGCCTGGTTGTTCGAGAACCCTTCCCGGTTCGAACCGACCACATCTCCTCGCATCCGTCCTCGGCAGGTTTTCCAACCAACCACCCGCCGATGGACACGTTTCTCGGCGTTCCGATCTTCGTCAGGGGCGAGGTGTTCGGGAGCATCTACCTCGCGGACAGCTCGGACCGGACCGCCTTCGACGACCGTGACGAGGCAGTACTCCAGATCCTGGCAAATGCTGCGAGTATCGCAATCGACAATGCGCGTCTGTTCGAGGAATCCCGGACGCGAGAGGCCTGGCTCAAGGCCGTCGCCGCCGTCAATGCACGTCTGCTCAGCGGCGGATCCCGCGACGAGACGCTAGCGGAACTTGTTCGGACGACGCGGCATCTCACGGATGGAAATCTGGTGTGCGTGGTTCGCTACGACCTCGGCAGAGATCCGGTAGTCCACGTCGCCGATGCTGCCGATTCCCAGCTTGTCCCCGCGATCGGCTCAGCCGTCGATCTGTCCGGGACCGTGATCGACGACGCTGCGCGCAGCCGGCGGCAAATCTCTGCACCACAGGGCAGTTCCGTTCCGGCACTCAATGTTTCCGGCGACGAATCGGTGATCGCGCTCCCCCTCTCCGGAACCTCGTTCGGCGGTGGAGTTCTCTTCGCGTCACGCCGCAGCGACCGCCCGTGGGGCGCAGAGGAGATCGAGCAACTGACGGCAATGGCAGACATCGCTTCTGTCACTGTCGAATTCGCAGAGCAGCAGCGGAAAGAAAGACTGGTCGACGTCCTCGAAGATCGCGACCGAATCGCGCGTGATCTCCATGACCACGTCATCCAACAGCTGTTCGCCACCGGATTGAGTTTGCAGGGGGTATTGCAACGTCCAGGCGACGAGGACACCGTTCGAACCGTATTGGACACCTCTGTCGATCAACTCGATCGAACAGTCCGCGAAATTCGCACCGCAGTCTTCGACCTCCACACGAGCGAGATGTCCACTCCCACCAGTCTGCGGCGGCGACTACTCGACGCCGTCAACGGCCTGTCCGGCCACTCGTCGATCACTCCCAGCGTCACTTTCGAGGGAACCATCGACAGTTCCGTCCCGGCTCGACTTGCCCCGCACGCCGAAGCCGTTGTGCGCGAAGGCCTGAGCAACGCCCTGCGACATGCGCATGCCGACGCCATCGACGTCACCGTCCGGGCCACCGAGGAGCTTGTCATCAGCATCGTCGACGACGGTGTGGGTATCGACCAGGCGACCAGAATCCACGGTCTCGACAACCTTGCGACCCGCGCTCGTCAGTGCGGAGGCTCGAGCAACATCACCAGCGAGAACGGTGTCACCGAGTTGGTCTGGCGTGTTCCGCTGAGCCCCAGGCGAAGTCCGATACCGATCCATGGCCGTTGAGCATCAGAGTGGATCGAGTTGAGCCTTCAGCAGGCAGAACTCATTACCCTCGGGGTCCGCGAGGACATGCCACTGTTCCTGCCCTGTCTGGCCGATGTCAGCCGGGCGCGCACCGAGACTCAGTAGCCGTTCGAGTTCGGCCTCTTGATCGCGATCAGTAGCGTTGACGTCGATATGCAGGCGAGGCTTGCCCTCCTCCGGTTCATCTCTGCGACTGAGGATGATCGTCGGCTGTGGACCGCCAAAGCCTTCGCGTGGGCCGATCTCCAACGAACCGTCGTCCATGCGATCGAGCACGACGAAGTCCAGAACCTCGCACCAGAACCGGCCCAGCACCTCGGGTTCCCGGCAACCGAGCACCAGTTCACTGATACGACATGCCATGACGATCTCGCTTTCTTTCCGCCCGTGAAGACAACGCTCTCGACCGTACCGGACCACGTGATCTACGCCATGCCTCTGTTCCGATCCTAGGGACCTTTTCCCCTCGTCCGAGTTCCCAGTCGCCACGATCATTGCGTTATGTTCCACAGTCCCAAGCATTCTCGGTATTTCGTCACGTCGATTCGCGTAGGCGGTCGTCGTGGTTGATCTAGCACCCCGGCCGGTCGGTGAGGTCGATTACCACGCCGATGCAATTCCCCGAACCGCTCCGAAGGGTTCGAAACTGGTCGAGATCCTCAGGACCACCGATCACAAGATGATCGGCCTGATGTACATCGTGACATCGTTTGCCTTCTTCTTGATCGGCGGACTGATGGCGCTACTCATGCGCATGGAATTGACCGTTCCGGGAATGCAATTCCTGTCCAACGAGCAGTACAACCAGTTGTTCACCATGCACGGAACGATCATGCTCCTGCTGTACGCGACCCCGGTCTTCTTCGGATTCGCCAACTACCTCATGCCACTGCAGATCGGGTCGCCGGACGTGTGTTTCCCGCGACTCAATGCATTCAGCTACTGGTTGTACCTCTTCGGCGGCCTGATCGCCTCCGCTGGATTCGTAACTCCCGGTGGTGCGGCAGATTTCGGCTGGACCGCTTACGTGCCGCTCACCAGCGAACTCCACTCCCCCGGCATGGGCGCCGACCTGTGGATCATCGGTCTCACGCTCGGCGGCGTCGGAACCATCCTCGGCGCAGTCAACATCGTTTCGACGATCGTCTGCCTGCGTGCCCCCGGGATGACGATGTTCCGCATGCCGATCTTCACGTGGAATGCGCTGGTCGCCAGCATGCTGATTCTCCTCGTTTTTCCGCTGCTCGCTGCTGCCTTGATCGGACTATGGGTGGACCGGCACCTGGGAGCGCACCTGTTCGACCCCGCCACCGGTGGAGTCATGTTGTGGCAGCACCTGTTCTGGTTCTTCGGCCATCCCGAGGTCTACATTCTGGCCTTGCCCTTCTTTGGCATAGTCTCGGAGATCTTTCCCGTCTTCAGCCGCAAGCCGATCTTCGGGTACACCGGATTGGTCTACGCAACGTTGGGGATTGCGGCACTGTCGATCGCGGTGTGGGCACACCACATGTACGCAACCGGCGCTGTTCTCCTCCCGTACTTCTCGTTCATGACCTTCCTGATCGCAGTACCCACCGGAGTCAAGTTCTTCAACTGGATCGGAACGATGTGGAAGGGGCAGTTGACCTTCGAATCGCCCATGCTGTTCTCTGTCGGATTCCTGGTCACATTCTTGTTCGGCGGACTCTCCGGCGTGATTCTTGCCAGCCCGCCCTTGGACTTTCATGTCACCGACTCGTACTTCGTCGTCGCACACTTCCATTACGTCCTCTTCGGAACGATCGCCTTCGCGACATACGCCGGAATCTATTTCTGGTTCCCGAAAATGACCGGCCGGATGTTGGACGAGAAGCTCGCCAAGATTCACTTCTGGTTGACCCTGATCGGCTTTCACGCAACATTTCTCGTCCAGCATTGGCTCGGCGCTCAGGGTATGCCTCGGCGGTACGCGGACTATCTACCGTCGGACAATTTCACTCTTCTCAACACGATCTCGACCATCGGCGCGCTTGTACTCGGAGCCTCGACGATCCCGTTCATCTGGAACGTTTTCAAGAGCTATCGGTACGGCCGAATTGTGACCGTCGACGATCCCTGGGGGTTCGGAAACTCGCTCGAATGGGCGACGTCTTGCCCGCCACCGCGACACAACTTCACCGAACTCCCCCGAATCCGCAGTGAGCGGCCCGCATTCGAACTGCACTACCCCCACATGGTCGAGAGAATGCGCGACGAGGCGCACGTCGGACTGCTTGGCCACAAGTCGGTTTCCGAGGTAAGCACTGAGGTGAAACAACATGAATGACGGCACGAAGTACCGAGCCTGGGCAGAAAAGCAGCAACACGAACGCCGAGCGAAACCCGGCCATCTTCTCGCGCCGTTGATCGTCCTCATGTTCGCGGTCACGACGCTCTTGTGGTTGCCCCTGACGACCGCCATGTGCTCGATAGTCGTCGCAGGATTGCTGTTCGGGACTGTCCTGCAAGCCAGTTCGCAATCGACAGACACAACTCGAGGAGTTCACGATGAAGCCCGAATTATCGACTGACCTCATCACCTCGGAGTGGTCCGCAGACGGAGCGGTGGTCGTGTGCATCGACGGATCCCCGCTGCGCCCCGACGTGATCACGTGGGCTGCCGAGTTCGCGCATCGCCACGGTCTCTGGATGCGAATCGTTTTCGTAGCTCCGAGCGCCGATCCCAACACCTCGGCGTCGCCGACCGGCCTGTTCATGGAGGCCATTCAGATCGCGGAGTCGGTGTCGCCAGATCTTCGCATCCGGACCGATCTGATTTCCGGGGAGAACACCGCAATTCTCACCGCGCTGACAGCTGAGGCCGCCTTGGTCGTCAACCCCTTGATCGTCACACAACAGGGCGATCTCGCCGCACCTGGCCCGACATGTTCGTTCGCAAGAGTCGGAACACCGTGTGAAAGCATCGCTGCGGCAGCCTTGCCCGTTGTCGTCGGTTTAGACGGAAGCGCCCACAGTGAAAGCGCTTTGGCAATTGCATTCAAGGAAGCCGACGCAGTGAACACCGAACTTGTCGTCGTCCATGCTGCCTCGCCCGAGGCCGAGCTGCGTCGAGACTTCGCATCCGGGCACGCGCCCCAGCATCCGACCCCGCTGACATGGCAACTGTCGGGTTGGGCCACGCTCTACCCTGGCGTCGCCATCCGTCAGATCGAGTTCGACGGCCCCTCGGAGGCAATCCTTGAACAACTCTCCACCGAGGCAAGGCTTCTCGTCGTAGGCCGGCGTGGTCGAGGCTCGTTCGACGACGCCGGTCTCGGCACGACGAGCAGTGCGATGATTCGAAAAGCTCAGTGCCCGGTCATCGTTGCGAGCGAAGCCTGAATTCGTTCCTCGCTCGGTCAGAAACCGTAACTGTGGATGGGTGCGAGCTGACCGGCATGATGGGCTTCAATCACGAAACGCTCGTGGTCGACCAGCTTCTCCGGGAGTTCGTCAACCGGCCACCACCGCAGATCTGCAGATTTCAACGGCTCCATCCGGCGTGGTTCACCGGACCACGTACGGCATTCGTAGAAGAAGTCCACTCGATGATCCACCGGTTCGATCCCTTCCGCGTGGCGGCGATGCAACACGATCAGCGGTTTCAGTTCCGAGGAAAGCAACTCGACGCCAAGTTCTTCCGCAGCCTCCCGAATGGCAGCGTCGAGTGCCGACTCCCCCAGTTCGACGTGTCCCGCAGCCGCGTGAGCCCAGTATCCGTCCATGAATCCCGTGCCCTCGCGCAATTGCAACAGCACCTCCGGGCGTTGTGCCAGGTTGCTTCGACAGAACATCACGTAAACCGCTGGTACCAGCGCAAATTGATCGACCACACGACCACGCTATCGTGCGCGCGAAATGACGGCGCCCCGCGAGAACAAGCTCGCGGGGCGCCGTCGACGATCTGCTGGATCAGTTGACGTCGAACCGGTCGAGGTCCATCACCTTGGTCCAGGCGGCGGCGAAGTCCTCGGCGAACTTCTGCTTGGCGTCTTCGCTGGCGTACACCTCGGAGAGTGCGCGCAGTTGCGAATTCGATCCGAAGACGAGGTCCACTGCAGTTGCCGTGTACTTCGGGTTGCCCGTCGCACGATCAACCCCGTCGTAGACGTTTTCGTCCGTCTTCGACGGCTTCCACTCGGTACCCATGTCGAGAAGGTTGACGAAGAAATCGTTGGTCAACGTCTCCGGGCGGTCGGTGAACACCCCGTGGCCGGTCTTGCCGAAGTTCGCGTTCAGCGCGCGAAGTCCGCCGACCAGCACTGTCACCTCGGGTGGGGTCAGAGACAGCATGTACGCGCGGTCCACCAGCAGAATCTCTGCCGGAATCTTCTCGCCACCCTTGAGGTAGTTCCGGAATCCGTCGGCCCGAGGTTCGAGTACCTCGAACGAGTCGACGTCTGTCTGCTCCTGCGTTGCGTCAGTACGTCCCGGAGTGAACGAGACCGTGATGTCCTGTCCCGCGTTCTTCGCGGCCTGTTCGACGGCCGCTGTACCACCCAGAACGATCAGGTCGGCGAGTGAGACCTTGGCTCCACCAGCCTGGTTGAAGTCCTGCTGAACCCGCTCGAGAGTCTCGAGCACCGCGGAGAGAGCTGCGGGCTCGTTGACTTCCCAATTCTTCTGCGGCTCCAGTCGGATTCGTGCACCGTTGGCGCCGCCGCGCATGTCGGTGCTGCGGAAGCTCGCAGCCGACGCCCACGCGGTCGACACCAACTGCGAGATGGACAGCCCGGAGTCGAGAAGTCGACTCTTGAGGATCGCGATGTCTGCGTCCCCGATCAGTTGATCATCGGCCGAGGGAACCGGGTCCTGCCACAGCTGTGGCTCGGGAACCCAAGGTCCCAGGTAGCGCGTGACCGGTCCCATGTCACGGTGAAGGAGCTTGTACCAAGCCTTGGCGAACTCTTCGGCGAATTCTTCCGGATGATCGAGCCAGCGCCGGGTGATCTTCTCGTACGTCGGATCCAGGCGTAGGGAGAGGTCGGTCGTCAGCATCGTCGGTGTGCGTCCGGCCGACGAATCGAACGGATCCGGGATCGTGCCCGCCCCCGCGCCGTCCTTCGGAATCCACTGCCACGCACCCGCCGGACTCTTGGTCAGCTCCCAGTCGTAGCCGTACAGAATCTCCAAGAAGGTGTTGTCCCACTTCGTCGGAGTGGGAGTCCACACGACCTCGAGACCACTGGTGATCGCGTCCTTACCCACACCCGTGCCGAAGGCACTCTTCCAGCCCAGTCCCTGCTGCTCGACGGGTGCGCCTTCGGGTTCCGGTCCGACGAGGTCGGCGGGTCCGGCTCCGTGCGTCTTGCCGAAGGTGTGGCCGCCGGCGATCAGCGCGGCTGTCTCCACGTCGTTCATCGCCATGCGCGCGAACGTTTCTCGGATGTCGCGGGCGGCCGCTACCGGATCCGGTTGCCCATTGGGCCCTTCGGGATTGACGTAGATCAGGCCCATCTGCACGGCGCCGAGCGGTCCGGACAGCTCACGGTCTCCGCTGTAACGCTCGTCGCCGAGCCAGGTGTCCTCAGGACCCCAGTAGATCTCCTCGGGTTCCCAGATGTCTTCTCGACCGAAGCCGAAGCCGAAGGTCTTGAACCCCATCGACTCCAGGGCGCAGTTGCCCGCGAACACCAGCAGGTCGGCCCAGGAAACCTGCTTTCCGTACTTCTGCTTCACGGGCCAGAGCAGGCGCCGTGCCTTGTCGAGGCTGGCGTTGTCCGGCCAACTGTTGAGCGGGGCGAAACGCTGAGCGCCTTGACCGCCGCCGCCGCGACCGTCTGCGATGCGATAGGTGCCGGCAGCATGCCAGCTCATACGCACGAAGAGTCCGCCGTAGTGGCCATAGTCGGCCGGCCACCAATCCTGCGACGCCGTCATCAACGCGATGACGTCGCGCTTGAGTGCCTCGACGTCGAGTTTGGCGAATTCCTGGGCGTAGTCGAAGTCGGCACCCATCGGGTTCGACTTCGACGAATGAGAATGCAGGACCGACAGATCCGGCTGATTCGGCCACCAGTCGCTGTTCGTTCTCGGACGGTTCCCGGTGGGTGTCGGCGACGGGATCGCGGGGTTTTCACTTTCGCTGGTGCTCTCGGTGTTTCCATCGTGAGCAACCGGGCAACTATCGGACACGGTAATCCCTCCATGAGCGAGTAGAACGGACTTCGATCACGTTTGTGATCGCAAACTCTGAGTTGTCGAGCAGTCGGGACACAGGCCCCAGTAAATGACCTCGGCTTCGTCGAGAACGAAGCCGTTGTGCGCCGACGGCGTCAAACACGGCGCTTCGCCTACGGCGCAGTCGACGTCCTCGACGACGCCACACGACCTGCAGACCACGTGATGGTGGTTGTCACCGACGCGAGACTCGTACAGCGCCACGGATCCGGACGGTTGTATCCGCCGTATCAATCCGGCGTCGGTGAGAGCGTGCAACACGTCGTAGACCGCCTGCCGTGACACCGCCGGCAGAACAGCCCGCACTGCATCGAAGATTGTCTCGGTGGCTGCGTGTGGGCGTGCATGCACAACCTGGAGCACCGTGACTCTGGGACGAGTCACGCGAAGCTCAGCGTTACGCAGTTGGGCTGCATAATCCGGCGTCGAAGGCACCTTTCCACTATTGCGCAATCTTCTGGACTGAACCCAGACTTTCGCGAAAATCCTCGCCTACACGGATTTACCGACCGATTCGACTGTGCTCCGAACAGGACGAACGGGCCTGGGAATCATGGGAGATGAATTGGGGGTAAGTCTTGTTGTGCCAGTCGCAGTTCAGCGGCCGCGATGACGCCGGGGAAGTAGTAGTGCCCCTCCGGCGACTGAACAAGAGATGCAGCGTCGATACCGTGGACTTCCCATACGTCTACCGGGCCGCCGGTGTTGTTCATTCTGACAAACCAGTCCCGCTCGCCCTCGTCGCCGGCGAGGAAGCATCCCTCCTGCTCTGCTCGTCGACTTCCTGCAATTCCGCGAGCTGCGCCCATTCGGCGCCAGTCCAATCCGTACCGCTGGATCGACGCACGGTTCAAGACGGAGGTGACGTGGTAGCGGGTCGACATCGTCAAAAGGTAACAATCTTCCGTTTGTTCCATCTACCGTGAAAGGGAGAATCCGCCGAGGTCAGGAGTGATCGTGCCCAAATTGGAGATCAAGAGGAAGTCAGAACTCTCGCGGCAGGAAGTCGCCGACCGTCTCATCGCCCTCGGCCAAGCACTCGCCAGTGGATCGGAAGTGGAGCTGGGGTCGGGTGGGGACTCGATCGAAATCAGTGTTCCGGAACAGGTTCGATGGGAACTCGAGATCGAAGTCGACGGCAATGAAGTCGAGATAGAAATCGAGATCCACTGGCGCGACGACCCCCAGGAAGAATCGGAAGAGAAATCTCCGCCTCCCGCCAAAGCAGTTCGTCGCAGCCGACCACGCAAGAGCACTGCCAAATAGGCCGAACTCGAACACGGTTGTCAGACACTTACGGAGACGCCGACACCTCGAGAGACACTACGCGCAGCAGAGCTCGGAGATCCCTTTCGATTCGGCGAAACAGTTGGTAGACAACGATGAATCCGGCGATCCCGCCCAAACACAGCGCACGGACGGTTGCGTTGAGTTCCTCACCGGCACCAGAACCGACAAAACTGAGCCCCGCGATTCCCACCAGGGGAACCGAGGCTGCGACCGCGAGGTACCGCGTACTGCTCCGACCCAGTGAACGAATATCGCGGCCGTCGTCGCTTCGTAACTCGCCGTGTGACAACAAGATCGGATACAGACATCGAACCGAGTAGTAGGTCAGGATGAAGAACGGATAGGCGACTGCGACGGCTCCGCACACGGCCAGCGACGACATCAGGTGCACGTAGGCTCGCTGCGGAATACCGCCGGCCGCAATCTGCAACGCAACTGGATATGCGATACCGGCCAGAACCCACAAACCGAAAGCGATCACCACCGCTCGGTGTCCGACGTTCAGCGTCGCGGTACGAGCCTTGTTCAAGACCTCCGCACTGTACGTCTGACCGTTACGCAGTCCGTGAGGCACGGTGAGCGCAAGCCGACACCAATACAGGATCGCCGCGGCGCCGAGAGAGAACGCAGCCACCCCGATGACCAGGTGAACCTGCTCGAGATGCTGCTGTGCCTGCGGCGAGAGCCCCGAGATGATCAGCATCTTGTTGTAGTAGTAGTTGTAACCCGCCGCAAGGAGATTCGGAATTCCGATCGCGGCCAGCAGAATCGGCAGTGCCCACTTCCACAACGTCGAACGCGGGCTCCCTTCCGGTGGGTCCACCAGATTGCGGGCAGACCGGTCCAGACACAGTGCGAACTGACGGGCCAGCTTTCGGCCACCAGACCACCTTCCGTCTCTCACCGGCGAGAGAGACTTCACCAGAACTCGACGCAGCGCCGGCGGACAGTCGTCCGGCAACCGGGCCTCGGCCGCGGGATCCACTCCGCGCCGACGAGCCTCGAGCGCCTTCTTGGGCGACGGTGGGTTCTCCCCCGTTCCGTCGTCAGTGAAAGGCCTACTCCCGGTGAGGAGCTCCCACAGCATCACGCCCAGTGCATAGATGTCGCTGCGAGTGTCGAGGGTGCCAGGCGCACCGACGGCACAGGCCTCCAACTGCTCCGGAGACATGTAGGCCAGCGAGCCTCCGACAAAACAAGCAGCGTCCTCGGTCGAAACCTCCTCGCTCGAGCTGACGTTGAAGTCGGCGAGTTTGGGGATGCCTTCGACACTGAGCAGTACGTTCGCCGGCTTGATGTCCCGATGCAGAACGCCGTGTTCACGTGCGTACTCCAGGGCGTCGGCCAGTCTCATTCCCATCCAGGCCACCGTCTCCGGCCACGACATCGCAGCGATCTCGCTCCGCAGGCTCGTCTCGCTCGGCTTCATCTCGCCCTTCTTCGCCAGAGTCTGATCGATGGCGTCGAGAAGAAGTTGTCCGGACCGCTGGGCCTGCGGTGTCACGCGAACAAGTTTGACCACGTCGAGCAGAGTCCCACCTGGCACGTATTCCATGAAAAGGACTCGCAACGCGCGTTCCTCGAGCAGCCGCTGATCGAAGACGCGGACGATGTTGGGATGGTCGAGCTGGGCGAGGGTCTGCGGCTCGACTCCGACGTTGCGGGAAATCTTCAACGCAACCCACCGCTGCATCGAGAGTTGCCGAGCGAGGAACACTCGAGCAAACGCGCCGTGCCCGAGTTCCAACACCAGTTCGAAATCGTCGAGGTGCTGCCCGATTTCGAACTCGTCGAAGCCTGAGAGACCCAACATCATGACGTCTTCGCGACCGGCCATCGAATCACGGTCGAACATCTGCTCGAAACTCTCTGCCTGCAACGGGAACTCGGTGACGTACTCGGCCGCCACGACGTCCTCGCCGCCCTGCTTCCGTAGCCGGAACTCCTCGTACAAGAGCTCGGCCGGTAGTGGTTCTTCGAGTAATTCCGGATACTCCGCGCAATATTCCGTGAGCCGCTTCAGGCGATCACTTTTCAGCCAGCGGTACTCCATGTCGATTCCGACCAGTTCGATCAGCGCGGCCCGGCGAATCTTGGCTGGATCGGGCAGATAGTCGCTCAACTCGGACGGGGTTCCCGCCTCCCAGTCTCCGACCAGGCGCCCGAGCCCGCCGGCACCGTTGCGCCCGTCATGCCCCACCGGCAGTGCGGACGGGCGCAACTCGGTGACGGTGCCCCGTTCGGTCAGGGGCCCGCTCGCGACTGTCGCGTCACTGGCCTGCGCACCACGTTCATTCATGACACTTCTGCTCCGCACCTCGAGCACGATGAATCGAGGTGACTCACTTCAGCGTAACCCCGGCGGTACCCCAGACCCCAGCGAATCTATTCGGGGTGAACGGGCAGCTTCGCGCCGGGGTGAACGGGCAGCTTCGCGCCGGGGTGAACGGGCAGCTTCGCGCCGGGGTGAGCGGGCAGCTTCCCGCCGATGCGGACGAGGTCTTCGCGATCTTTGATCTTGACGCGATCACGCCCGTGCCGCGCACCGAGGTCGCGTTCGGCGGCATCGATGCGAAGCCATCCGTCCCAATCGACGGGCAGTAATTTTCCGGCCGCGAGTAGTGCAGCGATCCGGCTGCGGTCCGATCGACGTTCGACATTCGAATCCAGCTGCCGCAGCATAGTTTCGACGGTTTGGCGAGCATCGGGCCGTGCCGCACCGATCAGCCCGACGGCGCCTCGCTTCATCCATCCGGTCACGAACAGGCCCGTGATGGGAAGGCCGCTCTCGTCGACCACCGCGCCGCTCTGGTGCGGAACCGTGCCGCGTCCGTGATCGAAGGGAACCCCGGCAAGTGGAGTGCCGCGAAATCCGATTGCCCGGTACACAGCTTGAACCGGATAGTCGGTACATGCCCCCGAAGCGGTGACGTGACCGTAGCCGTCGGGATCAGTCCGCTCGACGCGGAGTGCTTCGACTTTCCCGTTACCGAGAATCTCCGCCGGCTGTCGGTAAAAGTGCAGGTGAACTCGGCGCTGGGCGATTCGGTCGGCAGAAGCAGCGCCTGCGAAAGTGCGGAGCGTCTCGACAGCCAGTCGGGTGTGCACCAACTGTTTGGACATCCGCTCGATATGCCGGTCCGGTGCGACATCGGCAGCGTCGACGACAACATCGACTCCGGGCAGTTCACCGAGAGCACGCAACTCGTTCGGGGAGAAGCGAGCGTCGGCCGGTCCGCGCCGGACGAAGATGTGCACCTCCCGAGCGAGACTTTCGGCGAAACCTTTTCGAACGTCGGCGGATACGTCCGTGGCCTGTAGCGATTGCTCCTCGGCGAGGATCATGCGCGCGACATCGAGTGCGACGTTGCCACCCCCGATCACGGCGACCGATTCGGCGTTCAGCGGCCACTGCGGCGAACTGTCCGGGTGATCGTTGTACCAACCGACAAAATCGGCGCCACCGAAAGAGCCTGGAAGGTCGACGCCGGGAATGTCGAGCGGCACATCCCTTGGCGCGCCGGTTGCAATGATCACGGCGTCGTAGGAAGAACGTAGAACCTCGACGGAAAGGCCCTTTCCGATCTCTACGTTGCAGAACAGCCGGAAGTCACTGGTGCCCAGCGCGGTGTGCAGAGAATGGACGAACGTCTCGGACTCGGGGTGCCCTGGCGCGAGACCGTAACGCACCAGTCCGTACGGCGTGGGTAGACGCTCGAACACGTCTGTCTTGGTGCCGGGCGCCAGTTCAGCGAGAGCGCTCGCAGCGTGGATTCCCGCCGGCCCCGCTCCGACGATCGCAACACTGAGCGGTGGTGAAAAAAATCGGGGCGCCGCAGTCGGGGATACCGCTGGACCTCTGGCGTTGATCATCCCCCGAGGCTAGGACCTCAACTGCGCTGGAGATCAAGTCCGCTTTCAGCAGCCCGCTTTTCAGTAACCCTGCTCTGCAGGCTTGTGCTCAGTTGTGTAGCGGTAGAAATCCGCGAGTTCGAGTTCACCGGCAGCTGCCTCGTCGACGATGACGGTCACGTGTGGATGCAGCTGAAGCACTGACGCCGGGCAGAACGCCGAGACCGGACCTTCGACCGCCGCCCGAACCGCGGGCGCTTTGCGGGCGCCGTCCGCGATCAGAACGAGATGCCGTGCATCACTGATGGTTCCGAGTCCTTGTGTGATCACATGATGCGGCACGTCGGCCGGGTCTGCGAAGAACCGTGCGTTGTCGGCGCGGGTCCTCTCGGTCAAGGTCTTCACTCGGGTGCGCGACGCAAGTGAGGAGGAGGGCTCGTTGAAACCGATGTGTCCGTTGAGGCCGATGCCGAGGATCTGCACGTCGATCGGACCGTTTTCGGCAATGGCAGCGTCGTAGCGCCGGGCAGCTTCACTGGGATCCGCGGCTCCACCGTCGGGGCTGAACACTCGCGCATTGTCGATGTCGAGGTGATCCACGAGTTCCGTGCGGATAGTGTGCGCATAGGACTGTGGCTGATCGGACGTGAGACCTACGTACTCGTCGAGAAGATACGCGCTCACGTCCGCGAACGACACTCCCGATTCTCGATGCCGCTTGATCAGCTCTCGATACGTGTGCAGCGGTGACGATCCGGTCGCGAGGCCGAGCGTTCGCGCTCCGTTCTCCATTGCGCCGCACACGATATCGGCAGCGATTCGCCCGCCGTCTTCCGGACTCGGAACGATGACGATTTCCATTCAGGCTTCCTCACTGCTCTTGCCGGCTCCGACGATGGCATTGCGTACCGAACCCGAAGCGCGTTCCAACAGTTCGGTTGCTTCGGCGAAGTCGCATTCGGCCAACAACATGACGACCGCTGCCTTCACATGACCGTCGGCATTCTCGATGGTCTCCGAAGCGATCTCGGTATCGACTCCGGTGGCTGCCGCGACGATCCGGTTTGCACGATCGACAAGTTTGGCATTGGTCGGCCGAAGATCGACCATCAGATTGTGGAATGCCTTCCCGGAGCGGACCATACTTGCCGTGGAGAGCATGTTGCACACCATCTTCTGCGCAGTCCCGGCCTTGAGCCTCGTCGATCCGGTGAGGATCTCGGGGCCGGTGTCCACTTCGATGGCCACGCCCGCGTGAGAACTCATTGCCGCACTCCGGTTGCACGAGACTGCCACTGTTGCGGCGCCGAGTTCGCGGGCATGATCGAGTCCACCGATGACAAAGGGGGTACGACCACTGGCCGCCAAGCCCACGACGACGTCCGTGGCGTTCAACGAGATTGCGTCGAGGTCCACCCCAGCCGCTCGCGGATCGTCTTCTGCTCCCTCGACTGCGTTCAGAAACGCTCCCGGGCCACCGGCGATGATGCCGATCACCTCGCCCGGATCTGTTCCGAACGTCGGAGGGCATTCCACTGCGTCGAGAACTCCCAGGCGCCCACTTGTCCCGGCTCCCAGGTAGATCAGTCGACCTCCTCGCGCCCGAGCGGCGACGATCAAGTCGACTGCGGCTTCGATGGCGGGTATTACCGCCGCGACGGCGTCGGCCACGATTGAGTCCTGCTGGTTCATCACCGTCAGCAAGTCCGACACCGACATGACGTCGAGATCGCGGGTGAGAGGGTTTGGTCTCTCGGTGGAGAGCATTTCCAATTGCATTGTGGCGAGTCCTCCTCGATCAGATTTCACTACGACGACTCCTCGTCAGTACTCATAGCGACGACTCCTCGTCAGTATTCACTACGACGACTCCTCGTCAGTATTCACAGCGACGACTCCTCGTCAGTGCCGCTTCGAAGCAATAGCGTCATGGCTTCGTTGCAGAGCAGAAAGTGCGCTGGGCAGCGAGTGCGCCACCATCGCAAAAATTGTGTCGACTACCAACAGTTGGCCGGTGCGGCTTGCCATCGCAGCCGACCGGAAACCGAATTCTCTACCGGCAGTGAGTAGAACGTGGTGTGACTGCACGGCGAGCGTCGATCGCGCCCCACCGGTGATCGCAGCCGTCGACGCCCCGGTACGACGGGCAAGGGCAAGTGGCTCGACGACATCGGAAGTCTCACCCGAATGTGAGATCCCCACTGCGATGTCGTCCGGCCCCAGCAGGCTGGCACTGACCATCGCCGCGTCGCGGTCGAGATGAACCCGGCAATTGACGTCGATACGCGAGAGCTTCAACGTGAGGTCTTGCGCGACGATGCCTGACGCGCCGATGCCGTACACCTCGACGCGGCGGGCGGATCGAATCCGGGACACAACTTCTTCGAGCGCAGCAGGATCTGTCAATTGCGCCGTGCCCTTGAGCTGTTCGGATTCGAACTCGGCGAGCTTGGCCATCACCTCGCCGGCCGAGTCGGCAGCAACGATGTCCACACCGAGAGGGATCGTGTCCCCGGCGCCGGACCCGCTGATGGCCGCCAGCGCGAGACGAAGCTGTGGATAGCCCTCGAAGCCGAGCCTTTTGGCTGTGCGGACCACTGTTGCCGTGCTTGTCGACGCTCGCTCGGCGAGGTCGTTGACCGTCAGGGTGGAGGCCAGACTGGGTTCGGCTTCGATGATTTCGGCGATCCGCAGCTCGGCAGGCGAGAGGCTGCTCAGTGATGCGCGAATACGAGCAAGCAGGTCGACGGACGCCGGAGCACTCCGGTCCAAAGTCATAACGCCTCGATTCGCATCGTTTTCGGAGCTGACGGCACCGATGTGATTCTAGGCAGCCCACGGCTTCCTGGCGTCAGAGATCCGAGCACACTGGCGTGACGTGCACCGGTGCACGAAGCAATGCTTCCAGGCAATCCGTGTGCGGTGAGAAAGCCGAGAACCGCGAAAGCCAATGCTTCCTTGATGTCGGAGGTGACGCCGAGTTCGTCCGAAGAGACAAGCGCGATGTCGCCCAGTTCGTCACGGAGCATCGCCATCAACGTCGGGTTCTTGGTGCCACCGCCTGACACCACCACTTCGGTAGCCGCGAGTGCTTTGACGGAATCGGCGACGGTCCGGGCGGTCAGTGCAGTCAGTGTCGCGACGATGTCGGCCAGAGACAAGGATTCGTAGCCCCGCAGTGCGGCGAGTAGGTAGTCCCGATGGAACAATTCCTTGCCTGTGCTCTTGGGAGCGGGCTGCGCGTAATACGGTTCGCTCAGTAGTTGTGCGAGCAGATCGACGTTCGGTGTGCCGGCTGCGCCCAGAGCACCTCCGAGATCGAACCACTGCTCCCCCGCGGTGAATTCGCTTACCGCAGCGTCGATCAACGCATTTGCGGGGCCGGTGTCGAAGGCAATCGGTACTGCGGCACCATCTGCCGTCGATGTCGGAGCGCCTCCCGGAGCTGTGACGTTGGCGATGCCACCGAGATTGAGCGCGACGGAACCCGAAGTTCTTCCGTTGAGCCACAATACGTCGAACGCACTGACCAGTGGTGCACCCTGACCACCCGTCGCCACGTCGCGAGAGCGCAGGTCCGACACGACCGTGCATCCGGTCTTCTCGGCTATCCAGGCCGGCTGCCCGAGCTGAAGAGTGCCCTTTACTTGCGCTCCTTCGACCCAGTGGAACATCGTCTGACCATGTGAGGAGATCAATTCCGCACTGCCACCGCACAGTTCCTCGTTCGCCCGCGCAGCGACGGCCGCAAATGCCTGTCCGATCTCGGTGTCGAGTTGGCAGATCTGACCGACAGTGGTGGACGCCGGCGGTACCGCAGCCGCCACCGCAGCCCGCAACTCACCGGAATACGGTTCGCTGACCATGCCCAGTGGGGTGAGCACAAGAGTGTCCCCGTCGATCCGGATGTCTGCTGCGGCAGCATCGATAGCGTCGTACGAAGTACCGGACATCAGGCCGATGACTCTCATGAAATATCCCTTACTCGGATCGTTTCGGCATTCGGAAAAGCTGCGGTCAGTCGACGAGTGCCCGCTTGTGGGCATTTCCTCGCAAGGTACTCAAGGCGATCGCACTGACGGCGCACGTTGCCATCACGAAGTAGGCCGGAATATCGAGATTGGAAGTTTCCTTGATCAGCCACGTGATGATCAAACCGGCGCAGCCCGAAAAGACCGCGTTGGACAGGGAGTATGCGAGTCCCAATCCGGTGTACCGAACCGAGGTGGGGAACATCTCGGAGAGCATGGCGGGTCCGGGTCCGGCAACAAGTCCCACTGCGGCGCCGGCGGCAAACACTGCAAATCCCTTGGCTGTCAGAGACGTCTGCTCGTTCTGCAGGACGTTGAGCAGCGGCAGAGCCAGGACCAGAATTATCACGGTGCCGGTGAGCATGACCGCGCGTCGTCCGATGCGATCGCTGAGTCCACCCGCGATCGGAATGGTCACCGCGAAGCCCGCATTGGCGAGCACAGAAGCAACAAGTGCCTGATGGAAAGTCGCGTTGAGCGAACTCTGAAGATAAGTCGGCATCACGACGAGGAAGGTGTAGCCGGCAGCAGACCAACCCATCAACCGCCCGATTCCGAGCAGAATCGCCCTGGCCGTCTCTCCGACAGTCGGCTGCACTACCGGCGCCGGCGCATCAGCTGTCGGTTCGGACTGGACTGATCGAGCACGCTCGAACGACGGCGTTTCTTCGAGCCGGAGCCTGAGCCACAGGGCAACCAGCCCCATCGGGAGTGCAAGGAGGAACGGGATGCGCCAGCCCCAGTCACTGAGCTGTGACGGGTCGAGGACAGTGGCGAGGAGTGCTGCGATACCCGCACCGGCGAGCAGTCCGAGTGCGACGGTGAACGACTGCCACGAGCCGTACAGCCCACGTCGTCCGGGCGGAGCGAACTCGGTCATCACCGACACTGCACCGCCGAACTCACCACCGGCCGACAATCCCTGCAGAATTCGAAGGACCGTCAAGAGCAGCGGTGCCAGAATTCCGACGCTCTCGTAGGTGGGGAGCACACCGATCAGGGTCGTCGCAGCCGACATCAGCAGAAGAACGATCACCAGGGTGGGACGTCGGCCGATGCGGTCACCGAGTCGACCGAACAGCGCGGCACCCACGGGGCGGAAGAAGAACGCCAACGCAAACGACGCATACGTCTTGATCAGGCTTTCGAGGTCGCCGGAACCGTCGGCGCTGAAGAAGTTCGACGCGATGATCGTCGCGAAGAACCCGTACACGCCGAACTCGTACCACTCGATGAAATTTCCGACGGAGCCGGCGACGAGCGCCCTGCGCCGTTTGAGCTGCGCACCATCGTTCCGTGTCTGCACTGTGATGCCCATGCCGTCCTCCGTTGACGAAACCCGAATATGCAACAAAGTTTCATCTGAACGGAGTAGAAATGTCAAGAAGTTTCACGATTGGATTTTTGCCGCGCCCAGAAGCCTTATGCTCCCGCGAACGTGAATGCCTCCGCCTGTTCGAACTGGCCAGTGGAATCACCGGAATAGACGGTGCTCTCGTTCGCGCCGAGCCCGAGCTTTCGGACAGGCGTCCCCTCCGCGAGATCCATCGACGCCACGTCCACCCAGAAAGTATTCGGTGTCATCGCCGACTCGAAGAAATAGAGCGTGCGTTTGTGATCGACGACCGTACGCCAACGGGTCGACGAGATGTTGGGCTCGTCGGGAGTCGAAATACCCAGGGGCACCGATACATTTCGAATAACACTGAAGGTGGATGCCAATGCCGACCGCGGATCGTCCGTCTGCGGTATCGCATCCACATAGAACGATGCCCGCGCGAATCTGTCAGCGGCACGGTTGGTTCCGGGCAGCATGACGGTTCCGTTGATCTGCTTCCAGTACTCGTTGACGGCGAGTTGCTGATCGAAGATCGGCGAATTGGTCATCACCTGGTACTCACGGCTGTGATGAATCGTCGGGCGTCCACCGACGTACTCGATGATCGCGCTGTCTCCCCCGGCGTCCGAGAGCGACATGTGCAGCGTTGCGAGGCGGTCTTCGCCGGGAACGGCAGCGGTCACTACCGTGAACGGTTCCGACGCGAGCACTTCGACCGCTTCCTGAACTGTCGCAAAGCGATCCAGGACGTATTGCGCCCATGCTGCGATCGACAATCCCGGGGTCGAACCGTCATAGGTCGGGTACTCGGACTCGACCAACCACAAGAGATTGGCAGACAGCCCAGCCTCGTTGACCCCGTCGGTCGTGCACATGTCGTAGGCCGTCGCGACAACGCTTCCGTATTTCGACGTCCACTGTATCGAGTTCGGACCTGCGCAGCCCCCTCTGGTCATGCCGCGCGGGAAAGCCCAGAGGTTTGTTCCGAGATCGACCTTCCAATCCATCGATCGAGCAGTGATCACAGTGTCGTTGGGCCCCAAGTAGACCAAGCGTGTACACATCGAAAACTATCCCTTCGTTACGGCGTGACGATATTGAAACTGGGATCGAAGGTATCGAGCAACCCTCCCAGCGTCTCGAGCGCTGATTCGTCTCCGTCGAGCGAAATCTTCCCGGCCTTGGCCAGTTCGGCGGCCGCGCCCGGTTGCAGAAGCGCTCCCACGAGTGCCGCTTTCGGGCCCGAGACCGTCAGTTGTGTGTTCGGTGACGCGCCCTTACGTGCATTGAGGACGCCGCGCTTGACCCACGTAGTCCATGCCTCGTCGCCGCGATCGGTGAACACGAAATCGATCCGCAGTTCCGCGTCGGTGGCCTTGTCGCCGATGAGATGTATTGCGACGAAGTCGAAGAGGATGTCGATGGGCATCGCGAGGACACTGTCCTGGCTCGCGGTGACATAGGGGGCGGGCTGGGCGCCTTCACGGAGCTCCAGGGCGGCCGAGAGATAGATCCCACGCCACTGTGGCCCCTCGGCTTGATAGCCCATCTGCTCGTAGACGTCGGCTTGCAGGTTCCTCGCTTCGGTGTTCTCCGGTTGCGCGAACACCAACTTGTGCAGGATCTCTGCCGCCCATCGGTAGTCCGCGGCGTCGAATGCCCGCTTGCCCTCGTCCAGGATCTTCTGCGCGCCAAGGAGATCGACAAACCTCTTCGCCGATTCGACCGGCGGATGTGGATGAAGCGACACCGGATCGCCGTCCCACATTCCCAGTTCCTTGGTGTACACGGCGCGAACGTCGTGGTGCAGAGTTCCGTGATATCCGCGGTTGTACCACTTGCGCCCGAGTTCGTCCGGCAGTTCGATCACCTCGGCAGCTTCGAGCGGTGTGTACCCCTTGTTCGCGAGACGGAGCGCCTGGTCGTGAATGTACTTGTAAGTGTCCCTTTGCGATTCGATGAACGGCACCAGGTTCTCGTTACCCCACACCGGCCACGTGTGCGGTCCGTAGTGAACAGCCGCTTCGTCTCCCCATCGCTCGAGAGTCTCGTCCAGATACCGAGCGAAGTTCCGAGCGTCGCGAGTGCGCGCGCCTCTGAGGGTCTGGATGTTGTGGAGCGAATGATTGGCGTTCTCCGCACAGGTCAGCGCGGCGAGTTCGGGGATCCAGATGTGCATTTCCTCCGGAGCCTCGGTATCCGGCGCATACAGGAACTCGAATTCCAGACCGGCGATCTCACGCTTCGTTCCGGTCTCCGTGATGCTGTCAGTCGGGGAAATATACGAGATCTGAGGGCCTTTGGTGCTGAGCACGCCGATTCCGCAAGAGACTGCCCCTTTCGGGCCGAGGTCGAGCAATCCACCGAAGGCATAGAAAGACCGCCGGGCCATGGCATTGCCGGCCACAACGTTCTCACCGATCGCGAACTTGTCGAACGATGCGATCGTGCCGGGCGCGATGATCGGCACCTTTCCCGACGCAACGTCCTCGACGTCGACGATTCCTTTGACTCCGCCGTAGTGGTCGATATGGGTGTGCGTGTAGATGATCGCCGCAACCGGCTTGTCGCTGACGTGCTCACGAATCATCTTCATTCCCTGCCGTGCCGATTCGACTCCGGCCATACAGTCGATGACGATCAGTCCCTCGTCACCTTCTACGACCGTCAAGTTCGCGATGTCGTTGTTCCGCACCTGGTAGAGGCGATCCGTCACCTGGTAAAGCCCACCTCGGCGTATGACCTGACTCTGGCGCCACAGGCTGGGGTTGACGGTGTCGGGTGCGGGAACGTCGTCACCGATGTACGCCAAAGCGTCCGGGTCGAAGACCACATGCCCGTCGTCGCCGAGAACGTTGCCCGGCAACGGAGCGATCAACCCTCGATCCGCGTCGGCAAAATCCTGCCGGTCATCCATGGCATACCGCGCGACTGCCTCGCGATTCGCCGTGACTGTGGCCGGTGTTGCGTCCTTAGGTGTCTGGCACATGGCACTCCCCGCTCGGATACGACGATCTGATACCCCATCATCTGTATCGGTTGGGCACGCGCTTGGAATCACCCGCGCAGGGTGAAGCTCGCACGAACACGCCAGGTGATCAACCGGGCAGTTCCTCGGAATTCCGAGATGCGAGTGCAATTAACAGGACTGCGATCCCACATCCGGCAACCAGGATCCATCCCAGCCTCGATGCCTGCGCGACGTCTACCGGTGCACTGCCGCCGATAATGCCACCGGCCAGCGCCACACCGAGAGCGGCACCGAATTGGCGTGCACTGGAAGTTATTCCACCGGCAAGCCCCGCCTGCGATCTCGGCAGCCCGTTGACGGCGGTGTTGGTGATGGGGGCATTCGAGAACCCGAATCCGATACCGAGAAACAGGTAAGCGGCCAACAGCATCGGAATCGCCGTGTTGTTGTCGAGCGAGACCAGGCACAGTCCACCGAGCGTCGTGAAACTACCGGCGATCAGCAGCGGCCGCCGCGGGCCGAAGCGTCCGACGAGTATTCCGGACAACGGCGCGCAGACCGTTGCCGCAACAGCCATCGGGAGGGTGATCGCGCCGGCCAGGGCCGGACTCATACCGCGGGAGTGCTGCAAGTAGAACGTGCCGAGCAGTAGCGTCGCGTTCAACGCCACGAACACCACGACAGCGCCGACCACAGCCGACGAGAACGGTCTGCGGCGGAAGAGTGCGAGATCCATCAGTGGCTCGCGCTTGCGTGATTCGACGCGGATGAATGCGGCCAACGCTGCAGCAACAAGGACATACCCTGCCGTCGCCGGGGCAGAGAACCATCCGATTCGCGGACCCTCGATCAGAAGGGCGACCGCCCCGCCGACAAGAATCACCAGTAGCAACTGACCGGGAAGGTCGAGACGTCGCGACTGCTGCGCTCGGGACTCCGGAACAAACACAGCAGTCAAGACGAGCACGGCCAAGATCACCGGCACGTTGATCCAGAAAACCGATCGCCAGCCGAAACTTTCGATGAGCACGCCGCCGACGATCGGCCCTGCCGCCATACTCAGGCCGAAGACCGCGGCCCACACCCCGATCGCCTTGGCCCGCTCCTTCGGGTCGGTCATCACGTTGACCACGATCGCCAAGGCAACCGGACTGAGCATCGACCCACCGACGCCTTGGACGATCCGCGCCGCGATCAGCACCTCCACGGACGGAGCGAGTGCGCAGGCAATCGACGCCACCCCGAAAACGACAAGCCCGATCTGAAAGACTCGTCTCCTGCCGAAACGATCGGCCACCGCTCCGGACGAGATCAGCAAGCTGGCCAGGACGAGTGTGTACGCGTTGACGACCCATTCCAGACCACGGGTTCCGACGCGAAATCCCTCACCGATCGTCGGCAGGGCTACGTTGACGATGGTCGTGTCCAACCCGACGACGAACAGGCTCGTG
Organism: Rhodococcus sp. NPDC057135; assembly: GCF_042670865.1. Lineage (NCBI taxonomy): Bacteria > Bacillati > Actinomycetota > Actinomycetes > Mycobacteriales > Nocardiaceae > Rhodococcus > Rhodococcus sp. NPDC057135. The sequence continues at coordinate 232,850 of NZ_JBHUUU010000011.1, forward strand.
CAGCAGATCGCCAGGATGCCCCATCGCCGCCGTGCATCAAGTCCGATCACTTGCGGTTCGATCCCGCTCGAAGGTTTCATGGTCGGACTCCATCTCTCGAAGTGCTCTGCCGTACTCGACTGTCGAAAGGATCGTTGCTCTCCAGCGTCCGAAGTCGGTAAGAATTTTGCGGAAACTGCAAAGATGGGCGGCATGGATGCTGAATTCGAGCAGTTGATCACCGATATCGGACCGAGGCTGCGCACGCTTCGACGCGATCGCGGATTGACTCTCGAGGCGCTGTCCGAGGCCACCGGCATCTCCGTCAGCGCACTCTCACGCCTCGAATCGGGGAAGCGTCGTCCCACCCTCGATCTGCTGTTGCCGCTTGCCCGGGCGCACCGGGTCGCGCTGGACCAACTCGTCGGCGCTCCCGCTACGGGCGATCCCCGGGTTCACCTCACCCCGAGCCGACGCAAGAACGGCAGTGCCGTCGTTCCGTTGACGCGCTATCCCGGCCGCGTGCAGGTCTTCAAGCAGGTGATCGGTCCGCGTCCACCGAAGCTGGTCACCCACGCCGGCTACGAATGGCTCTACGTCCTCGCCGGGGATCTGCGTCTCATCCTGGGGGCGAACGAGGTTCTCCTACACCCCGGTGAAGTCGCGGAGTTCGACACTGCCGAGCCCCATTGGTTCGGGCCTGCCGATGAACAGGTGGTGGAAATCTTGCATCTTTTCGGCCCGCAAGGCGAGAAGGCACATGTGCGCACGAAGGCAAAAACTCCTACTGCACAAGACCTGGTTCCCGAAAGTTAGTTCACTGCATGCGTTTTCAATCGGTTCGACAGTGTGTGAGCGTGCTCGAGGAGCAGCGTTCCCAACTCGGCATGACGCGCGGGCCGGAAGCGAGTTTCCACTCCGGTCAGGCTCAACGCCCAGGCCGGGCGACCGTTGCGGTCGAACACCGCGGCACCCATCCCCCAGCTTCCCTCGACGATGAGGGCTGGATTGACGGCGTAGCCGGTGACCCGCGTCGACTCGATTCGCTCTCGAATCGATGTCTCACTGTGGATCTCACCCCATTCCGAATCCAGATTCACCCGGGCGAAATAGTCGTCGACGTCCCGCGCCGGTAGGTGGCTCAAGATGGCAAGGCCGGCCGACGCGACTCCCAACGGGAAACGCTTCCCCTCGTGCAGCACGTGAGATCGCAGCGGAAAACTGCCTTCCTGGCTCAGGATGCAGACAGTCTCGTCACCTCGACGTGCCGACAGGAATGCGCTCTCCCCCGTGACCCGGGCAAGTTCGTCGACGACGTCGCGAGCGCGGTCGGTGATGTCGTACCGATTTCCGGCCGCCGCCCCCAGGAGGTACAACTCCGGACCGAGCGACCACCGACCGGTTCGTGCGTCACGGTCGACCAGTCCTTCGGCAGCCAAGGACGTGAGCAGTCGGTGCGCGGTGGGCCGAGCGAGGCCGGTGAGCTTGCCCAACTCCGTGGTGGAAGCGCCCGTCGGTTCGGCCGCGCCGAGGGCTCGCAGAAGTGCCGCCACCCGCGCGACCATGGCCGGCGATTGCTCGTGAGTTGGCATGCCTTCATCCTAGCGTCCATTCAGTGAACGAAATTTCTTCAGATGATCAGTAGTCGATCAGTTCTCTGTCGATGTTCGAGATTGCTTGAACCTGTGAACTGGAGATAGTTCACTGGATACCGAAATGAGTGAGTGTCTACTCAATGAACGCTTGGCAGGGAGAGAACATGACAGCAAAGGTGTACGAGTCCGCAGCAGACGCGGTCGCCGACATCGTCGACGGCGCAACGCTGGCAGTCGGCGGATTCGGTTTGTGCGGCATCCCCGACGTGTTGATCGACGCGATCGCAGCTACGAGTGCAACCGACCTCGAGGTGTTCTCCAACAACTGCGGCGTCGACGATCACGGCCTCGGAATCTTGCTGAGCGCGGGACGTATCCGACGAGTGACCGCGTCGTACGTCGGTGAAAACAAGGAGTTCGCTCGGCAGTACCTGGCCGGCGAACTCGAAGTGGAACTGACGCCGCAGGGCACGCTCGCGGAGCGTCTGCGCGCCGGCGGCACCGGAATCCCGGCGTTCTTCACACCGGCCGGAGTGGGTAGCCCCATCTCCGACGGCGGAATGCCGTGGCGTTACGACGCCGACGGCTCGATCGCAATCGCCTCTCCCCCGAAGGAGACTCGCGTCTTCGGCACCAAGCGTTACGTGATGGAAGAGGCGATCAACGCCGACTACGCACTCGTGCACGCCGTTCTCGGAGACACCGACGGAAACCTCGTGTTCGACAAGACCGCGATGAACTTCAACCCCCTCGCCGCAATGGCCGGTCGCATCACGATCGCGCAGGTGGAACGCCTCGTCGAACCCGGTGAAATCGACCCGGCGTCAGTGCATCTGCCTGGGGTGTTCGTCCAGCGCGTTGTCCACACCGGACCTCAGAACAAGCGAATCGAAAAGCGAACCGTCAGCGCCTCGGAAGGAACCACACGATGACCGCACCAGTGACAGTGACGGGTTGGACGCGCCAGCAGATGGCAGCGCGGGCGGCCGCAGAGATGATCGACGGCGAGTACGTCAACCTCGGAATCGGTCTTCCCACACTGATTCCCGGATACCTGGGCTCGGACGTTCGTGTGGTCCTGCACTCGGAGAACGGAATTCTCGGCACGGGACCGTATCCCACCGAGGACAACGTCGATCCTGACCTCATCAACGCCGGCAAGGAGACGGTCACCGTCAATCCCGGTGCGGCATATTTTGATTCAGCCCTCTCGTTCGGGATGATCCGCGGCGGCCACATCGACACCGCAGTCCTCGGCGGTATGCAGGTGTCGAAGACGGGTGACCTCGCCAACTGGATGGTGCCAGGCAAGATGGTCAAGGGCATGGGCGGCGCAATGGACCTGGTCCACGGCGCTCGACGCGTCATCGTCGTCATGGAGCACAACGACCGCGACGGCAACCCCAAGATCGTCGACGCCTGCACCCTGCCGCTCACCGGCCAGGGAGTGGTGAATCGGATCATCACCAACCTCGCCGTCATCGACGTGAGCGAAGACGGTCCACTCGTCCTGCGTGAACTCGCCCCCGATGTCAGCGTCGAAGACGTTGTCGCCGCAACCGGCACCGAACTGAAAGTAGAACTGGCATGACCGACACGACAACTGTGATCGTTGCGGGAGCTCGTACCCCGATGGGTCGACTCCTCGGATCGTTGAAAGACCTCTCCGGGTCCGACCTCGGCGGCATCGCCATCAAGGGCGCCCTCGACAAGTCCGGAGTCGCACCCGAACAGGTCGAGTACGTCATCATGGGTCAGGTCCTCACCGCCGGCGCCGGCCAGATGCCCGCCCGCCAAGCCGCCGTCGCCGCCG
>NZ_JBHUUU010000012.1:0-39411 GCF_042670865.1 Rhodococcus sp. NPDC057135
CCTCGAACTGCAACGCCGCGGCGGCGGCATCGGCGCAGCCGCACTCTGCGGCGGCGGCGGACAAGGCGACGCACTCATCGTCCGCGTCCCCAAGGTGTAATCAGTTTCTGCTGACCAGACAGGTCGCCGAGCCCTCATCGTGCTCGGCGACCTGTCTGCTTCACGCCGGAGGTTACGTCGGGTCGAGTGTCGTCAAGCGGTTGCGCAACAACTTCTCGATCTCCGACCGTCGGTATCTCCGATGTCCGCCAAGCGTTCTCAGAGTTCCGACTTTGCCCTCCCTCGCCCATCTGGATACCGTGGTCCGGTCGACGTGGAACAGTGCCGCAACCTGTTTGGTCGTCAGCCACTCATCGACCGGTGCTGTGTGTTCTTCTTCTCGGCTCATTGACAGACATTCGTAGCCGCAGTCCGAATGGACGGGTCCGATGACGAATTGGCTACCCCAGGTGCGCTGTGAAAGACTCGCTGCAAACCTTTACTATTCCTTGGGGAAACTATGCCGAAGTCGGTAACTCTGATCCGTTCCACATCACTCTCTTCAGTCGCTGAATATGCCTATGCTGCAACGGCTCCCGCCGAGGCCCGACTGATCTTTCTCGCAGGATCCTGCCCGTTGAACGAGGACGGCTCCACCGCCGCCGTCGGCGACTACGCGGGACAGGCAGCCAAGGCCGTCGACAACCTCAGAACCGCCCTCTCGGACGCCGGCGCGTCCATCACCGATGTGATCAACACCCGCGTCCTGGTGGCGTCGAGCAGTCAAGCCGATCTCGTTGCGGCGTGGGAGGTAGTCCGCGACGCGTTCGGTGATCACGACGCCCCGAGCACTCTGATGGGTGTGACCGTTCTCGGTTACGACGATCAGTTGGTCGAGATCGAGGCAATCGCGGCCGTCGTCGACTGAACTCGAACCTGGCTGGACGTTCCTACCGAGGATCTTCCCTACCGGGGATCTTCGTGAGCCAGGGCCCGGTAGCCCTTTGCTCCCGCACGATCCACGGCGGCTCGCACAACAGCGAAGATGGCGCCCTGCAGGGCAGCGGCGATCAGGACTTCCCTACTCGACCTGCTCAAGTCCTTGGGCTCGGGCGCATTCTTGTCGTCACCGATGCGCTTCCACACCTGTTGGAAAACTGCACCCGCCAAAATGCCGCCCAGGACGCTCGTGGCCAGCGAGAGTGGCTTGTACATCGCTTTCGATACTGCGCTCATTGCGCGGATCCTCCGTCGTTCGACACGTACCGCCTGAGCGGCTGACCGACTCTCACTACCCCGCAGGCGAGTTGTCGAAACATCGCAGCGGGGAGACGCGAAGTCGACTGTCGCACGTTATGTTCCACGGGTGTACCACTTCTCGAGCCGGGTAAGATCGTCTTAGCGAAAGAAGGTTGTGTAAGTCATGGAAAACTACAGAATCGAACTACCGGACGGTACAACGGTGATGGAAGATTTCGTCTCGGATCGCGCCGCGATCGCATACGCGGTCGATTTGAATCACGGTTGCAGCGAAAAAGTGTCGGTATTCCGTATCACCGACGAAGGGGAAACGATCCCGACTCGGATGTGCCCCAAGCCGAATCCTGGTTCGCGGCGTCACGCGCGAGCTGTCCGATAGAAGCCAGTCAAGAAGCGTCGAGCCGAGGGAAGAGAGTTTCCCTTGCGAGCAGCAGCAAGGCCGCAGCGACCGGAATTGCCAGCAACGCACCGACAATACCGAGCAACGCTCCGCCCAACAGAACCGCGACGACAGTCACCAGTGCCGGGACCGCCACCGTCTTCCCGATGATCTTCGGGACGAGAAGGTAGTCCTCGAGCAGGCGTAGTGCGACGAAGAACGCAACAGTCGCCAATGCCGTTGGGACAGAGACTGTCAGGGAGACCAGGGCGACGATAACCCCTGCGATCGTGGAACCGACTATCGGGATCAAATCGAGCAGAGCGACCAGCAGCGCCAAGATCAACGGATACGGCACGTCGAAGATCACCAACCAGGCGAAGGTGCATCCTGCGGTGATCACAGAGATCAGAACATTGCCGAGGACATACCCGCCCACACCTGCCAGTATCTGGTCACCGATGGCGATTGCTCGCGGCCGGCGCGAATGTGGCACCAGCCGATACAGATTCGTGCGGATTCGTGGATAGTCGATCAAGAAGTACGTCGTCAGTACAGCAACGATTCCGGCGTCGGCGACTGCGCTGAACACCGCCCGCCCCGCACCGAGCAAACCCGTCGCGAGTGCAGAACCCGAACCATCCAGTTGTGTGGTGAGGTGCTGCTCGAGGTGATACTTCTCGTCGAGGTCGCTCACGATCGGATACCGGTCACGAATGTGTGTCAGGAGTTCGGGAGCGTGCGATGCGAACTGGCGTCCCTGCTCGACCAGCGGAGTGATCGCAGCAACGAGGAACAGAGCCAACATCACGGCAATTCCGAGGAGCACCACGGTGACCGCGATCCAGCGTCGGAAATTTCTCCGCTCCAGCCAGACGATCACCGGTTCGATGCCCACCGCGAGAAACAGTGCGACCACGATCAGGATCAACATGCCCCGCGCCGCAAGCAGCACCTCGATCACCGCGTACGTCACGGCAACTCCGGCCGCGGCGCTCAGTCCGATGAAGAACGGTGAACGACGATCGAATCTCGGTCCGGGTTCGCCCAGCGGCCGGACGGGCGTCGCCAACGCTGCGGCTTCACGTTCGGCTTCCGCCATCGGATCTATCGGTTGAACTTCGCTTTCGGAATCCGGTGATGTGTCCGCGGAACTGGGATCCATCCAAGCCACCTCACGATCCGCGCGACTTCCCGGCTCGAGGGTGAGTACCCGTGCCGCAGTCGGATCAACCTCGAGGCTTCTCCGCTCCGCTTCGTGTCAGCGCGAGCCCGGTTCCCACAACACCGATGATCGACACGGCGATGGCGATGCTCGGCCAACCGTCGCTCTGCCAGTAGACGTCGTCGAGAGTGATCAGTAGTGCGGCTTCGTCGACGATGAGTCCGAGCGCAATGCCCAGCGCGATGCCCATCCAGGTTCTTGCGCGAGGACTTCGGTCGACGAGTCCGAAGATCGCTACTCCCGCCAACAGGAGAATTCCCCACAGGTAGTGATGCAGATGAGTGCCACCGGCGCTGATGTCGCCGACATCTCTGGTATCGATCTGGATCAACCAGGTCACCAGACGTGCTCCGCCGAACGTCAGCGTGAAGGCCACCCACGCCAGCACCAAACCGCGGCGCGATTCGTCAATTTGATTCCATCTGCGAGGGAATCTGAATCTCTCTGCAGATTTCTCTTCGTCCTGATCTCGAGAAAGCATCCTTCATGTTTACCCGACGCCATTCAGAGTCAGGTTTCGGGGTGGATGCACCGACACGTAAATCGAGAACGAAAAAAGCGGTACTCGATCTCCGAAGAGATCGGGTACCGCTTTCTCAGCTACTCGCGCAGTATCGATCAATACCAGACTTTTCGTCCGCCCACTGCACGCCCCGTAGCACCGAGGATAGACAGAACTGCACCTACGACGACCAAGATGATGCCGACAGTGGTCAGAATGCTCAACCCCGTGAAAAAGCCGATCAACGCCAGAATAATGCCGAGAACAATCATGTGAGAACCTCATCCGGTATGCGTATAAAAATGATCTACTCAACTGACGCTACTACAGAAACTTCGCAATCGATAAATCCGATAAATACATTCAAAAATTCGAAACTCGTATTACTACCCAATAGTGTCGCTGTTAAAACATCAGCCTTTCTTTTACTTCTCCGTCACGGTTCCACATCCTCTGTCTTCGCCTCGACCGCCGGCGTGATGTGGCTCAATACGCAGCGCCAACGACCGTCTCGTCGCGCGAACACGTCGGTGGTCCACTCGTCGGCGTCGTACTGCCTGCCGTCGTAGTGCGCAGTATTGGTGATCCGCGTGGTGAACAGTGCAACGTCACCGAAGAAACGCACGCGAGCGCTCCCGACGCGGTCCATCGCCGAATGCGTCAGGTCACCCGAGGCCACGAAGCCCAGAAACTCCGCTTTGGTCGACACCCCGGATTCCGAGACGATTACCCAGTCGTCCGCCATGAAGTCGCCGATCCGTTCGGCGTCGTTCGAGCACATCGCGACATTCCACTCGTCTGCGACAGCGATCAACGCCGCAATCTCCTGATCCGACATGTCTTCTCCCTGTCGTCGGGGCGTCACCCCTGGCGGGTGATGCCCCGACGACAGGGTTCCCGCAAGGTGGACTTCGAACCGACGTGAACGACGAGAGGGCAGAGATGACCGACACCAGCCGCACCGAGCTTGCAGCTCAGGCGTATATCTACGGATTTCCCCTCGTTTTCAATCTCGACCAGGTCCATCGGTACGTTCACGACGGTGTCGGAGCGAACCCCACCGCACCTTTCAACACCTTCAGCCACGCCCGCACACTCGCCGGCCCGGCAGACACTTTTGTCACGATCAACAACGACACCGTGTATTCCATGGCGCAGATCGATCTCTCAGTCGGCCCCGTTGCTATGCACGTCCCCGATACCGATGGCCGTTACTACGTCCTCCAGTTCGTCGATGCCTGGACAAACAATTTCGCCTACGTCGGGCACCGTGCCACCGGTACGAAGAGCGGAGACTTCCTTCTCGTCCCACCCACCTGGACGGGAACCCCGGCGGCCCAGACCACGGTGATCAGATTTCCCACGAACGTTGCGTCCATCGTGGGCCGGTGGGCATGCGGTGGCGACGACGACCTCCCCGCGGTGCACGCCTTGCAGGACGCCACCACCCTGACCGTCGTCGACTCCACCGGGACCCCGGCCGGTCTCCCAGTCCCCGACGCCGGGGTAAGCCAGGACCTCCTGTTCCTCGAGAAACTCCGCATCTGGTCACAGGCCTTTCCGCCGGCCCCGCGCGATCGAGAACTCCAGGAATCGTTCTCGCCGATCGGCATCAACGAGCCCGGTGCTTCTCCCTATACCTCACACTCTGCCGGCTCGCTCTCTGCCGACGAGGCGGCCGCGTTGGCTGACGGATTGACGATCGGCGAGAAGAACCTGCTCGAGGCCCTCACGAAAGGCTCCAGCCCCGAAGTCAACGGATGGAAGCTCACATTCCACGCCTTCGACTACAACCTCGACTACTTCGAGGTCGGCACAATCGACGATCCACAATTCAAGATCGCCGATCCCAGGTTGCGCATCGTCGAACGCGCCGCGGCGGCCAAGGGCGGGCTGTGGGGCAACCACCCTTACGAAGCGGCGTACATCATGACCTACATCGACGATCAGGGCGAGCAGTTGAACGGAACGCGTACCTACACAATCAAACTCGACCCCACTCCGCCGGTGGGCGCCTTCTGGTCGCTGACGATGTACTCGGTGCCGGACTTCTTCCTCGTGGCGAACCCCGTAGACCGATACTCGATCGGCGACCGCACTCCAGGAATCGTCCACGACGCCGACGGTGCGTTGACGATCACGATCAGCCACGAGGAGCCGAAAGATCCCACGGCGAAGGCGAACTGGCTGCCGGCCCCGCGCGGGGATTTCCGACCGGTACTGAGAATGTACGAACCGTCGCCCGCCGTGCTCGATCAGTCCTACGTCGTCCCCGCCATCACTCGCTCGCGAGAATGACGGCTCGCGTCTGACGGCCTGCCTGGGGGTAGGCCGTCAGACGGACTCAGAATCAGGCGTGTGTGCCGCCGTCGACACGGATCTCCGTGCCCGTGATGAAGGCACCATCGTCGGATGCCAGCATCGCGATAACTCCCGCAACACTTTCCGGCCCCGCCATGGGGGCACCACCGGACTCCAGATCAGTGCTCAGAATCGGTGACAACTTGCCGAAGAGCGACCAGTCGGTGTCTTCCGGCAAGTACGACGCCGTGGTGTCGGTGATCCCGCTCTTCACACTGCCTGGAGCCACCGCGACGGCACGCAGACCCTGCTTGCCGTATTCGAGAGCCAGTGCGTGAGTGAAGGACTGGATTCCTCCCTTACTTGCGGCATACGCGGCCATGTACGGGTGCGCGAAGGCCGCGGAGGTGGAACTGAAATTCACCACGACTGCGTTGCCGGTGGCAAGGAGAGCCGGCAGTGCCTGACGAGTGACGAGGAAAGTGCCCGTCAAGTTCACGGAGAGCACCTGATTCCACAGGTCCAGCGAGGTCTCGTGGGTGTGCCCACCACGCAGTATCCCGGCGGCGTTGACCAGTACGTCCAATCCCCCGAGAGTCGAAATCGCCTGACCCACAACCTCGATGACGGAACTCTCGTCACCGATATCGACGACGAGGGTGTCGAGGCGATCCTCCGTCGAAGCATGTTCTGCCGATTTCCGGGTGTTCGCCAAACCCTGCTCGGAGATGTCGGCAGCGACCACTCGGCCACCTTCGGCGAGCAACCGCAGCGCGGTGGCCTGCCCGATTCCAGATCCTGCGCCGGTGACGAGAATACGACGACCTTCGAAACGATTCATTGCTGTGTACCTTTCACGAAAACGAGTTGGCTGGTAATCCAGGCTCGGTGGCGCCGACACTCACAACTCACCCGCGAGAGACTTCAGGTACGGGAAATGCGCAGCACTGCAACAGGTGTGGCACTGCAAATTCTCAGCGAGGCAATGCCCGCCGAAGTGGCGAATGTCAGACGGATCCGGCCGGTGCGGCCAAGGCTCTTTCGATCCAGACGAGACCAGAGGGGCGGCGGTCGATCGCCTTACGCCCCCGTCGGAATGTCGCTACGCCGAATCGGGCCGTGCGCAGTGCACGGCCGGAAGCGAGAGAAGAGCGGCGTATGGACATCACAAGCACGGTAGCAGCGCGAGCACAGGTCGCTCAAACGGGTTGTTCGCGGAGCGTGTCCTTTGAGGTAAGCAGATGTCGCTTCCGGACAACTCCAATTACTTAGGCAGCACTAACCTGATGGCACCTCGACAATCCGATCCAGGAGCGCAACCGATGACACATGCAGACGCCACGAGTACAACAACTTCCCCGACGACCGTCCTACGCACCGCCGACCACAATCGCGGACTCAACGACGTTCTCGCGATCGTCGAGGCAATGGAGCGACCGAGCGACCATCTGCTGCGGATCACTGCTCGCTTGAGCGAGTCGACCGACGATCCGACCTGGTCACGCCCGAATGTGACCGTACGCATGAATCTCGGGCCGGCCTTCGACGACGCTTCGCGCGTGTACACGGTGCGTTCCTACGATTCAGCGAGCGGATCGATCGTCATCGACGTGGTCCTGCACGGACAGACCAGTCCGATGATGAGATGGGCGGCGGCGTTGACCGTCGGCGACACCTTCGGCCTCACCGGTCCGCGGCCACACTTCTTGATCCCTGATGTTCCCGGTCGACGTATCGCACTCTTTCTGGACGGCACCGCAATACCTGCGTTGCACTCGATCATCGAGCAGTTGCCTACCGACGTCCCCGGAATCGGCTGGGTCACAACAGATGACGAGGTCGCCTTCGCTGAACTACCTACCCTCCCCTGCCTGGAACTTCACCGCGTCAGCGTCGATCTCGCCGAGCCCGACGGCCCACTGACGACGCGGGCGCGCGAGCTCACCGATCCCGAGAGCTACGTCGTGTGGGGCGCCGGTGAACGCAGTGAGATGCGCGCAATCCGGAAGCACTTTCGCTCGGCCGTCGGACTCGACAAGGACGAGGTTGCGATATTCGGGTACTGGAAGCAGGGCATCAGCAACACCGAGATCGACCTCCGTCGACGCGAGAACTACGAGCGCATCCTCGCCGACGGTGGAACCCTGACCGACATCGACGACCTGGCCATTGAGATCTGATCGCCTACACCGGCCGACCTGACCGGCAGTGCACTGCGGTGATAAGTTCCTCTGTGCCAGCAGACCTCCACACAGGGGGTCAGGGAATCCGGTGTGAATCCGGAACTGACGCGCAGCGGTGAGGGTGACCGCCCGGGCTTACGCCACTGGATGAGAATCTGGGAAGGCGCTCGGGTGGGGCGATCTCGAGTCCGAATACCGGCTGGCAGCAGGGGTCAACAGGCGCCTGTTCACACGGTAACGGGCTCCGCGTACGAGCCCCTGCGAGAACGAGATTCCATGCGTCTGTCCAGACTTCGCCTACCCGCCGCTGCCGTTGCAGCCCTGTTGGGCGCATCGTTGGTTGCCTGTTCCTCCGACGGCAGTTCTGCCGAACAATCCAGCGCCTCAGTCCAGAACTGTGGCCGAGACGTCACGGTGGAGCGACCGATCGAACGGGCGATCGCGGTAAATCAGCCTGCTGCCGAAATGCTGTTCGCGCTGGGAGTGCAGGACCGGATGGCCGGCTACGCCATGAGCGATGACGACGTCCTCCCCGAGCTGCGCGAGGCGCGTGGTCAGGTGAAGGCCTTCGACACCGAGTTCCCGTCATTCGAGAGTGTCCTCGAACGCGAACCCGACATGGTCTACACGACCTTCAACTACACGTTCACCTCGGAAGGCATCGCCGACCGAACCAAATTCACCGACCTCGGGGTCGCGACGTATCAGTCGCCCAGCGAGTGCACCGGTCAAGATGCCGAGCAGAGCAAGGCCCTCACGCTCGACGACCTCTACGCCGAAATCGGCGACGTGGCAACACTGTTCGACGTCAAAGACAAAGGTTCCGAACTGACCGCGAGCCTGAAGGATCGCGCGGCCACCGCCACGGCGTCACTGGGAGCCGAAAAGGTGACGCTGGCGTGGTGGTACGCCGCCACGAAGACTCCGTACTTCGCCGGATGTTGCGGCGCACCGGGAATCATGACCGACGCGGTGGGTGCGAAAAACGCCTTCGACGACAACAAACAGTACTGGCCCGAAATCGGTTGGGAGAGTGTGCTCGATCGAGACCCCACCGTGCTGGTGCTCGCTGATCTCGACCGCGGCGGAGACGGTGACAGTGCCGCAGACAAGATCGCGTTCCTCGAATCGGACCCGGTCGCCAGCAAGCTCACCGCCGTGAAGAACAAGCGTTACATCATCCTCGAAGGCACGACGATGGATCCCTCGATCCGCAATGTCGGTGGCATCGAACAGCTCTCCGACGGGCTGCGCCAGTTGGGTGTGGTCTAGATGTCCGCGGAGATCAGAGAACTGGTGTGTCAGTGGGACGATCAGCAAGCGGCATACATCGCGGATCGCGAGAAGCGCTTCGACGTGATTCTCGACGTTCTCGAATTGCAGTACGCGCACACCCCGTTCACGGTCGTCGACCTCGCCTGCGGGCCGGGTTCACTGAGCGCCCGGGTCCTCGAGAAGTTCGAGCACGCCGGCGTTGTGGGAATCGATTACGACCCGATGCTGCTGGAAGTCGCCCGTCAGTCGTCGACTCGTTTCGGTGACCGACTGCAGCTGATCGACGCAGACCTCGCGGGCGCCGATTGGCCGACTGCGGTCACTGCGCCGGTTCAGGCGATCGTGTCGACGACCGCGCTGCACTGGTTGCAACCGCAGCAGCTCGTCGAGGTGTACCGGCAGTGCCGCGAACTGCTGAGCCCTGACGGTGTCCTGCTCAACGGTGATCACTTTCGCTTCGACGGCCGCTCCCCCGCCATAGGGCGATGGGCGAAAGCTCACGACGAGCAGACGCAACGCTCCGCTTTTGCGGCCGGTGCTCCCGAGTGGGACAGCTGGTGGGACGGGTTGCGGGCCACTCCCGGCATCGGGGCACTGACCGACGAGCGTGAGCGCAGATTCGCCGGACGCGACGCCACCGCGCCCACTGCCGTCGACTTCCAGTTGGCGGCGCTCGCGCAGGCGGGTTTTCGGGAGTCGGGAACGGTCTGGCAACTGTTCGACGACTACGTGGTCTACGGCGTGAGATGACGACAAGAGTTCGGCTGCGTGACAACCCGAAATCCGTCACCCTGTTGTGGGTGATCGGTGTTGTCGCGCTGGCCGGGTCGGCCGCCGTGGCGATCACGTTGGGGCCGGCCGGTCTGTCGGTCGGCGAGGTGGCCTCGATCGTCGTCGGCCATCTCGGCGGTACCGCGGCGGACGTCACCCCTATCCGCGACGGAATCGTGTGGGATCTCCGTCTGCCGCGTACTCTGCTCGCCGCGCTCTGCGGTGCCGGCCTCGGGTTGTGCGGAGCGATCATGCAGTCTCTGCTTCGCAATCCACTGGCCGATCCCTTTGTCCTCGGAATCTCGTCCGGCGCCTCGACCGGCGCCGTTTTGATCGTGATCCTCGGAGTGGGGTCAGGGGTGGTCGGATTGTCGAGCGGCGCCTTCATCGGCGCGGTGATCTCCTTCGCGCTGGTGCTGCTGCTCGCCCATGCGGCCGGCGGCACACCGGATCGGGTGATCCTGGCCGGTGTCGCCGCGACCCAACTGTTCTCCGCGCTCACCTCGTTCATCGTCATCACCTCGGCCGATCCAGAGCAGACCCGCGGTGTGATGTTCTGGCTCCTGGGCTCGCTCGGCGGCGCCGATTGGCTCGACGTCGTGCTCTGCGCAGCGGTGGTGGCAATCGGCCTCGTGGTCTGTCTGACTCACTCCCGTGCACTCGACGCGTTTGCCTTCGGTGAGGACGCGGCGTCGTCGCTGGGAGTGAATGTGTGGCGGGTACGGCTGACCTTGTTGCTGGCAACAGCTTTGATGACCGCAGTGATCGTGAGCGTCGCAGGCGCCATCGGCTTTGTTGGCCTCGTCCTCCCGCACGCGGCGCGCGCTCTCGTCGGTCCGAGCCACCGGCGACTGCTGCCCGCGTCCGCACTGATCGGCTCGATCTTCCTGGTCTGGGTCGACGCCGTGGCACGCACAGCCATTGCGCCGCAGGAACTCCCGGCCGGTGTGGTGACCGCACTGGTCGGTGTGCCCGCGTTTGCCGTCATCCTCTGGAGACGGAAGGCCAGGCCTTGACACTCGAAGCAACCGGTATCAGCTGGCGCGCCGGCGGGGCGCTCATCGTCGATGACCTCGATGTCTCCCCCACCACCGGTAGTACGGTGGGGCTTCTCGGCCCAAACGGCTCGGGAAAGTCGACGCTGCTGAAACTTCTTGCCGGGCAGAATCGCCCGACGTCCGGAGTAGTGACCCTGGACCGAACTCCGTTGTCCGACTGGAAACGGCGCGACGTCGCACGCCGGATCGCCACCGTCGACCAGCACAGCAACACCGAGATCGATCTGACTGTTGCCGAGGTCGTCGAACTCGGACGCACACCGCACCGCGGACTGTGGGGCGGGCAGTCCGATTCCGATCGCGACGCCGTCCGCGCAGCGATCGAACACACCGACCTCGCCGGCATGCTGGACCGGTCGTGGCACACCCTGTCCGGAGGGGAGCGACAGCGCGTCCAGATCGCGCGCGCCCTCGCTCAGGAACCGCACGAGTTGCTACTCGACGAACCGACCAATCACCTGGACATCAACCACCAACTCGAATTGCTCGCGCTCGTGCGACGCCTGCCCACCACCACGATCATGGCGTTGCACGATCTGAATCTGGCCGCCATGTTCTGCGATTCGATCGTGATGCTGAACCGGGGATCCATCGTTGCCCACGGAAGCCCGACCGAGGTCCTCACCGCCGACCTGATCGCCGAGGTCTATCAGGTCGACGCCGAAGTGCGCCTGGATGGTCCCGGAGGCGTACCCACCGTGCGATACCTTCCGCCTTGCCACATGTAACCGTTCCGAGTGCGAATATGGATACGTGACCCTCGATGATGTCGCCGACGAGCTGTACGGCCTCGACCCTGGCGAGTTCGTCGAGGCGCGTACACATCATGTGAAGGCTGCCCGCGAGGGCAACGACCGCACATTGGCGGCGGAGATCGGAAAACTTCGGAAGCCGACCACCGTGGGCTGGTTGGTCAATCTCATTTCGCGCGATCTACCGGAAGATCTGGATGCACTTCTGGCGCTTGGCGAATCGCTACGCGATGCCCAGCGCCATCTGTCTGGCCCGGACCTGCGCCGACTGACGACACAGAGGCAGCAAGTGGTGCGGAGTCTCGCCCACAAATCCGGTGAGATTGCCGCTTCCCGTGGAAAAAGCGTCGGCGAGGATTTGTTGCGTGATGTCGCGCAGACCCTCAATGCCGCCCTGGCCGACGAGGAGACTGCCGCGCAGGTTCGACTCGGACGGGTCGTGACCGCTGCGAGTTACAGCGGTTTCGGGCCGGCGGGCCTTGCTGTCGTGGCGGAGGATTCTGCACAAGACCCCCCTGCGATCCACACCGAAGAACACGCTCCGGCCACGTCCACCACTCCGGATCGCAAGGCCGAACAAGCCAAGGCGAAAGCAGAATTGAAGGAAGCCAGGGCAGGCGTCGAGAAGATCCGACGAAGGGCCAAGGCCGAGTCCGCCCAGTTCGAGGATGCCAGGTCAAAGCTGTCCGACCTCGACCGTCGCATCGAAGAACTCCGCGCCGATCTCGAACACGCAGAACAAGAACGACAGTTCGCCAAGAACGCCGAGAAGGCTGCCCGCGTCGCGGTTCGAGAGTCCGAGGAGGAACTTCGCGAGGCCGAGTGGCGGGTCGACGAAGCAGAAGAGGCCCTCGACGAGATGGAATGAGTTGTACGTTCGGAGATCTTGACCTCTACAGCAGTTCAGGTTCTAGCGTGCTTTCATGACATTCACCCGAATCGAACTCGACTACCTGGACACACAGACCCTCGGTCGCCTCGCAACGGTTCAACGGAATGGAACGCTGCAAGTCAGTCCGGTCGGGTTCCACTACAACCCGGGTACAGCCACGATCGACATCAGCGGTTACAACATGACGGGCAGCCGTAAGTTTCACAATGTCGCAGAGAACGGGCGGGTCGCGTTCGTCGTGGACGACATCGCATCTGTAGATCCATGGCGGGTCAGGTGCATCGAAATCCGTGGACGGGCAGAGGCTTTGGATGCTACGGGTGCTGCTGCGCATGGTCTCGACGCGGCGATCATCCGTATCCACCCCGAACGCATCATCAGCTTCGGCCTCGACGACAAAGAGCTGGACGTCCACCAGTTGGTCGTGAACGGACGTGACGTCTGAAGGCGCGAGTCGAATTGATCAGCCTGCGGCGGCTTCGAGCTCACTCAAGGATTCCTCGAGGTGACCAAGGAGCCGCTGCAGGTGAGGGACGTTACGGCGGCAGCCGACGAGGCCGAACTGCATGGTGTCCGCGTAGCCGATGACGGTGATGTTCATTGCCTGCCCGTCCAACGGAATCGACGCCGGATAGCAGCTCTCGAGCTTCGCGCCGTTCCAGTATCGCGTTGTCGTCGGGCCGGGGACGTTGGAAATCACCAGATTGAAAACCGGACGACCAGTGATCAGTCGCGAGGAACCAGGGATCAGCGGCAACCCGAGACCCGCGACGTTCAATGCACTGAGCGCCGTGATTTGCAAAGGCGTCAGGCCCGACATCAAGGACTTAGCGCTACTCATCGAGTCGTGAACTCTCTGAAGTCGGGCCGCCGGATCCGCCAATTCGGTTGCCAGATCGCACAACACCGCGCCTACGGCATTGCCGGAAGCCTCACCTGTTTCGCCTTTACGAAGAGAGACCGGCACCATCGCGATCAACGGTTTGTCCGGCAACTCGTCCAGTTCGATCAGGTATCGCCGCAGCGCGCCCGCGCACATTGCCAACACCGCATCGTTGAGCGTCACGTCTGCAACGCAGCTGACCTTGCGCAGGCGCTCGATCGGCCACGACTGCGCGGCGACTCGCCTCGCTCCGGTGATCGGGACGTTGAAGATCGATTTCGGAGCAGCGAACGGCAACGGCGCGACGTGGTCCTTCACTGCCGAGGCAGCGGCGTTCACTATCGCAGGGCCCACCCCGACCACATCTTGCACGGTGCCGATCACGGAGCCCACCCGCCTTTGCAGGTCCAACCCGCGACTGGCTCGGACCCGGCCGGAAGACGGGCGCTGCGCCCACGGCGGCATCGAATGCCGATCGAGCGGATCCGACGAGAGGCTGCGATACCACGCCTGAACAGCAGACACACCATCCATGAGCGCATGGTGTGTCTTCATGTACACCGCGACTCGGCCGTCGGCGAGGCCTTCGATCACATACGCCTCCCACAGCGGCCGATGCCGATCGAGCAGCGTGCCGTGCAGCATCGAGGTCAGCTCCAGCAGCTCGCGAACTCGACCGGGCCTGGGCAGCGCAAGCAACCGGACGTGATACTCGAGATCGACGTCCTCGTCCTCCGTCCAACGCACCGGCGCGAAGTTCGACAGGAACTGCACCGGCTTGCGGCGAAAGAGGGGGCGGATCGACTCGACGTCGGTGAGCGAACGGTAAAGCGATCTGGCGAATTCGCCGTCGTCCCCTTCCGGTGGAACGAACAGTGACAGGCCACCGACATGCATGGGGTGCTCCCGTGACTCCATCAGCAGGAACATCGAGTCGAGCGGCAGCATCAGCGTCATGGCGATCCGTTCTCTCGGGCAGCCGTCCGGTGCACCGGTCAGCCGCTGTTCGACAAGTTACTCGCCCTGACTCCCCACATCGGTGACTCCGACAAATCATTGACTACTCGATTCTGGCGAGAGTCTGATGTTTCCGTCGACGAATGTTATTTCGGCCGAAGCGCTTCACGCTGATTCGCGAGTGAATGATGAGACACCGAGCACTGCAACGAATTTCAATGCTCACGCCCACGAGTAGTAACGGAGCCGAACGCAGTACTACTTTTGTCGGAATTGTTGCAGATTGTCTGTACATCCAAGTCACATGTGACTACCATCACTCATCACTACAATCCGACTGGTATCCTTTATTTCGTCGCCGTGTCGGGTTTCACCCCAAAGGAGAAATTCATGTCCCGACGTTCAACGTCGCGTGGGCGTTTCGGCGCGCTCACCACCGCAACTGTGCTCGCCACCGTCACCGCGATGGGAACCCTGTCAGGAGGTATTGCAGGAGCCGCCCCGGTGGCGGCTATTCCCTTCGGCGGTTGGGATTCATGTCCGATCGACAATCCCGAGACCAGCACCTGCATGGACGTCACGGTCACCGGCGGAAACATGAAGATCGGCAAGCTCTCCGTCAGCATTCCTGCCGGGGCGATGCGCATCGCCGGCGGAGTTGCCTACCGGGAGAATCCGGAGGCTGAATTCGGATTCGACCAAGTATTCATCCCGCCGAACGACAACAGTCGGGGGATCTACGCCATGCCCATCGAGATCCCCGGCGGCGCACTCGGAATCGACCTACCGTTCAACAATCTCTTCGGGCTGAACAAGGCCTCGGCCACCGTCGAGTCGACGTCTGCACTCCCCACCGTGGACGCATTTCAGCTTGGTGTGAAGCTACCCGTCAAACTGAAGATCGCGAACCCTCTCCTCGGCGGCAAATGCTACCTGGGCTCGGACAGCAACCCCGTCCAGCTCAATTTGGATGTGACCGAATACGGTGTCCTCGAGGAAGTTCCAGGATTCCCGGACACCGCTGTCGTTCGAAACACCGGACACACCGGCCAACCCTTCGCGGTCCCGACCGCTTCGGGATGTGGCCCGTTCGGCGTTCTGAATCCCATCGTCAACTGGCGCGCCGGTCTTCCCTCGTCCACCACGTCCAACTCCCTGACCACAACGAGTGACGTCTACAACATCGGTGCCGACAGCCTCAGGCCCCAGCCGGCAGGCTCGCCCGAACCCGCCGCCGTCATCGCCGAACGTAGTGCCAACTAGCAATCCAACTCACGTCCAGCCGGAACCGTCAACGCCGAAAAACTTCTCACCTCGAACGGAGATCACTTGTCCATGCGCACAATACGATTCAGGACCTTGCTCGCTGTCGTCGCAGCAGGAGTCCTCACTCTCGGGGCGGTGTCAACCGCGACGGCGGCCCCGCTGCCCAACGCACCGTTCGGAGGTTGGGGAAAGTGCCCGATAGCTAATCCGGAGACAAGCACCTGCGTCGACGTCGTAGTCAAAGGCGGCGAAATGAACATCAACGGCCTCAAGGTACCGATTCCTTCCGGCTCGTTGAATATCGCCGGCGGTGTCGCCTATCGCGAGAACCCCGACGCAGAATTCGGGTTCGACCAGATCTTCATTCCTCCTAATGACGGCACCAAAGGCGTCTACTCGACCCCCATCGAAGTGCCGGGCGGAATCTTCGGACTCGGTATACCGTTTCCCGGCGGCCTGACCACGATCAAGGCGACTGTCGAGCCGGTCGCCTTGCCGACAGTCGACGCATTCCAACTCGGCGTCACACTTCCAGCCAGATTGAAGATTTCCAACCCTTTGCTCGGCGGAAACTGCTATCTAGGTTCTGCGAGTAACCCGATCATGTTCAAACTCGGAGTGTCCGAAAATGGTGTCCTCGAGGAAGTCCCAGGATTTCCGGATACCGCCGCCGTCAGAAACGTGACGCACGCCGACCAGACGTTCGCGGTACCAGGCGCATCTGGATGCGGACTGTTCGGCGCATTGAATTGGGCCGTCAATCTTCGCGCCAACGTTCCGTCTTCAAGTGGTCACAACTCTTTGACCACCACAAGCGATGTGTTCAACATCGGCGCCGACAGCCTGCGGACGCAATAGAGCAAGCACCGGCGACTCACGAAGTATCACCGACAACAAGGAGATATCGATGTCCCATGCAGTTCGCCGCACCACCATCGTCACGGCTGCCGCCGCAGCCGCGATTGCAGTCGCAGCCGGCACCGCCTTGGCTTCGACCGTCGTCACTCCAGCGGGTCAAGCCGTGACTGCTTCGAGTAGCAATCTCAGCATCAAGACAGGAACGATCACCCTTACCTGCACCAGTACGACGGGCTCCGGAACCATCCCAGCCGCGCCGGGTAACTCCAACACCGGCATCGGCGGGGTCAACGTCAGCATCGGCACCCCCAGCCTGACCGGATGCAAAGCCAACGGTCTACCCGCTGTGGTCACGACCTCCGGCTCGTGGCTGTTGAACGTCTCGGCAGACACCGGATCGGCTCAGGGATCCCTCGTCATTCCTGCAGGAGGCGCAATCGTCACGATGCCCGGATCCACGTGCACAGTCACTGTCGGGGCCAGCACCATCGGACCGCTGCCGTTCGATGTTCCCAACCAGCGCGTCGTGGCAAGCAACACCGGCACAGTGAACTACACGCGTACCGGCACCGGGCCCGTCTGCCCCGCCGCGGCCACTGGCACGGCAACGATGTCGGGCACACTTCAGTTCGCGTCAGCCTCGCCGATCAACGTGACGCCGTGACGATCGACCGGTAGACAGCAAATCTCGTTGGGGGATCGACGCTTCCGTCGGTCCCCCAACGAACTCCGACGGCCCGGACCACACACGACCACATCGGTTGCGGCACAAAGTGGACCAGGGCTTCATTCATCTTCTACTTCGGTGGCGTCGAGCAACGCACCGAGGGCGCGGTGGAGTTCGGCAAGCTCACGTCCGCCGGCTTTTGTCAGTACGCGAGTATTTTCCGCGTCCAATTCGCGGACAATGTCTTTGGCGAACACGATAACCCGTTTTCCCTCGTCGCTGAGATCGAGGCGAACGGCGCGAGCATCACGACTGTCACGTTCGCTGACGACAAATCCGCCCTTCTCCAAAGCTCGCACGAGCTTGGATATGTAGATTCGCTGCAACCCTGTCTGTGCGGCAAGTTCTCGCTGACTTGGCCTCTCCCCCTCACTCACGAGTCCGTGGAGTGACGCAAGCACCGAATACTGGGCGTGAGTCAACCCGAGATGCGCGATCGCTCTGTCCACTCCCGCCCGCCAGCGCAGGGCAAGATGCCACACCAGCGACCCTGTAGTCCATGTTTCTCGATCTTGCATACATATAGAGTACATGGCTACTATCTCAATTAGAGTATATGGAAACTATTTGAGGAGTCGCAATGCCCACAATTTCCGTGCTCGACTCGACCATGGCTTACAGCTCGTGCGGCGAAGGCACACCCTTCGTGCTGATCCACGGAAATCCCACATCCTCGTATATGTGGCGAAACATACTGCCACACATAGGAAATATCGGCCGCGCACTTGCTCCCGACCTCATCGGAATGGGCGCGTCCGGCAAGCCCGCAATCGACTACGGTTTCCTCGATACCGCCCGCTACCTCGATGCCTGGTTCGACGAGATGAAGCTCGACGACGTCGTACTCGTCGGGCACGACTGGGGAGGAGCCCTCGCCCTCGACTGGGCTACCCGCCACCCCGATCGCGTCCGAGGTGTTGCACTGTTCGAAACGATCCTCCGTCCGATGACCTGGGATGAGCACTTCCCGCGAGACGCACGAGCACGAGTCGAGGCCCTGAGGGCCCCTGGGACAGGCGAGACGAAGGTACTCGACGAGAACTTCTTCCTCGAAATCGCGCTTCACAGAACAGTTCTCGGCGGTCTGTCCAAAACAGATGTCGACGCCTATCGTGCTCCTTACCCCTCGCGTGAGAGTCGCCGACCCCTTCTCGCGTGGCCACGATCCTTCCCCATCGATGGAAGTCCTGCTGAAGTGAATGCACGTGTATCGGCGTACAGCGAATGGCTCGCGGAAAGCACCGAGGTACCCAAACTCCTTCTCACCTTCAGCGGCCCCGCCGACCTTCTCATGATCGGACCCGACGAAGTCGCGTGGAGCCGATCGAACATCGCGAACCTCGAGGTGACCGAGTGCGGTCCCGCAGGGCATCTCGCCCCCGAGGATCAGCCTTCCGCAATCGCCGCGGCAATCACCGAATGGACACAGCGGCAACACCGTTTCACCCGCGAGTGACTCGACTCCGTCGCCAAGCGCTCCGAGCGCCGTTTCGCCAACGCGTGCGGTAGCGACCCAGACCCCTGCTCCGAAATATGGGACCGACACCACCTCCGCCGGATTTGTCCGATATAACTAACGGGCGAGTACGCCGGTTGGGACGAGGTCGAGAACGAGGGGGCGTGGGTGGTAAGTGAGGACGGGCTGGGACAGACCTCGGAATCGGGGGCTCCACACAGAGTGGGCGGGTTTCTCTATCACCGCAGCGGCGACCGATGGGAGTGGTCGGACGAAGTTGCACGGATTCACGGCTACGAACCCGGACAAGTAGACCCCACGACTGAATTGATGCTCTCGCACAAGCATCCTGACGACCGAAGACACGTTGCACAGACACTGCTCGCCATCCGCACTTCAGGCGGCCCGTTCAGTAGCCGGCACCGCATCATCGACACTGCCGGGGACACGCACTCGGTAATCGTCGTCGGAGACAGCGTCGTGGCCGAGTCAGGTGAAGTGGTGGGGAGCTCCGGCTTCTACATCGACGTCACCGAAACCCTGGACAGCACCGTAAAGGCATCGGTCGACGAACTGGTCAACGAAATCACCGCTTCTCGCGCAGTGATCGAGCAAGCCAAAGGCATGCTCATGGTGATCTACGGCATTTCGGCCGATCGCGCCTTCGACATCCTCGTGTGGCGTTCTCAAGAGACCAACGTGAAACTCAGGGATGTTGCGGAGCAGTTGATAGTTCGGACGCTGGACGACTTCCAGGTTCCGACACCACTGCGGACCCGATTCGATCACTTGCTGTTGCAGGGTTGAATGACAACAGGGTTGAATGACGACTGGGTTGAGGGATCTGCTTAAGGCGGTTCCCGTGGCTGGCTGCTCAACCTCGAGGAACCTCGCCCGCATTGATTCCGGGACGGTCCGATGCGGCCTATCCCCGTTGTTACCCAACACGGAGTAAAAAGAAACTACTCGTCGCCAGACTTCTTGTCGGAGGTCTCCTCGACCAGTTCAGGTGCCTGTTCGCGAGTTGCCATTCCGCCGTCGCCGCCCTTGTCCACGGGCCCTGGGTGCCCACCCTTGGGTGACTGGTCGTTGTTGTCTTTCTCGGTCATGCGGTCATCCTCGTCATCTGGTCGTGTCAGTCATCTGGTCGTGTCAGTCATCTGGTCGTGTCAGTCATACGGCGTACGGCCTTACCGGAGCCTCGGCCCACCTCCCCCTCAATCTAACGCTCTCAGGACTTCCCGCAACCCTCACCGATTTTGTTTGCATTTCAGCACTTTCGGGCAGGTGACTGAGAACAGCATTTCCACGATGAGAGGTCGATCCCAGTGCGTGCAGTGACTTGGCAAGGCAAACGGAAAGTAAGCGTCGATACGGTTCCTGACCCCACGATCATCGAGCCCACCGACGCGATCATCAAGGTCACCACGACGAACATCTGCGGATCGGATCTGCATCTGTACGAGACTTTGGGTGCGTTCATGAATGCAGGCGACATTCTCGGTCACGAACCGATGGGCATCGTCGAAGAAGTCGGGTCGGATGTCACGAATCTCGAGATAGGCGATCGCGTCGTGATCCCGTTCCAGATCTCGTGCGGCAATTGCTTCCTGTGCGATTCGAGTCTCTATACCCAGTGTGAGACGACTCAGGTCCGCGATCAGGGAACGGGCGCCGCGTTGTTCGGCTTCTCCGAGCTGTACGGATCGGTGCCAGGTGGTCAGGCTGAATACCTACGAGTCCCGCAGGCACACTTCACACACATCAAAGTTCCCGAAGGTCCGGCGGATTCACGATTCGTCTATCTCTCCGACGTGCTTCCCACTGCCTGGCAGTCGGTCGAATACGCCGACATCCCGCCGGGTGGATCCGTGACAATCCTCGGCCTCGGACCGATCGGCGACATGGCTGCTCGCATCGCACATCACAAGGGATTTCGGGTGATCGGCGTGGACCGTGTACCCGAACGCCTTGCGCGCGTTGCCGAACGCGGTATCGAGACCCTCAACCTGGACGACTACGGCAGCAAGATCGGCGATGCTGTCAGAGACGCGACAAACGGACGCGGAACCGATTCGGTGATCGACGCTGTCGGCATGGAAGCGCACGGGTCTCCGATCGGAAAGCTCGCGCAGCAGTTCGTCGGACTCCTTCCCGATGTTCTTGCCGCGCCTGCGATGCGCACCGCAGGGATCGATCGCCTCGGTGCCGTCTATTCGGCCATCGACATCGTTCGGCGCGGGGGAACCATTTCTCTGATCGGTGTCTACGGCGGAATGGTTGATCCACTGCCGCTGATGACCATGTTCGACAAGCAGATTCAGCTCAGGATGGGCCAGGCGAACGTCAAGAAGTGGGTAGACGACATCATGCCCTTGCTCACTGACGACGACCCCCTCGGCGTCGACACTTTCTCCACTCATCAGCTGCCTCTCGATCAGGCGCCACACGCCTACGAGATCTTCCAGAAGAAGCAGGAAGGCGCGGTCAAGATCCAACTGAAACCGCACGGTTGATCCAGCTCCGCAGTATTGTCGCCCGATATGCCGTATTTGGATCGCGTCGGAGAAGTATTTGTCCTTCATCTGGGTAATGAAGGCGAGCCGGATACGCCGAATCCGTTCAATCCCCGGTGGCTCGACCAGGTCGATGAACTCCTCACCGAAGTCGAGAACTTCGACGGTCCGGCAGCGCTGGTCACGACAGCTGTGGGCAAGTTCTATTCCACTGGGCTGGATACAGATTGGATTCTGCACAACGCCGATCAGGTCAACGGGTACATCGACCGCGTTCAAATCTTGTTCGCACGAATGTTGACGTTTGCGATGCCCACCGTCGCCGCGATTCCGGGACATGCCTTCGGCGGTGGTGCAATTCTGGCCGCCGCGCACGATCACGTCGTGATGCGTGAGGATCGCGGTTTCTTCTGCCTGCCAGGGATCACTATCGGCGCGAGTTACGCACCTGGAAGCATCGCCCTACTTGCAGCACGTCTTCCGACACGCGCAGTCCACGACGCACTCGTCACCGGTAGGCGGTACGGCGGAATCGAGGCAATGTCAGCAGGATTCGTAGATCAAGTCGCAGCTGCGGACGATGTACTTTCGACAGCGGTCGACTACGCACGCACGTTGACTCGAACTCGTGGACGCACGCTCCATGAGATCAAGGAACTGCTGTATGCCGAGCCGTTGGCCCTCCTACGAACGCCAGTAGTCGGAATCGACAAGCAAGTGATACTGAAAGACAACTGACCGATACCACCGATCGTCGTACTCGTTTCACACACGCTCGACAGAAAGAAACTGAAACCGAAATGGCTCGCGAACTTACCGTCTCCGACAGCATCGTCGTCAACGCCGACGCGCTCTCCCTCTACGAGCTCATCAGCGATCCCACTCGTATGGGTGCCTGGAGTCCCGAAAACATAGGCGCAACCTTGCGAGGAGACCGCGAAAGCGCTTTCCTGGGCATGGAGTTCGACGGGCACAACAAGCGTGGGCGCGCGCAGTGGACCACGAGATGCACAGTCACCGCTGCCAACGCCGGGAAGCTCTTCGAATTCCGTGTCCACAAGATCGGCCTCGGCACTCCCCGGATCCCCGCCTCCATCGCAACCTGGCAGTACCGATTTTCACCGGTGCCCGACGGAACCCGAGTTACCGAAACGTGGACCGACGACAGACGCGGCTGGCCGGACTTCGCCGCCGAGATTTTCGACAAAATTGCCACCGGAGGAAAAACGTTCGCCGACTTTCAGCGCGGCAACATCCGCAAGACGCTCCTGAACCTCAAGAACGCAGTTGAGCAGGAGGTTTCCGGCGTCGAAGGTAACGCCGGCTGACCAGCCGACACCATTTGTGGCAGTTTCTGCCACTTTTGGTACAGTGCGGATATGGCAACAGCCCGCCGCACCGCACTGCTTCTCCGCGTCTCGCAGAGTTGTGCTGCCGCTTTCGTCGAACGCGGTGACACTTCGACAACCATCGCCGAGCTCGCGGAGCGCGCGGAAATCTCCGAGCGAACGTTCTACCGCTGCTTCGCCACCAAAGAGGAGAGCATCTGGCCGATGCTCGACGACGGGAACCGGAGTCTCGCCGCTGCACTTGGTGAGCAGCCACACGATTCCGGACTGGCGCGGGCCGTCCGGAACGCCTTCGTCGCCTCGGTCGGTGAGTCTTTCGAAGACATGACTCGATCCCTGATGCCGATCATCTTCGGTGATGCCGCACTCCGGAGAGTGTGGGAATCAGCGACTTTCGAGACGATGGAGCTCATTCGCCCCGAAGTTGCCCGGCTGATCGATCGACCGGAAACCTCGCTCGACACTACTGCAGCGGCGGGTCAATCGACGCTCGCTGTGGTCGCAGCACTGCGGGAGATGGCAGACCGCCGAACACCTGCACTCACGGCAATCAACCGCGCGCTCGACGCATTTTCGACGTCGCATCTCGCGCACCCAACAGGTAAGGAACAATCATGACTCAAGATCTCTCCGGAAAAACCGTTCTCGTCACAGGTGGCGCCCGCGGCCTCGGTGAAGCGTTTGCGCGCGGCATCGTCGCAGGCAACGGGCGCGTGGTCATCGGCGACATCCTGGACGACGACGGCCGAGCGGTAGCCGAATCTCTCGGCGAGGCAGCGCGTTACGTTCATCTCGATGTCACCGACCCGGCATCGTGGAAGTCCGCCGCCGAGTTTGCAGTGTCCGAGTTCGGCGCAATCAACGGACTGGTCAACAACGCCGGAATCTCCGCTTCCGGCCAGACTGTCACCGATGAGCCCCTCGAAACATTCCAACGGATCATCCAGATCAACCTTGTGTCCGTACACACCGGCATCCACACGGTGGTCCCGTTCATGAAGGCCGCCGGTGGCGGATCCATCGTGAACATCTCCTCGGCCGCGGGCCTGATGGGCATGGCTCTGACCAGCGGTTACGGCGCAGCCAAGTGGGGCGTGCGAGGACTGAGCAAGATTGCTGCCGTCGAACTCGGTCGCGACAAGATCCGGGTCAACTCGGTTCACCCCGGCATGGTCCTGACGCCCATGACTGCACCGACGGGCATCAGCCTCGAAGAAGGCACATTCCCCAACAATCCGTATCGCCGCGTCGGTCGCCCGGAAGAGTTGGTCGGTGCGGTCACGTACCTTCTTTCCGACGATGCCTCGTACACAACGGGTTCCGAGATCGCCGTCGACGGTGGCTGGACTGCCGGACCGTCGATCGAATACATCGCCGGCCAGTAAGGACGGGTTCCGTTCTCGCCTGAATCTGCGAACTCCGAGTACCCTCAGGTGGATACCAACATCTCCCTGATTGCATTCGGAGAACGCAACTTTCGCAGTCGCTGTAGCGCCCGATGCAGGTCGAGTGACACCTGGTCGGGCGTACGGGCAAGCGATGTTGCAGTCGCCTTGTTGTCGAGGCCGACGATCAACCGCAGCACCAGGACGTCGCGTTCGACAACAGGAAGGGCTGTCGGAGGCGGAAGCGGCCCACCGCTGAACCCGTCGGATGCCGCCCGAGCGATCGCGACGCTCGTTCGCGCGTACAACAGGCGCAGGAAAGGCTGATTCGTCTCCGATCCGTTGCACACTGCCGTGAGAACCGCGACGCACGCGGCATCCGCGGCGGAGTCGGAGACGGCCCGATCAAGCTCGGCGCGGCACCGCAGCACAACCATCGGACGAAACGCCGCATACAAGCCGGTCATGGACTCACGGCTACCGCTCCGTGCCGCGGCGACCAGCACCTCCAACGAGCCTTCCTGCAGCATGGGCTCACATTCTCTCTTTCTCGACGGGAATTCGTTGTGCAGTCCGAGGGATCAACTGGAACCAAATAGTCCGGGGAAGGGGTTCACAGTCGGCGCGGGTGCCTGATCTTGCCGGCCTTGCCATTGGTTCTGGCTGCCCTGACCTCACTCTCCGTAGATTTCTCGAGACTGTCTCTCGACGTCCTGAATGGGGCACACACCAGTGAAGTCCTGCATCCTTGCCGTCCACTGGCACTAACCTGGCAACTTCCTGGCAGGGTGGCGATCCAAACCGAACGCTTTGCACTGCAGAATTTTTCGATCTAGCCAGCTTGTACTATCTGTTCCAAGTCCGACCGTTCCGTTCCAGACGACGAGGGGTCACACGGGCGTAAGGTCGAGAGAGTTCGGCTCAGTCGTCAAGAGCGGAAGGACACCCAGACAATGCGGAGCGATGGAGATACGTGGGACATCGTCAGTAGCGTCGGACTCACCGCGCTGGCAGTGGCAACGTTCCGCGCATTGGAAAGCACCCGTCCGGACGCGATCATCGAAGATAAGTTCGCGTCGTGGTTCGTAGAAGCCGCAGCCGAGCCACATTTCACAGCTCTTCTGAAAAATCCCGCACTCCTCGATGACACACCCTTCGGCGGTTTCATGGGCTTACGAACCAGATTCTTCGACGAATTCTTCCTGTCGTCAACCGAATCCGGAGTAAAGCAGTCGGTAATCGTTGCGGCAGGCTTGGATTCACGTGCGTATCGGCTGGATTGGAGCGCAGGATCGACGGTCTTCGAAGTAGATCAGCCAAAGGTGTTGGAGTTCAAGGACGAAGTGCTCGCGGCACACGACGCCCAGCCGAAGACCGATCGACGCGCTGTGCCTACTGATCTGCGCAACGACTGGCCGACCGCACTCGAGGAGGCTGGTTTCGATCCGAACCAACCGACGGCCTGGTCGGCAGAAGGCCTGCTCGCCTATCTCCCCGGCCCAGCCCACGATGCCCTGTTCGAGCGGATCGACGAACTCTCGTCCACCGGTAGTCGCTTGGCGGTGAACGACTTTCCGGCCGGAACCGACCCGAGCAAGCTGGCGGCCATCAGATCCAAGTACTTTGCCAAGAACCCGTTCGGCGACCTGGACATCTCGCAACTGTTCTACAGCGACACACGATCCGATCCGGGCGAGTGGCTAACTGAACACAATTGGACTGTCCGACGCTTCAGCTCGGTCGAGTTGGCAGAACTGTACGATCGCCGGATTCCTGATCTCCCCGAAGAGATCGCAGCGCTGTCGATGCAATCGTCCTTCCTGGCCGCGAACAAAAACTAACTCTCTCGATCCTCGCGAAAGTTTCTCGGGTGCAGGCTTTCTCCCATTTGTCCAGCGTCGATATGCGTGTAACCACAACAAGTAATTGACGGTACTCGAGGATGAGCCAATTCAGTACTTCAGGCGGAGTATGTCTACACCTCAGACGGACGCGCACCGAAGAAGATGCTGATGGAATGTGTCCATGAATGTCGAACACACCCGCAGGAAGAGTCGCCCGCTCACGCTGGTAGCACTTGCCTCCGCAGCGGTACTCGCCCTCGCCGCATGTACTTCCGGGACCAATTCTGCACAAACCTCCGAAAACAGCACAAAGGCCTCCACCACCCCGGCACCCGCGGCGGTCACGATCCCTGACAGCGCCGTCGGCAAGCAGATCACCTGGCTTCTCAGTGCATTCAACACGAGCACGCCCTTGACCCAGGAAGAAATCGCCGAGCACTTCGGGCCCACCGCACCCGTCGTCCTGACGCCTCCGGACTTCGACTCGATCCGAGCCGGACAGCCCTGGACAACAGTGAATTACAAGGGAGGTGACTCCGACGGCACGGTTTCCATCACCAGCACCACCGGCGGTGCGTTCGACATCAACGTCGTCGTCGACGGCCGCGGGCTGATCCTGGGAATGGCGATCACCCCGACCAAGGACGATCACGTGCCGGCCGCATCGTGGCCAGAACTGGAGGCAGCTGTCAAAGCGCTTCCCGCGCCGACCAATCTGACCGTCACCGAGGTCACCGGCGGAAAGAACGCCGCAGTCTTCAGTGTCGGCGACACCTCACCCCAGCCGACAGGGTCAACGATCAAGTTGTACGTTCTCGGCGCTGTCGCGACGGCTGTCGAGAACGGGACACTCTCCTGGGATCAGAAGCTCACCATCACCGACGACCTCAAATCGATGCCCGGCGGGACCATGCAGGACCTGCCATCGGGAACTGAAGTCACGGTCCGGGAAACCGCCGGCAAGATGATCTCGATCAGCGACAACACCGCCACCGACATGCTGATCGCTGCTGTCGGGCGCGAGCAGGTCGAAGCCGAATTCGCGCCGATGGGCATGGCAGATCCTTCGCTCAACATCCCGCTCAAGCCGACCCGCGCGCTGTTCCAACTCGGCTGGGGCAACGAAGGCGCGCAACGTATCGCCTGGCGCGACGGAACTCCTGATGAGCGTCGAGCGATACTCGCGGCGCTGCCGGGTGGTCTGGTGGACATCCCGGCGTCAGCATTCACCACCCCCGCATGGCCTTTCGACATCGACTGGTTCGCCTCGCCCGCCGACCTGCGTGCCGCGTTGGTCTCGTTGCAAGGGATGGCGAAGACCGAGAGCGGTGCACCCGTTAGAGACATACTCGCCGAAGATCCGGCGCTCAGCGACGAGTCCGCGAAATGGTTCACCTACGGCGGATTCAAGGGCGGCAGCTCCATCGGGGTCCTCGCGGGTGCCTATTACGTGGAACACGACGATCGTGCCTGGGTTGTCACCATGCAAACTCATGGTGACGAGGCTGCACTGGTTGCCGACCCGGCTCTGTACTTCGATCCGGTCGACGACGCGATGCTCTTGATCCAGAAGGATGCAACCAGCTAGAGCGCACTGGGCGGGTCAAACACACGGACGCAGACTCCTGCCTCGCCCGTGGAGAGGGCCGGATACAGAGAACCGCTGCGCATCCGGTGTCACCAGGATGCGCAGCGGCTTCGGTAAGTCTTAGCCCGTGGGAGGGTCAGTCTCGTCCGACGAGAATCCGTCGAAGAATGCGACGACCTTCTGAAGAAGTGTCGCGATGTCGAAATCTTCCAAGCTACCCATTGCGTTCGTCCTTTCGTTTAACACTGGAGGATGAAACGTGCATCTTGCAATTCCTAATGTAAGGCATCAATGGGATTATTTCTCGACCACGCAACACTTCGACTGCAAATGCCCCACCCAGCAAGATGTGAGCAAATTGCCGCAAATAACAGCCTCACTTGCGATATTGCCATTGTCCACAACGTACGAATAGTTCCTAATTCGTAGGTGGGTAATTTTTGAGAAAAATTTCTGATCGCATCAATTCCGGTGGATAATCCTGGCGAAAGAACCGACCAGAGACTGCGAGGTAGACGAAGTCTCGACACAGAAGATGTGCAACTCTATTGGACATTCGACCGCGATAACGAATCGATTGCACCACTATCCTTGGCGCCTCTCCCCAGGTTTGGAATTCACATGTAACCACTAGTGATTTCCGCTGATCGAACGCAATACCAGTTCAGGAATTCGAGAGCTTCAATCAATACTGTGCACGCAATTAACTGGTCATATATCGGCCGTCCCGCCGTCGCTCGAACTTCGTCAAAACTTCAAACAATCCGAACGCTGGACGTTAGTTTAGATGCGTTCACATTTCTCCGAAACCAGCTCGATAAATGCGAAGCCGCACCGAGGTATCCGAGACTGCACGGCGGCGGCCCCTCGGGACACGATCCATGCCTCTACGACGGGTGGGCGGGCAAGCGCACCCGAGGGTGAAATAGGGGGTGAGACATGCCTGGGGGTCTCGTTTTACCGAGTCCGGCACAGTACGTTTTCCCAGGCACGCCAGTCCCCAGATTCACACGGTGTGCAAGGGCTCGTTGACGCTTCCGAGATGTTGGCAAGACCGACCACAGGCCCCGTTCTCCCGACGAGAACGGGGCTTCCTCGTGTCTGTTTCCGCCTTCGACCGACCGGGTAGACGCGAGCATGAGCGCCACCTGCTCGACTGGATCCACCGCTGGCCGCTACGAATCGAACGCCCCGACCGTCGGCGTCGAAGAAGAATTCATCCTCGTCGACCCGACTTCGTGGTTGCCGTCCACCGACAATGCTGCTGTTGCGGAAACCGCGTCGACACTCGGTTTGGATCTTCAGCTCGAACTGTCCTGCTGCCAAGTCGAGACCAACTCTCCCGTGTGCCGTAGCGTCGACGAACTCCGAACCCACTTGATCGACATGCGTCGGCTCGCGGGGAAAGCGGCCGAGTTGAACGGCTGCAGACTGTTGGCAGTCGGCGCACCGCTGTCGGGGCCTTCGCGTTTCGCGATAAGCGACTCGCCTCGCTACCGGCAGATGGGGCAACACTTCGGCGCCCTCGCTGCCGAACAGAGCATCTGCGGTTGCCACATCCATGTAGGCGTCGCTGATCAAGCAGCGGCAGTACAGGTGTGCAATCACGTGCGCATCTGGCTGCCGGCCTTGCTTGCCCTGAGCGCCAATTCCCGTATCCACCAAGGAGTCGACACAGAATTCTCGAGTTGGCGAGCGGTTCAGTGGTCCAGGTGGCCCGTCGCCGGACCGCCGCCGTACTTCGAGACCGCCGAGGATTTCGACACCGCGGTCGCGATGATGGTGGATTGCGGAGTGATGCTCGACAAGCGGATGGCCTACTGGGATATCCGACCGTCCTGCCACCTACCGACCGTCGAGATCCGGGTCTGCGACGTTCAACCGACGGTCGACGACGCCGTGCTGCTTGCGACACTTGTGCGTGCTCTGGTCGCCACTGCGCTGCGCGCCGTAGACAAAGGCGTGCCCGCACCGCGCGCTTCTCTCGAGAGTCTTCGCATCGCGACGTGGGTGTCCGCAAAGGAGGGCATCCTGGGAACACTGATCGATCCGGTTACCGCACAAAGAATTTCGGCCACGGAGCTGTTTCGCCGACTCCTGATCCATCTCCGCGACTCACTCGACGAGACAGGTGAGTACGCGAGTGTGGAGTCGGCGCTGCGCCACAAGTTGGTCACCGGTAGCGGTAGCGACTGGCAACATCGAACGCTGCGCCAGGTCTGCCTTCGGGAGTTGATCGCGCGTGCCGTTCGACGCACCCTCCCGACCGCGCCTGCGGGCATGGATGCGCATGGCGGCCCGACTCCGGATCAGTAGTAATGCCGCCGACCACCGATGGCATGCCCGGCCGCGCCCAGCGCGTACAGGATGATTCCGATCACCAGCAAGACGACACCAATCGTCCACAGGATCGGAATGTTCACCACGAAGCCGATTATCAGCAGGATTACGCCGAGGATGATCATGACAAGCTCCTTCAGTGCGTTCACTCGGGCGGATACGCCCGCCTCGAGCCGCATACACCGTGGATACCCGTCGGCCGAGCGTTTCATACCCACTCTGACCGGGTATTTCGCTGGGCACCACAATATTTGAAGAATCGAGCACGCCATGATGAGAATTGTGACTCTGATCGTTCTGATCTGGCTGATCGTCGGGGCCGTCGCGGCCGGCCAGCGCGGTTACTACAGCAGTTCGCCGACCAACTGCGCCGGGGTCGGGACCATCGCGCTCACCGTCGTCGCCGGCCCGCTGAACTACTTCGGTGTCAATCCCAAAGTGACGGATTGCACGCTTCCTCAACCGACCGAATGAACTGCCGAAAATCCACGCTAAACCGACTAGTCGTTACCCTGGAGGTGAGTCGACACACATCGAAGTGAGGGGCCACCATGACCACTGCACCAGATCGCACCCGAATCGAGTTCCCGGACATCAGCTCGCGTGCGTGGGAACACCCAGCCGATCGGGCTGCATTGGTGACGCTCCGGACGCTTCGGGGGTTCGACACCGTTCTGCGGACGCTGTCCGGTCTGCTCCAAGAACGTCAGCATCGCCTCATGTATCTCGCCACGTCCGTACGAGTCGACGAACGCCAGTTCAGCGACCTCAACGACCTGCGACGCGACTGCGTCGACATTCTGCAGGCCGACGAGACACCAGAGTTGTTCGTGCTCCAAACCCCGATGGTCAACGCCTTCACCATCGGCATGGACAAGCCGTTCATGGTGGTCACGACCGGCCTACTGGACGTGATGAACTACGAGGAGCAGCGGTTCATCATCGGCCACGAACTCGGCCACGCACTGTCCGGTCATGCGGTGTATCGCACCATCTTGATGCATTTGATGCGACTTGCCGGAACCATCGGCTGGTTGCCCGTCGGCGGGTGGGCACTGCGCGCGATCATCGCGGCCCTCATGGAATGGCAGCGCAAGTCCGAACTGTCCGGCGATCGCGCCGGACTGCTGTGCGGGCAGGACGTCCACACCGCGATCCGCGTTCAGATGAAATTGGCGGGCGGATCCCGCGTCAGTGAAATCGACATCGACGCATTCTTGGCCCAGGCCGCCGAGTACGACGCCAGCGGCGACCTCCGCGACGGTGTACTCAAGCTCCTCAACATCGAACTGCTCTCGCACCCGTTCTCGGTACTTCGCGCCGCAGAACTCAAGAAGTGGGTGGACAGCGGAGACTACGCCGCAATTCTGCGCGGAAACTACCCGCGGCGAGGAGAAGACGACGGAGCGAAGATCAGCGACGAGTTCAAGAATGCGGCCAAGACCTACAAGCAGAACTTCGACGAATCAGAAGACCCTCTGATCCGAATGGTGCGCGACATCGGCAGCGGACTGGGCGGCGCGGTTGGCGCCGTCGGAAACGGCGTTGGCGACGTGGCGTCGGACATCAAGGAACGATTTACCCACTGGCGCAAGAGTTCCGACAGATCAAAGGCCGCCGACGACGCCGAGTAAGCAGAATCGGGGCCTGCCACCGAAGGCAGTCGGCGGCAGGTCCCGAGTTCTTGGCGTGAAGGTGATGCAGGCTTCCCTCTGCACCACCCTCACGTTCACAGACAGTACCAGCAGTCGAACAAACGTGCGAACTGAAAGCGGTCGTGTCGAATCCCCGGTTGTCGGGTACGCGGCATAGGACCACTACAGAAGGGAGCCGACATGCATGCTGGGCGGCTGAAGAAGGTCGGTTCGAGTGACGGCCCGTTTGCCTCCGTGTACTTCGAGGACGTCCGCAACCGGGAGGATGCGCGCGAGCGCTTCGAACTCGAATGGCGCTCGATGCGCAATCAACTCTCGAAACAGGGCGCATCCGAATCACTGATCGCACGGCTGGACGAGGTGAAGGACAACCATCACGGAATCTCGGGCCGCGCCGGGCGGGCGATCGTCGCCACGCCGGAGGCCGTGCTGATCGACGACATTCTGCTCGAACCTGCCGGATCGACCATCGCAACCTTGGGCGAGTTGCCCTACCTGATTCCACTGATCGCACACGGATACGACACCGAGCCATTTCTCATCGCCAAGGTCGACCACGCTGGCGCAGACCTGTGCGTACGTGATGCCCGCGGGCGTGACGTGTACGGCGAATCGGTCGACGGCGACGGCTTCCCGGTCCACAAGGCACACGTCGGCGGTCAGGAGCGGTACACCGACAGCCAAAGCCTCGTGGAGGAGAACATCCGGAAGAATCTGACCCAGGCCGTGGAGCGCGCCGCGACGCTCGCCCGTGAACACAAGGTTGCACTGGTAGTCGTGATCGGAGAAGTACAGTCACGCAAAGCTTTTGCTCAGCTCCTACCGTCGACGCTACGGGTGGTGGACGTCGAAAAGGGTTCGCGTTCAGTCGGTTCGACACCGGCCGAGGTGTCCAAGTCGATTCGTGAACTGATCGACACGCAGCGCCTGCGCAGAATGGACACGGAAACCGAACGCTACGTCGCAGAGCAGGGACGGGACTCCGGCCTCTCCATCGACGGGACCGCACGCGTCCTCGACGCACTCGAGCAGGGCAAGGTCGAAACGCTGCTGCTCACCGACCCCGACGACAAGGAAGTCACGAGCGGAAAGTTGATCGGGCCCGCCGATCGCGTACTTCCCTACATCGCAATCGGGACCGGAACCGAACTGGTACAGATCGATGAACGCCTGGTTCTCGCCGACGGCTACGGCGCGATACTTCGGCACCCCTGAACACCGGCCTGCTGATCAGATTCGGGGGCGAGCACGTTCAGCGAGAAGCGTGCTTGCCCACCGAGTCCGGAAAACCATCGGCAATCGCTGCCACGAGCTCCAGATATGCCCGCGCAGTGCGCTTGTTCAACAACTTCAAGTCGATCGGACCGCCCTCGCCGAGGTGATCGTCGTAGGGCAGGGTCTTGACCGCGCGCACTCCACGCTGAGCGAAAACGTCCTCGAGCTGGTCGAGATCGAGCGAAGACGAACCCGGTCGCGTCGAATTGATCGCTACAACCGACCTGCTCACCAAATCCGCGTATCCATGTTTGGTCAGCCAACTGAGCGTTGCTGCTGCACTACGAGCACCGTCCTGCGCCGTCGGGCTGACGACAACCAAGGCATCTGCTTCGTCGAGAATTCCGTACATGGCCGAGTGCATGATTCCGGTGCCACAGTCGGTGATGACGATGTTGTAGTGCACCTCGAGAATCCGCAGTGTATCGAGGTAGTCCTGCTCGTTGAACGACTCCGAAGTTTCCGGATCTGCTTCACTCGCAAGGATTTCGAGCCGGCTGTCACCTTGCGACGTGTAGTAGCGAACATCGCTGTACGTACGAATGTCGCCGTCGGCCAACAGATCACGAACGGTCAGATGATGTTCACGTCGTTCACGATCAGCCAGAGTCCCCAGGTCGGGATTGGCGTCGATGGCTACGATCCGATCGCCACGGATCGAGGCGAACGTCGAACCGACCGTTTTGGCCGCCGTGGTTTTTCCCACACCGCCCTTGAGCGAGATGAAAGCGATCTTGTACACGCCGCGTACCGTGCGGTTGGCTCGGCGCACCAGAGCTTGGTGTTCGAGTTCGGCAGCCGACTGCCCAGTGTTGATGCGACCGCCGGTGAGTTTGAACAACACACTGCCCAAACCGCGTTCGGGTGGACGCTTCGCCCGCTTGATGATGTCCAGGTCGTCGACGGAGGTCATAGGCCTGGGCGTCGAGGTTCGAAAATCGGTCGGCTCTTCACGCCGCTGCTGGCGCATCCGCTGGCTGGGCAACGGTTTTGCGGCTGGTTCGTCGAATTGTGGTGTGAACGTGACAGTTCGAATCGACGTTGAATAGCCGTCGTCAGACGCGTCGAAAAGGCCGTCGCCTCTAGTCGTTCCCGAGTTGTTCCCCAGGACTCCGCCATTCGAACCGTTGTTATCGCTGCGCACCGTTTTCCTAGGTCGAGGTCGAAATCAATTCGGACATAGCCTCTCGGACGCTATCACTCTGGCGGGCTTGCCGTTCTCTGCTCAATACCGTCACAGCACAACAGACCGTTACACCCGCCTTTCGATGACTTTGGTCCCCCCGCCGGTGCCATTCTCAGCAAATACGAACGTCGTAACGATATGCGGCACATATATCTTCATCTGCCACCGAAAACAGCTCTCCGCAATGCCAGGGCAAATCCCTTGGTACCAAACGAGAAAAGGGTGGGCGATCGCCTGGGCGATCACCCACCCTTCATGGACAAGTGTTCAGCTGCTGCAGGATTCCAGGCTTCCGAGCGAAGTGCCCGCCCCTTTGGCTTCCTGCCAGTCCGACCGGATCACTCGTACCATTCGACCTGCATCACGGGCAAAGCACACTCTTCACGTATGCAGCACTCGGCTTGACGGTGCCGTCCGACCTCACTGCACCGAAATACGACTCTCGATCCGTCGTTGCTCCGTATGGCGCGTAGTCGTTGAGCCGGTAGAAGATGAGCGGCCCCAACCATGGCTTGGTTTGCTTGTCGGCCATCGCCGACTGATAGATCTCGAGCTGACGCGCTTCGCTGACGCTGTCCGGAGTCCCACTTGTCGGCGCCCCGAACTCGGTAATCCAAATCTTTTTTGCAGAATCTCCGTTGGCAGTCATGATTCCGCGAAGGCTCGGCCGAACGATCCCGCCGCCCGCGAACGACTCGACACTCATCTGAGACCACGAGTTCCAGTCATGTTCGTCTGTAGGCAGCGCCGGATACGAATACGGATGATGACCGACAGCGTTGAACGATGACCGTGCACCATTCGTATACAGGGACTGTAAGAATGTGAGCGGCGCGACCTGGCTGCCGTCGGCAGCGTCCGCGGCAGGTGACATACCGCCGCTGATGATGGTAATCGAGGGATTCGCCGAGCGGGCCGAGGTAGCAGCCGCTTTCAGCAATTGCGCGTATCGCACAGGATTAGGTTTCGGATTAGCAACCGAGTCCTTCCAGAACATACTGATATTCGGTTCGTTCCAGATCTCGTAAGACATGATGCCTTTCGGCGCATAGCGCGCAACAAGCTTGTTCACGAATGTTGCGTATTTGGAAATGTCGGCCGGTGCATACTTGTCGTCCGCAGGAGCACCGGCAGGTCGAGCCCACGCCGGCGTTGTATGTGGCAGGAGAATGATTTTCTTTCCGTGAGCGAGAGCCTCGTTCACGACCGTGTCGAGCGGACCCCAGCTATAGGAATTAACACCCCCGGATTGAATCTGCGACCAAAACGCATCGATACGAACCCAACTCACGCCTGCGCTGTCGATCAGGTTCAGCGCAGCTTCACGCACCGCTGGGGTGGACGATTGATTCGCGTAGACGATGCCGTAGTCACTGACCGGACAGACCGTTGGCGCGGCAGTCACAGATGGTGGGTTGATCAAAAATGACATCAACCCCAGAACTGCTGACACGGCAAATAATCTCATTCTGGACATTTCACTCCCCCATTGAAACCTGAATGTCTGCCGAACGTAACGGCGTCCGTCGACGGCGTCAATCCGATGCGGCCGGACTCGACTACTAGCCGTCGTAGTAGCTGCCTGTATCCTTTCGCGTATGACGCCGGGTCCGAAAGATGTCGCGCAGCTGCGCGGCGCCTTCGTGGGCGGTACATCCGGCGCGGTCTCTGTCGCGGCCCACGCCCTCGGTGGCGGCGGCATGGCCCCGTCCGAAAGCGCAGTGGTGTTGTTGATCCTCGCGTGCGCGAGCGTCGGCGCGGTGGTCACGTCCATCGACACCCGCCGCTCCCCCGCGCTCTTGCTTGCCCTCATGCTCGCTGCGGGTCAAGCAATCGGCCACGCGACTTTGACCATCGCTTCGGATCATCAGCACGGGCTGCTCCTGTCACTTCCGATGCTTGCGGCGCACATCGCTGCCGTCGGAGTGTGCGCAGTGCTGATTCGCGGCGCAGAACGCGGGTACGTCGTGGCGGCGTCGACGGTGGCCGCGATCGTCGCAGTGCTTCTGCGCCCGTGGGCACCTGAACCCTCGCCGTTCACTGCGCGGACTCGATACCGCGCCAAAGTTGTTCTGCGTCAACTTCTCACCTCCGGACTGGGCACCCGCGGCCCACCGGCATTCGTGTAACTCACCTTCCCTTTTCACTTCACGCACGTGAATACGTGCGCCACTTTGCTGTGCGCCTTTATTAACCGCCCGCGGTTAATAAAGGCGCACGGCGGGATCGAGTACACGCATGTCCGCACCCGAATTGGAGCGCGCACAGACGCGCGCGTCCAACGACAGTTCTCCCCCGAAGAAGCAGGTTGGCGGCGCCAGACCCCTGATCCTGCGCCTGCACTTCTACGCCGGCATCCTCATCGGACCGTTCATTCTCATCGCCGCGCTGAGCGGCGGCATCTACGCGATGGCGCCCACCATCGAGAAGTTCGTTTACGACGACTACCTCCAGACAGACACCACCGGACAGATCGCGTCACTGAACGACCAGATCCGTTCCGCTCAGCAGTACCGCCCCGACTTGACTGTCTCGGCAGTACGTCCGTCGCCTGGCGCCGGAGAAACCACCCGGGTCCTGTTCACCGATCCGTCACTGGGCGAATCGGAGAGGCTCGCGGTCTTCGTCGATCCGGTGCTCGCACAGCCGGTCGGCGAGTTGGCGGTGTACGGAAGCAGTGGTTCACTGCCACTGCGAACCTGGATCTCCCAACTGCATCGCCATCTTCATCTGGGCGAACCCGGCCGCCTCTACAGCGAGTTGGCCGCGTCGTGGATGTGGGTGGTCGCCCTCGGCGGTGTCTACCTCTGGTTCCGTCGATACCGCACCGCCCGGAACGCTCGACTGCTCACCATCGATCGAGCGTCCACCGGACGAAGCCGGACCCTGAACTGGCACGGAGTCGTCGGCATCTGGATAGCAGTTGCATTGGTCTTTCTCTCGGCGACCGGCCTCACGTGGTCGACGTACGCCGGAGAGAACGTCAGCAATCTGAGAACCGCACTGAGTTGGACGACGCCCTCCGTCGTGAAGACTCTCGGCGACGCTCCCCCACCGGCAACGGGCGGGCACGAGGGTCACGACATGGCCCCCGCCGCCACCGGCACGCTGACAGACACCAACGTCGGACGCGTCGACACCGTCCTCGGTATCGCCAGATACAACGGGATCACCGGTCCGGTCGAAGTATCGATACCCGCGAACGCCGAGACAGCGTTCACCGTCGCCCAGACACGTCAGCCCTGGGTGTACAGCAACAACACCATCGCAATCGACGGAGCGACGCAAAAGGTCACCGACGAGTTGTGGTTCTCGGATTGGCCACTCGCAGCGAAACTTTCGGCCTGGGGAATCCAGCTCCACATGGGTCTGCTGTTCGGCCTTGCCAACCAGATCGCACTCGCCGCATTGGCACTCGCGCTGGTCAGCGTCGTGATCCGCGGCTACATCATGTGGTGGCGCCGACGCCCCACCCGAGGTTCCGACTGGGCAGTCGGCCGGGTTCCCGCCCGCGGCGGAATCCGCAACCTCTCTCCGATCAGCCTCGTTTCGCTCGTCGCGATCACGGCGTTGGTCGGCTGGTTCGTGCCGCTACTGGGCATCAGCCTTCTCGTCTTCCTGCTGATCGACGTGTGCATTGCGGCGTTCAAACGCCGTGCCACCACCTGACCATTCACTAATTACGGAGACACACATGACTGTTCGTACAAAAATATTCGCAGCTGTTGCACTCACCGCGGCTCTCGCTCTGACCGGCTGTTCTTCCAACTCCGACAAGGAAACCGAAGCTGCACAATCGATCACCGTTCAGGATCAATGGGTCAAGGCGGCGCCGGAAGGAATGAGCGCGGCATTCGCCGAACTCGTCAACTCCAGCGACAAGGACGTGCGCGTGGTCTCGGCAACCAGCCCCGCGTCGTCGCGACTGGAACTGCACGAAGTTGTGACCGGCGACGGCGGAACCATGACCATGCGCCCCAAGGACGGCGGTTTCCTGGTCCCCGCCAACGGTTCCGCCTCCCTGACGCCGGGCGGTGACCACTTGATGTTCATGGACCTGTCCGCGCCACTGCTCCCCGGCGCAGAAACCGACCTCACCTTGATCTACGACGACGGTTCCAGCACCACGTTCACGGCCCAGATTCGCGACTTCTCCGGTAATCAGGAGAACTACGACCCGAATCACGGTGGCTGAGAACACGAACCCGCCCAGCCGAGCTCTCAGCCGGCGGCGCCTTCTCGGAGGAGGCGCCGCCGCGCTCGGCGTCGCGGGAATAACCTGGGGCGCAACCACAGTGGTCGAGCGTAGCGAACACGAGCAGCAAGCAGGCAAGCTCGTGGAACCGTTCTACGGAGTCCACCAAGCCGGCATCGACACCTCGCCGCAAGCGCACGGCACCTTCATCGGGTTCGACCTCTTGCCGGGAACCGATCGAGCTGTAGTCGTCGGAATCATGAAGATGTGGTCCGAGGATGCGTCACGGCTCACCGCCGGCAACCCGGCGTTGGCGGACACCGAACGGGAACTGGCTGTGGATCCGGCTCGCTTGACGGTGACCGTCGGCTACGGCCCTGGCCTGTTCTCCAAGCTGGGATTACAGGCACGTCAACCGGATTGGTTCGAACCGTTGCCGAGCTATGCGATCGATCGACTCGACGATCGATGGGGCGGCTCGGACCTGTTGTTGCAGATCTGCGGCGACGATCCGGTGACCATTGCTCACGCTGTGCGAGTCCTGACCAAGAATGTCCGATCATTGACGACCATCCGATGGACGCAAAAGGGATTCCGCAACGCTCGCGGCACCATGCCTGAGGGAACCACGATGCGCAATCTCATGGGCCAGGTGGACGGGACGGTCAATCCTGCTCCGGGAACAGTGGATTTCGATTCACTGATCTGGCACGACGGCGCCGGTCAGTCGTGGCTGGCGGGTGGAACCTCGTTGGTACTGCGACGCATTCGTATGGAAATGGACACGTGGGACGAACTCGACCGCTCGGGGCGCGAACTCACCATGGGGCGCACCTTGTCCAATGGCGCTCCGCTCAACGGAACCAACGAATTCGACGAAGCGGACTTCACTCTCACGGACAAGTTCGGCATTCCGGTGATCCCGCCAGGATCACACATCGCCAGAGCCCATCGCACACACGAGAAGGAGCAGTTCTTCCGTCGGGCGTACAACTACGACGACGCACCAGAGAGCGGGCAGACCTCGAACTCGGGATTGATCTTCGCAGCGTTCCAACGGGACATCGCCGAGCAGTATCTACCGGTCCAACAGCGGTTGAGTGACTTCGACGCACTCAACGAGTGGACGACGCCGATCGGTTCGGCGGTGTATCTCATTCCGCCGGGATGCAGCGAGAACGACTATCTGGGAAGCGGATTGCTCGGATAGCGACGCTCACGAGGGCGGCAACAACACTGTGGGGGGGGGTGCGGGCGGGTCCCGCCCCCCCCGGTTGGCTAACGGGAACCCAGTGGCTTATACACAACTGGCGCGGCCGACGGAGAGGGAGGTGGTGTTATCGGTGGGGGGCGG
>NZ_JBHUUU010000012.1:39421-226033 GCF_042670865.1 Rhodococcus sp. NPDC057135
ACGCCGCCATCCCTTTCCGTGTGTGTCCGGGTGGGCTGGTTTTTTTTTATACGCCCCCGCGACCCCCACGCCCCGGGGGGCGCAAAAAACCGTGGGGGGGGGGACCGGGGCGCCCCCCCCCCCACAGTGTTGCCTACCTGGAACTGTTGCCTTACTTGGACTTACGAGGTCCCGGCATAACCGCACCTGGGCGGGCGGTGGTCAACCGCGTGACCCAACCACTGACGGGCCACTTCTTCAGGCCGACGTTGTGCGGGGTGACTTCGGTTCCGACGTACTTGGCAGCAAGCTCGTCGTCGACGGTTCCGTTGAACCGCCACAGCTGGCTTCCGTCGGCGTTGCGCGTGGACACCTCCCACGACTGAGCGCGGAATGCACCACGAATGATGCTGTCTGCAAACACCAGAACCGGGATGCCGATCTCGGCGCGGACAGCCGCCCCGGCAGACCACTCGGCGCGCGCGAGTTCGTAGATCTCTTCCTGCGTTGCTCCCGGACGAGCCGATGCCGGTACATGAAGGACGATGCTCGGCGTCGGGAGTTCCGGCGCGGGGTCCGCCGAGTACCGCAAGGCGAGTTCCTCGACGCGGGTCGCACGGGTGTCCTTGTCCGACGTGTCGCCAGCGAGGTTGGTCAGACCGTCTCCCGCGTCTGTGATCCGCAAAGCTTCCGCGATTCCGCGGACGACCTCTCCGGTGGTGGCGGCCGAATCGGTGGCGGCGGAGACCGAGCGGAGGAGTACGAAGTGCTCCACCGCCGAACCTGCGTCGTAAATCTCGCGGATCCGAGCGATCTTGGCTGCGGTCACAGCAGCATTCGTCTCGGCCGGACCGGCCGCACCTTCCAGATTCGCGAGTTCACCGAGCGCTTCGAACACCGGCGCGAAGACCTGATTTCCCGTGCCGTGCCCGACATGGAATACCTGGTGGTTACGTGGGTCGCGCAGGGCAAAGACATACTGCCCCAGCCTCTTCCCGACCTTTTCGGTAAACGGCTGCGGAGCCGGCTTCCGGACGACGACCTCGGTGGACAGAGTGCGCATCACGGCCAGACGGAGTGCGTCGGGCACGCTACTGGAACCGGCAGCACCGGAAAAGATTGCCGCCGAAGCAGCGCTGATCGAGGTGAACGTGCGGCCGACTTGCTTCTCGAGAGAGGCAGAGACCGTACCGACCGCAGTCAGTTTTGCATCGAGGGTGCCGTCACCCTCGACAAGGAACTCCTTGATCAACGGAGCAACGAGCAGGGTGGAGCCGATAGCGCGAGGAACTGTCCAGACAATAGCCATGGCACGAGCCTAGGCGATCACTTCGAGACGCGAGGCGAACGCGACTCAGCCCGCCGCTGCCGGTCCGGCCAGTCCCTGCACAAGAAGGTTCCACGCCGAGTGTGCGACTTCTTTTCGCGAGCTCTCGGCGGTCCGTTCCATGATCGCGGCAAACATGGCGATCGCCAGGATCACGTCCTCAGCGGTGACGGACTCACGGATCTTCCCAGTTCGGCGGGCCTCGTCCAGGCGTTCTTCGAGGAGATCGGTCAAACGTGTGCCGGCCGAATTCAGTCGAGAGTCGCCGAAGGAGACGGGCTTGATGACCTCCACGAACACGATGGAGGTGGTGATCTGGTCGACCAACAAACGAAAAAGATCGTCGAGAGTCGAATCCGGATCGGCAGCGAGGTCTTGCAGTTCGACGATGTTCTCGTCGAACACCGCAAGTGCAAGGCTTTCGCGAGTGGGAAAGTGCCGATAGAGGCTGCCCTGGCCGACGCCGGCCGTGCGGGCGATCAGGCTGAGCGGCGCAGCAAAACCATGAGTGGCGAACACCTCGCGA
The DNA here is from genome assembly GCF_042670865.1 of Rhodococcus sp. NPDC057135. NCBI lineage: Bacteria > Bacillati > Actinomycetota > Actinomycetes > Mycobacteriales > Nocardiaceae > Rhodococcus > Rhodococcus sp. NPDC057135. The sequence goes on from NZ_JBHUUU010000012.1 coordinate 41,254, forward strand.
GCTGCTGAGATGAGCGCCGCACGATTGCGCGCCGCATCTCTCGGTCCTCTGTTGAGGGATCCGCTATTGACGCGGCCAGACGATGTCACGCACACTACGATACCAACCGGACAGCATTGTCCGGTTGGTTGCGGCCCGACACCGGTTCACACCCCGACCCGACCGTCGTGAGCGCTCGAACACGCGCCTGCCCTCCGTGCTGCCTGTCCGTGAGGCACGTCTGTCCGTGAGAGATACGAAAGGCAATCCCGCACCGGGAGTTGGACTCGATGAAATCGTTCACGACCATCAGAACCAGATCTGCCATCGCGCTCGTCGCATTGATCACCATCCTTCCGGTGTGTGTTGCCGCTGCCGAACCCGCCGCTGCCCCCGGCTCCATCCTCGAGGCTTCAGGCGTCGGCTCGAATGCAGCAAGTCGCGCGGAATGCGGGCCCGGTTCGATGCCCGAGACAGGATTGCAGGGCGATGTGCCCGCCGAGGACCGAAACAGTGGACGCAGCCGAGATGGCTACAGCTGCAACATGTCTCAGATCGGCGGCTACTCGGGTCGCGGCGGCGGCATCACCTCCACCAACTTCGAACACTGCTCGTACGTCGGCAGCTTCTTCCCCGGAAACCTCCTGGGACCCGCGCAGGGCGTCCAAGTTCTCGACGTATCAAATCCTGCCAACCCCGCACTCACCGCCACTCTGACCGAACCCGCGATGCTCGCCGGAACGTGGGAGAGCCTCAAGGTCAATACCGCACGAAAGCTGCTGGTGGGCACGGGCGTTCCGCTCTTGACCGGCGTCGGCCTGATGTCGGTCTACGACATCTCCGACTGCGCGCACCCGAAACTGCTCAACCCCGGACCCGGAACCGATCTGGGAATGCTGCTGCCCATCACCAATCACGAAGGCGGATTCTCACCGGACGGGAACACATACTGGTCTTCCGGCACCGCACCCGGTGTTGTGAGCGCCGTCGATCTCACCGATCCCGCCAACCCTCGCGTCATCTGGCAGGACCTCATCGGGTTGTCGACCCACGGCTTCGGCATCAGCCCCGACGGGAATCGCATGTATCTGTCGAACAATCTCGGCGGAATACATGTTCTCGACATCAGTGAGGTTCAGCGCCGCCTCCCGAATCCGAAGGTGCGCCAACTGTCCCAGCTCTCGTGGACGGACGGCTGGGCCACCCAGCACAGCATTCCGGTCACCTACGACGGTTCGCCGTACCTGTTCACCGTCGACGAAGGTGGTTCCGGCGGAGTCAAATTGATCGACGTCTCGAATGACGACGAACCGTCCGTCGTCAATTCGGTGAAGCTCGAGATCAATCTGCCGGAGAATCAGGACGCTGCACTGGCGTCCGCTGCCGGTGGATCACTGTTCGCGTACGAATCGCACTACTGTTCGGCCGATCGCCCAGTCGACCCGACGGCGCTGGCATGTGGATGGATCTCGAGCGGGATTCGGGTCTTCGATGTTCGAGATCCCTTCGACGTCCACGAAATTGCGTACTTCAACCCACCCGCCCGAACCGGCGACAATCTCCAACTCGCCAACTCGCCGCACGCTCTTGCCTCGCTCATCGGGGTACCCATTCTCAGCACGCCGGCAATTGCGCAGTCGATCGCGCAAGGTCAGTTCGATCCCGGCCAAGCGCTGAGTTCGCGGTCAGGCATGGTCGCTCTCGGCGACATCTCCACCGATTGGTGCTTCTCCCCACCTGAATGGCGAGGGACGACGTTGTGGGCGACGTGCGCCGACAACGGCTTTGTTGCCATGCAGCTCGACAACGGTGTCTACGCACCGCCCTCGAACCAGAAAACGACTGTCGGGTCATGACGGCTACGCGATCGGTCAAAGCCGTCGCGCTGGTGGCTGCGGCACTGATGCTGCTCGTACTCGGCGCAGCATTGCGTCCCCTGTTCACGCCCGAGAACCACACGCAGACAGCTGTTCTGAGCGAAACCGAAATCGGATTCGTGCACGACATGGCGACACACCATCAGCAGGCCCTCTTCATCCTCGCGCGTCTGAGTCCTGATGTGAACCCGGCGGTGACGAGACTGGCCCAGCAGATCGACGATGTTCAGCGAACCGAGATCGGTGTCATGCTCGGTTGGCTCCGACTGGCGGATGTGCCACCGAACAGTAGAACGCCGATGGAGTGGATGGAAGCATCCGGCAGCGGTACCGGCGATGGCCATCATCACGCGGCACCCGCTGCGCCCGACACCGACACCGAGGTCATGCCAGGAATGGCTACGACCGAGGAACTCGAGAGATTGGGCGCCGCTCGAGGCAGCGATGCCGAGGTTCTGTTCCTTCAACTGATGGAACGCCACCACCGCGGCGGGATCGCCATGGCGCAGGCTGCCGATGCCCTGCTCGAGCGTGGACCGGTAAAACAGTCGGCTCGCGACATGATCAACACCCAGAGCCAGGAATCCGGGCTGATGACACTGATGCTAGGACAACGTGGAGCACAACCACTGCACTGACCCGCCCGCGCACTGACTACCATGGCTGTCGACCTCCGAACTACCGCGCCAACCGCGACGACGCCTCGTCCAGAAGGAATCGACACTTCATCATGACCCTGCTCGTCCGCGGAATCGAATGGTCGAACCCGACAGCACCGCGGATCCGATGCGTCGACGACACCACTGCCGCTACGACGTTCTTCACTCACGACTCGGTGCTGCGGTTCTCCGTCGACGAGAAGAAGGGCCGCCGTTGCCTCGGCTGGCGAGATCTCACCGCCGAAGGTCCAGGGCACTCGCCGTGCGACCGCGGGGCCACGGTCACCGCAGGACGCCAATGCGACCGATGCCGAAATCGCGAGGGGTTCACCACAGTTCATCAGGCACACGTCAGCGGCGCGCACATTCATCCGAACGTGCGTACCTACCTCACACAACCACAATGGCTCTACGTCGACGTATTCGCCGGTGGTCAGATGAAGGTGGGGACGGCGTCCGAGTTCCGCAAGCATCCGCGAGTCGCCGAACAAGGCGCAGTCTGCGCGTTGTTCGTCGCGCGGTCGACAGACGGTTACAGCATCCGTTCACTCGAAGCCCGGGTGTCGGAAGAGTTCCACTTGAGTCAGGCCATACGTACGTCTCGAAAGATCGAAGCACTGACAGGGTCTTTGGATCGCGAGAAACTCCGAAAGTCGTTGCATCACTTCGTATCGTCGATCAAAGACGAGCTGAAGGACATCGGGTCGGGTATCGACGGCATCGAGATCCTGGAGGCTCCCGAAGAATGGACGGCGCCGGCGTGCGCCGACGTGGTCTTCGATGCGGCACCGCTGATCGCGTATCCGCACACTTTCGAGTCCGGGGAGCATTCTCTGTATTTGGAGGGCCTTGCCGGTTCGATCGCATCGCTGCGGATCGACACCGACCCTGAATCACCACGCTTTGTCGCGGACGTGTCCGGACTGGTCGGTCGAACCATCACCGTCGGCGAGTTCGTATCCCCTGGCGTGGCGATTCAGGAATCGTTGTTCTGAAAGTAAGTCAGCAGCTTCCTGCGGTCGCTGCGGCGAATCCGCGAGTGACCTCGGCCTGCTCGTCGGCAGACAAGCTCGACCATTCAGGATAAGCCTGGATGGACGTCATCATGTCGTTTGCCAATGATTCACGCGTCATACCCATTTCCTCGCCCGACTGGTCGATTGCCGGCTGGTACGCGTCGAGGTACCGGAGTACGTCGGCGCAGGCTTGCGCGTAGGTCCGCGGCAGCGCCGAGCTCGCATTCGGGTCCGAAGGAATCTCCGCCGGAGCGCTCGACTCGACCGAAGGCGCCTCGGTAGTCATGTCCGACGAGGTCGCCGGAGCCTCGGATGACGCCGTCGGCGTCGCCGTGGTGGTCGCCGAAGCGGAGGAAGTGAGTGTTCCGACCTCGGTCGGCTTGTCTCCGTCAGAACCGCAGGCAACCAGCGCCACCAGCGAGCAGGCACCGATGAACCCGGTGATCGTTTTCTTCATCCCTCAAGGATGCCAGAGGGCCACTGACGTTCGAACCGACCGGCATCGCCGGTCAGTGACAATCGCCTGAGCAGCCTGCCGAATCCGAGCGCCTTGTCCTCCCGACTGCGGGATTGGACTTGTATGCCCCGTTCGCTAACCCATGCTACGGTGACTTAACTGCAAAGTAACTAAGGGTGGGATTGTCCGGTCTGCCGCGTTCGTCCGGAACGCTCCGATCGGGAATAGTTCGTCTTTAAGGGGCTGGAACGAGTGGGACTTTTTCGTCGACGCGGTTCCCGGGAGGATGACGACGATCGCGGGCCAAACCTCGATCGCAGCGATCCCGGGTACGCCGCCTGGTTCGCGAACGTCGCCGACGCGGGCGGTCAGCCGATTCCGTACAAGCGTCCGCTGACCGCGCCCGTATATCCGCAACTCCAGCCTCAGGTCCCGGACTACGAGACAGACACGAGATGGCCGCTCAACGCACCCCCCGGAGACGGCTGGCTGCCCGCAGACCGCATCGACGAATTCGAGTCGTCGAACGGCCGCTCATCTGCGCATAACGGAACAGGACCCCAAATCTCACAAGCTGAACAGTTGCCGCCCGGCCCACTCGCGACGCCGCAACCAACGATTCCACCTCGAAATGTACCGATGACTTCACCACCGAAGCATCACCTGGAGTCGCCCCGCGCGGCTCTGCCCAACCAAGGAGAAGCAATGAGCAACATCGACAAAATCCTCGGCGAACTGATGCGCATCGACGGTGCCAGCGGTGTAGCCGTCGTCGACGCCGACAGCGGAATGGTTCTCGGCATGAGCGGCAACCCGTCATTCAGCCTCGAGTACGCCGGCGCCGGCAACTCCGAGGTTGTGCGAGCAAAGCTCCGCACGATGAGTAACTTGGGAATTACCGACACCCTCGAAGACATCCTGATTACCCTGAGCAACCAGTACCATCTCATTCGTGTCCTCGAGACCCCCGGACTGTCAACGCTGTTCGTGTACCTCGTCCTCGACCGCGCACGTGCGAACCTGGCACTCGCTCGCCACAAGCTGGGCGAACAGACCCCCAAGATCGAGATCTGAAGCTTCCTCCTCCCCGACAAGGCCCGGGTGTCGCCGTTCGGCGACACCCGGGCCTTGTTCGTTTCACATCATCGATTTGTATCCGACGTGCGGGCGTCGATACTGAGACAGTGACTATCGCGGACGCTCCTTGCGTGTGGTTGACCACCCTCCGAAGTGACGGCTCGCCGCACACGACTCCGGTCTGGTTCCTGCTGCGTCAGAACACATTCTGGATCCCGAGCGCCGAAAAGAATCGGAAGGTCCGGAACCTGCTGGACGATCCTCGGGTCTCATTGGCGGTCGACGGCTCCGCACGCGACCCGTGGGTCGCACAGGGACTTGCAACAATTCATCGCACCGTGGACGAGTTCGGTGATCTCCTGCGACTTTTCGGCAAGAAGTACGACGGCTGGGATGCCGCAGATAACACTCGCGACGGCCCGCGGGTTCTTGTCTCGGTCCCGGTGAAGCGGTGGCTGCTTCGACCGGACTGACGGGAGGTGCCGGTTCGGCCCGAAATGTCGTGAATGACATACTTGTAGTTCATCTCTCGAAGAAATGGACTCTCGCACATGGCACGCACGGCACATCACAGGCGCGGCATCACCGGCGTCACCATCGGCATCGCTGCCGTGATCGTGCTGGGAGGCTGCGCCAATTCGACGGCCGCAGCACCCGAAACATCCTCTCTCGGTTCAGGAATCGGATCCGGTGTAACGACGACGGTAGTGGCCGGCGCCTCGACGCCGTCGGCAGTGGCCGGCTCATCGACGCCGTCGGCAGTGGCCGGCTCCTCGACGCCGTCGTCCGTCACAGCTGAACTGCTGGCGCAGATCCCGATCAAGGGACGCGCACCCAAGACCGGGTACGACCGCGCACTGTTCGGTACGGCCTGGACGGACGACGTCACCGTCGAGTTCGGCCACAACGGCTGCGATACGCGCAACGACATCCTGCGCCGCGACCTCACCGACCTGACTTTCAAGGACGGCTCCAAAAGCTGCTCGGTCCAAACCGGCACGCTCCGTGACCCGTACACGAACAAGACCATCGCGTTCACTCGCGGCCAGGACACGTCTTCTGCAGTCCAGATCGACCACGTGGTCGCACTTTCGGACGCATGGCAGAAGGGCGCACAGCAGCTCGATACGCAAACGCGAACCAATCTCGCCAACGACCCTCGAAACCTGCGCGCTGTCGACGGACCCACAAACCAGAAGAAGTCGGATTCCGACGCAGCGTCGTGGCTGCCACCCAACAAGGCCTACCGCTGCCAGTACGTGACTGCTCAAGTGGAAGTCAAAGCGGCATACGGTTTGTGGGTCACTCAAGCCGAACACGACACCATCGCCGACATTCTTGCGACCTGCTGAACTCTTGCGGTGATCAGAGGCCAGTGATCAGGGGCCACTGATCAGCGGCCAGTGATCAGCGGCCTTTGATCAGATACCGCACAATCGCCATTCCGAGTGCGAGGCCCAACACGGTGGCCAGCGCTGCAACGAGACCGTGACCGGTCAATGCGACGAACATACCGGTAACGATCGCGACAACGGCGATGATCCCCGCGTCCACTCTGCTTTGACCACGTTCATGCATGGCACTCTCTCGTGCTGTCAGGTCCGTCCACTCCCCTCGTAGCGGACGGACCCAGCGGCAATCTGTCGAAATGCGCGAACTTCTGGTGGCCTCACCGGGCTGACTTTGCGGGCGGTCCTGCGAGGCCGGCACGTCCCCCGGAGCCAACTCACATCGGTTCACGAAGTCCGTACCTTCGAAGAATATACCGAGTGGTAGGTAATTACTGAGGGCCAAAGTCCCTGGTCGTCGACTCATGCGACGAGTGGTGGGAAACTCGAGACGAACGAGCGCATCCGCGAGCCGAGTGTTTGATCGAGATGGCAAGAACAGCCATATCCGATATTCATGTCAAGCCAGGAGACGCCTATGACCCGAAAAGTGATCTGAGATCCAACGATCCGATTGACGACACTCTCTTCCAATCAGCGCAATATGCGGTGGTGAAGCGAGAATCCGTCAAGAGAATCGTGACTGTCGCCGGTTCGAGGGTGCTTTCGAACTCGAGGACATTCAATTCACCGTCGCCGTCAACTTTTGCTCGGCCGTATATGCATGGCATGTCAGCCGATTCGGGTCCAGAAGTTGTGTAGGTTCCCGGCAACACCTCCCACGGCACGTCGAACAGCCCGTGTCCGGGAATGTTTCCCGGCGCTGCCGAGGCCGCAGACGTCCCGATCATTGCCACACTGACAGCTACTACCGCAGCGGACGCGAGCAAACCAACCTTGCGCATTTTCCCTACCTTGTTCATACCTGAACCGCAGCGGCGAGTTCGAAGGCTTGTTGATGTAAGAACCCGCGGTTCGCGCAGTTCTTCGACCAACGGTAGTAAAGGGACACGAGTTTTGGTGAGCTACCTTTTGTGGTTCTGGCCCGGTTTCCGTGACGGAGACTCCCATTGAGAAAAATAGGGAACGCCGGCGTTGCGGCTCTCGGCATGATTCGAACCTGTCATTCCAGTATTCGACCACACGCCCGTATTCGAGCCGAAACGTCGACGCTCCCCTGCCGTTTGGGTGACTCAGCCTCCGAGTGAGCCCGTCGGCAGCTTCGAGAAGATGTCCCCGAGGCTTCCGGTTCCGCCCGGTGTCTCAGGATCCGTCGGATCCGCCGGCTCGACGACGATGACACCAGGCACGGTGACGGTCACGGTCTTGTCCGCAGATTCCGAAGAACTGAACTTCTTGGTACCCAGAAACTTTGCGGTGATGCGATGCTCGCCCTGGTCACGGAACGGCCAGACCAGTTCAGCATGGCCATTCGAATCGACTGCGGCGCTGCCGATCTTGGCATCACCGTCGAAGAACTCGACTGTTCCCTCACCTGGATTCGGGTCGATGCTCGCCGCGATCTTGACGTCTTCGCCCGTCAGTGCCTCGAGCGCGACAGCGACCGTCGTCTCGGTCTGGTTGGTCGAGAAGACCTCTGTAGTCGAGAGGGCGCCGCGTCCGTCGCCCGAAGCAACACAATACCCAGCGGCATTGACCCAACGGGACTCACCGAAGCTCATGCTCGTGTCTTTGATCTTGATGGTCGGGCTCGCGGCCCCTCCGCGCAGGTGCGTCGTCGCATTGCCCTCGTCGGAGCGAGCTTCGAGTTTCAATTCGACTGCCGGCAGACGGAAGTCCGTGTTGGCCTTGACCTGCAACCCTTCCTTGGGCTTGTTGTCACTGGCGCTCGGACCGTCGTTGACAGTTTTGTTGCTGGTACCGGTAATGCGCAAATATTCACCGGCAGCGTTCGCATTTCCGTCTGCACCCACACGGAGCAGCACCGCCGTTTCGCCGGTCAAGTTGGACGACGAATCACCGACGAGGGAGTACGAAACCAGTGTTGCCCCTTGAGGAAGCGCAATGTCGTACTTGATTCGACCGGTGTCCGAATCCGAACTACGCATGGTGCCGGGATGGAGTTTCACCGTGAACTGTTCGCCAGGACGCACGAACGTGGGCGCCGTGACCTCCATGTTGTCGGAGAACGACGAATCCCAGTCGGTGGCGCCGTCGACCCGGCACTTGTGTTCGAAGGAAACTGTTCGTGTCACGGCATCGGAGGCTACTGCCGTCGGCGCGGACACAGCGAGGAGTCCGGCCGTGAGAGCTGGTACGACTGCGCAGACAGCCAGAGTACGGGGGTTCATGTGTTGCCTTTCGAAAGAACTCGGGCATCGAGTGTTCGCTGAAGTAGGACCGTGATCAGTTGCCGCCGAGCGAACCTGTCGGCAGCTGGGGCAGAACGGACTCGAGGCTGCCGAGACCACCCGGAGTGCCCGGGTCGGTCGGGTTGGGATCCACCGGACCTGTTGTATCGCCGGTCACCGTGAGAATGTGTGCCGCCGACGTGTACTTCTCCTCGTCGCCGGTAGCGGTGAACACCGCTGTCACAGACTTGATTCCGGCCTTACCGAAGGTCAGATCCAGGCGGGCAATACCGCGAACCACCGGCCGTGGGTCACCGACGGGCTTGCCGTCGACCATGAACTGCACTGTTCCCGTGGCATTTTCCGGTTCGACGTGAGACGCGAAGGATACCTTGGCGCCGGTTGTGGCGGTAGCCGGTCCTTCGAGCGTGGTCACGATGTCGGTACCAGGCTCGGGATCGACGGGCCCCAGGTCCCCGTCGATTTTCGTCGACGCCAGGCCGCCGGCACCGGCATTGAGAGGGCCGGTCTCGCTGTCGCGGGGTGAGCACGACGTAGGTGCCCAGATCGTTCCCGCGAGCCAGTGGCTGACCTGAGGAAGGAAGGTCAAGAATGACTCCGGTCCGCCGAAAGTACCTGCAGCACCCGAGGTCCGGACATTGGTCTCGACAACGCCGGAAGGCCCGGCCTTCACGGTGATTCTGATCTTAGGAAAGACGATATTCGTCTCGGCACCGGACTGAGCATTGATCGCGAGCCCACCGTGCGCACCCGACGACGATGACGGACTGTTGCCGATCGCTTCGTTTGCGCCGGACAACCGGAGTATCGGGCCGTCAGGTGTGGGAGTGCCATCTTCGTTGACACGAATCACCGAAGCAGGTTTCCCGGCGACAACATTGCCCGGATCGGTGACCGTCGCCGAGACGAACTCCGCGTTGGTCGGAATCGGAAGGTCGATCTTCAGACGCGAGATCTTCTTGACGCTTGCGCCGCTCACATCGTTCGGGATCTGGACGCTTCCCGGATCCACGTCGATGTCGAAGACTTGACCTGGCGCGACGACCGCAGGAGCCGAAACCCGCACCGTGGCAGGCTTTCCGTCTGACGACGGCCCGGAGAACGCACTCGGAACTGCGCGGCACGTGACCTGAAAAGTTGTCGACGTGGTTTCTGCAACGGGTGCCGCGGTCGCCGGAATCACGGCCACCGCGGTTCCACCGGCAAGGAGGCCGGCTAGCAGCGCAGCATTCAGTAAGCGTTTTGACATGATGTCCTCTCGGAACAACCTGATTGACGTTTGCCGCCGAACTGTAACGGAGCGAACGTCCGAATTGGCCAGTTTTCGATCAACAAAAACCACACAGTAGGTAAATACTTGGTAAGGGTTACTGGCCGTCACATCTGCCAGCCAACGCAAGCCTTGCCCATCCTCGCCGAGCAAAACAATCGAGATTCATTGCAGCAAAAAAGAATTCGAAGGCCATTCGCATCGCTGTCGAATTTCCGTTCACACTCTACCCTTACGGGAGGGTAGAGTCTGAATACCTCGTCAGGACGGAATCTCATGGCAGTAACCACCGCTTCATCCACCAACGACAACTCGGTACGGGCCGCGCTTCGGTCACCTCGCCGACTCAAAACCGAAGTCTTGGCCGGACTGGTCGTGGCATTGGCATTGATCCCCGAAGCGATCTCGTTCTCGATCATCGCCGGGGTGGATCCGCGGGTGGGATTGTTCGCCTCGTTCACGATGGCTGTGACCATCGCCGTCGTCGGCGGACGACCTGCCATGATCTCCGCGGCCACCGGCGCCGTCGCACTGGTCGTCGCTCCCCTGACACGCGAGTACGGAATCGACTACCTGATCGCGACAGTCCTCCTGGCCGGTCTCCTCCAGATCGTGTTGAGTCTCCTCGGCGTTGCAAAGTTGATGCGTTTCATCCCGCGCAGCGTCATGGTCGGATTCGTCAACGCACTGGCCATCTTGATCTTCATCGCCCAACTCCCCCACCTGATCGACGTTCCGTGGCTCGTCTACCCACTCCTGGCGATCGCCCTCCTGATTCTCGTGTTCTTGCCGAAACTGACGAACGCGGTCCCGGCTCCACTGGTGGCGATCGTGGTACTGACCGCCGCCACAGTCGTTTTCGCTTTCGACGTTCCCGATGTCGGCGACGAGGGCGAACTTCCGTCGAGCCTGCCGACGCTACTGTTCCCCGACGTCCCTCTGGAAATGCACACACTGTCGATCATCGCTCCGTACGCGTTGGCCATGGCGCTCGTCGGACTCCTCGAATCGTTGATGACGGCCAAGCTCGTCGACGACGTCACGGACACCCACTCGAACAAGACCCGAGAAGGGTGGGGCCAAGGCGTCGCGAACATCGTCACCGGCTTCTTCGGAGGCATGGGAGGGTGCGCGATGATCGGCCAGACCATGATCAACGTGAAGGTCTCCGGCGCTCGCACTCGGATCTCGACCTTCCTCGCTGGCGTGTTCCTGCTGATACTCGTGGTCGGCCTGGGCGATGTCGTGGCGTTGATTCCGATGGCCGCATTGGTGGCCGTCATGATCATGGTCTCGGTGGGCACTTTCGATTGGCACAGCATCAATCCGAAGACACTGCGCCGCATGCCGATCGGCGAAACAACGGTCATGCTGGTCACCGTGGCTGTCACCGTCGCGACCCATAATCTCGCCTACGGCGTGATCGTCGGAGTGATTACCGCGATGGTGATCTTCGCCCGCCGCGTCGCGCACCTCACCGAAGTTGTCGACGTAGCGCATCCGGACGAGGACACCCGTGTCTATGCGGTTCGAGGCGAGTTGTTCTTCGCATCGAGCAACGATCTGATCTATCAGTTCGACTACACCGGCGACCCGAAGAACGTTGTCATCGATCTCTCCGAGTCTCATATCTGGGACGCGTCGACCGTGGCGACTCTGGACGCCATCACCACCAAGTACGCGGCCAGAGGCAAGAAGGTCGAGATCGTGGGCCTCGACGGCGCGTCGGCCGAGCGCCATCTGCGCCTGTCCGGTCGTCTGGGCGACGGTCACTGAGAGGATGGAGGCCGAGCGCGACGAAAGTGGGAGTGATGTCTGAGCCGGAACACGCGGGCCAGGGGCAGAACATGCAGATCGGTCAGGTTGCCGAGCGCACCGAACTGTCGATCAAGACGATCCGTCATTACGACGAGGTCGGTCTGGTGACCCCGTCCGAGCGGAGCGCCGGAGGTTTCCGCCTGTACACCGAAGCCGACGTCCAGCGGCTACTGGTGATCCGACGAATGAAGCCGCTCGGATTCAGTCTCGAAGAAATGAAAAAACTCCTCGATTCTCTGGCAGTGCTCGGTGACGAGGGTTCGGACGCGTCAATGCGAACCGGTGCAACCGAATTCGTCACCGCCTGCCATACCCGAGCGGAAGAAAGCTGCATACACTTACGTAAGCAACTCGCCTACGCCGAAGAACTGACGGGATTGCTCGCCGACCACAGTCTGAACGGCGAACGGGATTCACGATCTGCCGGCTGAACTAAGCTGAGTTGATGGCCCGATACTTCGACGTACATCCCGAAAACCCGCAGCCGCGCGCGATCAGCCAGATCGTCGAAATGCTGCGCAACGACGCGGTCATCGCCTACCCCACCGATTCCTGCTACGCCTTGGGCGCCCGAATGGACAATCACTCGGGCACCGATCGGATCCGCGAGATCCGTCACCTGCGGTCGGATCACCATTTCACGCTCGTCTGTGCCGACTTCGCGCAGCTCGGACATTTCGTCCACGTCACCAACTCGGCGTTCCGCGCGGTGAAAGCGGCCACCCCGGGCCAATACACGTTCATCCTTCCCGCCACGAAGGAAGTCCCGCGGCGGCTGGCACACGCCAAGAAGAAGACCGTCGGAGTGCGCATTCCCAGCCACCCGGTAGTGCGTGCGCTCCTGCAGGAACTGGGTGAGCCGATCCTCTCCAGCACCCTTCTGCTGCCCGGCGCCGAGGAGCCGATGACGGACGGCTGGCAGATCAAGGAAGAACTCGACCACCTGCTCGACGCGGTCATCGACTCGGGTGACTGCGGAACCGAACCCACCACGGTCGTCGACTATTCGTCCGGTGTCCCCGAGATCGTGCGCGTCGGCGCCGGAGACCCTTCTCGTTTCGAGTAACCGTCGAGGTCGGATTCACGTTCTTCGAGAGCGGAAGGCCGCCGGAGATGTCCCGAACCGTTCTTTGAACAGTCGCGAGAAGTGGCTCGCGTCGGAGAAACACCACCGAGTGGCGATCGAGGTGATCGAGCAGTTCGTTCGACGCAAGTCCTCGCGCGCCCTGGCCAACCGCCTCGCCCGTACCGTGCTGTTGAACGTCTCGCCAGAGCGGCCGAACACTCGCTGGACCGTGCGGGCAGAGACCGCATGTGCGTCGGCAACAGAGGTCAACGACAACGCCGGATCACTCAGGTGCCCGTCGATCCAGGCGTCGATCGACAGGCGCAGCGCGGCAGAACCGGATGCATCATCAGTTCTCCTACTCACCGCCCCGTCAAACAGATCGAGGGTGGCATTTCTGGCCGCCGATACCGCAGATTCAGGAAGTTCATCCAGCGAATCGGCCAGCATCGACAGGTAGGAAACCAACAAACGCACTGACGGGGAGTTCCGTTCCAACGCGCCGCCGAAGGCCGGCCACTGTCGACCCGAGACTTCTGCCAGGGCCGTGCGCGGAATCAGCAGATTGATCGAACGAACCGACTCCAGCACCTCGAACTCGGCCTGATTGCGCGTATCCCACAGAACTACGTCACCAGCGCCCACGAGAGTCGTCTCACCTGCTCTCGTCAACGCTTCGCGTCCTGACTGGATTGCGATCAGCACCACCCAGTCTTCGGTCGCGTCGGATACCTGAGTTGGTGTTCGCTTTCCTGCGCACGGATCACAACTGAGATCGACGAGACCGAAGTCGTCCAGCGAGCGCCTCCGCACCGATGCGGTGAATCTCTCGCGGAGATCCGAACGGGACACTTGTACGTCGAGGGGAACAAATTCCTCTCTCAGACGAGATTCCCACCATTGGCCCCTCATGCCGACAGGAATGCCCTCGGCAGCCTTCTGTTCCGACCCGATGACAACCACAACTTAGATTAGCGCAGATTCACTTCAGGGGTCGGCGGAAACGGCACGAAAACACCAGACCGTGGCGCGCAGATGCATGACCGAGGCCCCCGGCGAGAGACAGCATGTCTCCAGGAGCAGACGAGAAGACACTGCGCCGCGAAGCACGCTCGAAGGGAATGTCGATGAAGGCGAAGGCAGCAGTGCTGTGGGAGCACAACACACCGTGGAGTGTCGAGGAGATCGAGCTCGCAGATCCGAAAGAACGAGAAGTCCTGATCAAAGTGGTCGCCAGCGGAATGTGCCACTCCGACGATCATGCAGTGACCGGTGATCTGACAGTCCCGCTCCCCGTGATCGGTGGCCACGAAGGCGCGGGCATAGTGGAGAAGGTCGGCCCCGGCGTGAGAGACGTCGAGGTGGGCGATCACGTCGTCCTCTCGTTCATTCCCTCGTGTGGACGCTGCCGCTGGTGCGCAGTCGGACAGAGCAACCTCTGCGACCTCGGCGCCATTCTGATGGCCGGCGCGCAGGTCGACGGAACGTACCGCGCAGCAGCACGCGGGCAAGACGTCGGAACCTTCTCGCTTCTGGGCACTTTCGGCAACTACACGGTTGTGCCGGAAGCGTCGGTCGTGAAGATCAACAAATGGATTCCCCTCGAGAAGGCCTGCCTCGTCGGTTGCGGAGTCACCACCGGTTGGGGATCTGCCGTCAACACCGGAGAGGTCTCGCCAGGCGACTCCGTGGTCGTCGTCGGAATCGGTGGGATCGGTGGAAGCGCCCTCCAAGGAGCGAAAATCGCAGGCGCGAGGCACATCGTGGCAGTCGACATCTCGCCGGACAAGAAAGCCATGGCCGAGACTCTCGGAGCAACACACTTCGCTTCGTCGATCGACGAAGCCATGACGCTGGTCAACGAATTGACCTGGGGCGTCATGGCTGACGTCGCGATCCTGACAGTCGGAGTGGCGAGCGGCGACATGATCCAGCCGATGGTCGGACTGATCCGCAAGGGTGGCCGCGTGGTTTTGACGGCGGTCTCACCGATGGGCGCCACCGACACACAGTTGCACCTCGCCGAAATGACCCTGTTCCAAAAACAGCTCCGCGGAAGCCTGTTCGGCGAATGTAACCCTCGAGCCGACATCCCCCGTCTACTCAACCTCTACGAAGCCGGGCTGTTGAAGCTCGACGAAATGGTCACCGCCGAGTACCGCCTCGAAGACATCAACCAGGGCTACGACGACATGAAGTCGGGAAAGATCATGCGCGGAGTCATCATTCACGAACACTGATCACCGATCAGTCACACCTGTCACGGCGTGACTCCGCCCACCTGTCACGGCGTGACCCCGCACACCTGTCACGGCGTGACGATATCGAACCACAGATCAAAATCCTCCAGCAGCGAGATGAACGTCTCCAGTTCAGACTGATCTCCCACAGCCGTTGCCGTTCCGGTGGTGATGGATTCGGTGAGTGAGGTCGTCCCCAGATACACCTCGTTGAACACGGCACGGGTCAAGGTCAGAGTCAGGGCGGCCGACGCATCTGCCTTGTCCGTGTCGTAGTTCAGCACGCCGTTGCGCACTGTCACCAGGACGTTGTCGGCAGTGTCCGACAATACGAATCGCAACGACAGGTCGACGTCGGCGGCCTTAGGGCCGTCGAGGCGAACCGCCCAGAAGTCCAGCATCTGCTCGAGTGGCATCACTGCGACAACGGCCGGGCCGGTGGGGTTGTTGGACGGCATCGGTGCCAGCGGATGCCGCAATTCCATCGCTCCGACCAGATAGAAGTTGCGCCACGTACCGTTCTCGGCCTGGTAGCCGAGCTGTTCGTACGTGTCCGCCAACAACTCTCGCGCTTTCTGATTGCTCGGATCGGCGAAGACCAGATGGTTCACCAACTCCGCCGCCCAGCGGTAGTCGCCGGCGTCGAATGCCTGCTTTCCCTTTGTCAGGAGCGCGTCCGGTCCACCGACGGCTTCGACGTACCGCTTGCCGTTCTCCACCGGCGGATGGGGATTGAGGTGAGCGGGAACGCCGTCGAACCAACCGAGATAGAAGGTGTAGATCGCTTTGACGTTGTGGCTGAGCGAGCCGTAGTACCCGCGGTTGTACCACTGCTTTCCGATGGCGTCGGGCACCTCGATCTGGTCGGCGATCTCGACGGGTGTCAGTCCCTTGTTGGCAAGACGCAACGTCTGGTCGTGGAGATACTTGTACAGGTCTGCCTGATCCGACATGAGCTTGCGAATCTTCTCATTGCCCCACGTGGGCCAATGATGCTGCGCAAAAATGATTTCGACGTCAGGAAAGAGCTCCATCGCCAGACGAACGTAATGCGACCAGGCCTTCGCGTCGCGAGTCTTGGCGCCGCGCAACGTGTATAGATTGTGCATCGTGTGTGTAACGTCCTCAGCCGAACCGAGCGCCTTGAAATCAGGTAGATAGAACAGCATCTCGGACGGTGCTTCGGTTCCCGGCGCGAGCATGAACGTCACGCGCACACCGTCGATGACTTCTTCGTGCACCGGTTCGGTGATGACGTCGGTCGGCACGGCGAACGTCGACGTGCCGTGCGAAGTGGACAGTCCAAGACCACCCGATACCTGCCCCTGTGGACCAGGACGCAAAAACGATCCGTACATGTACATTCCGCGACGCGTCATCGCCGTACCGGCAAGCACGTTCTCGGAGATCGCTTCTTCCGTGAAACTGTCTGGTGCATAGACTTTTACGGCACCGGACTCGATCTCTTCGTCGGTGACAAATCCTTTCACACCGCCGAAGTGATCGCCGTGGGAGTGAGTGAAGATGATTGCCTTGACCGGGACCTTGGGGCGGTGCTGGTAGTACAACTCCAACGCGAGTGCGGCTGTTTCCGCGGACATCAGAGTGTCACCGATAATCAACCCGGTGTCGCCCTCGATGATCGTCGTGTTCGACAAATCCTGGCCGATCACCTGATACAGGCGATCAGCGAGCTTGAACAGTCCGCCGCCCTTTCCCATCAAAGTCGCTTGGCGCCACAGACTCGGGTTGACGGTGTCCGGCGCATCGCCGTCGGCGAACCCGTAGGCGTCGTAAGAGAAGATGAACTGCCCTTTGTCGCCCTTGACCAACCCGCCGTCGATGAGCGGCGCCACCAGACCTCGTGAAATCAAATCGAAGTCGAAGGTGTCGTCGAAAGGAAGGTCACGGAGAACCTGAGCATTCGCCTGGCGAGTCGCTTCGGTGGCGGGCTTGGGGTCGAGTTCGGACGGTGTAGTCATCTTCTCTTACGCTCCTCGGGAACTCGCGGTGGCCTGTGTCTGGATACCGGTTCATCCTCGATCCCGACAGCACCCTCGCGCATCACCCGGAAGGGATGATCAGGCGGTCCTTCCTGCGCTCACCAGCGCAGCGACGAACTCACGCACCAACGCCCGCTCGTCATTCTCGTCCGCCCCCGGCACCATGAGCAGCGAGAGGATCACTCGCACGATCCAGCGTGCTCGAGTGGCTACCTCGGCGCCGGTGTCACCGAGCATCGCGACCCCCAGTCCGTTGATGACATCGGACGAATTGGCAAGCTCACCGGCAAGACTCGCATCACCCGGGGTGAACCACGCAGCCAGCGTCGGAGTGCTGCGTACCGCGGACACTGCCGCGAGCATCGCCGTTTCGAGACGCTCGCTCGGATCGTCGATGGCCGCTACCGATTCCGCGATCGCTGTTCCGAGCCTGCGGGCTTCGCGGTGAACGAACGCGATGTGTAGAGCCTGTCGATTCTCGAAGTACCGGTACAGGGTGGCCCGAGAACATCCTGCAGCAGAGGCTATTTCCGCCATACCTACCGTTGCGACGCCCTTTTCGACGAACAATTGTGCCGCGCTGTCGAGGATCTTCTCGGCCGCCGCCAAAGCGCGGCCCTCACCGAGCCAGTCGTTGCTCACGGCCGGCTAACCGACATCGGGGCGGTGAGCGGACGGCGGACGTAATTGCCTGGTGCGTACTGCATCGCGTCGATGTCGACGTGAAAGTCTGGAATCCGGGAGAGCAACTCTTCCAACGCAACTCGTGCCTGCATCCGAGCGGCCGACGCACCCAGACAATGGTGGGCGCCATGACTGAAGGTGAGTATCTTCTGTGGCCGGCGCAAGACGTCCAACTCCGCCGCGTCGGGTCCGTACTTTTCGGGATCACGATTTGCCGCACCATACATCAGCAAAACCTTACGTCCTGCCGGAATCACTTTGCCACCCAAGGCCACATCTCGCGTCGTTGTGCGTGCCAGACCTTGGACCGGCGAGGTGAGCCGAAGCAGTTCGTCGACTGCGTCAGTGATCAATGCGGGATCGTCCAACAGGATCTGACGCTGGTCGAGGCGTTCGGTCAGCATCGCCACCGATCCGCCCAACATTCCTGTTGTAGTGTCGTTTCCACCGGCCACCATGGTGAAGGCAAAGCCCAGAATCGACAGTAAGCCGGAGATGTCGCCTTCTTCACCGAGCCCAGCGGCGAGTAGGTGCGAAATCGTGTCGTCACCCGGTTCGACCTTGCGGCGTTCGATCAGCGAAGCGAAGTACATCATCAACTCACCGGTGGCGGCCTGCGCCGTCGTCGCCGCTGCGGCCACACCACCTGCCGAATTGGCAGCAACAATGGCCTCGGTCCAGCCGTCGAACTGATCACGGTCCGATTCCGGCACACCCAGATAATGCGCGACGACCATCGACGGCAACGGCTTGAACAGCTCGACGACGATATCGCCGCTGCCACGCGCTTTCAACGCCTCGATACGTTCGACGACAAATTCGCGGACCATCGGCTCGACCGCCGAGACCTGACGCGGGGTGAACCCCTTCGACACCATGCGCCGGAACTCCGACTGCGCGGGTGGATCCTGCATCACGAACGGCGGATTGTCCTGCATCCCGATCTGCTCGAGTTCACCGTAGACAGTGGTCAATCCCTTTGCCGACGAATATGTCTCGTAATCGCGAGCAGCGTTGTAGACGTCTTCGTGACGGGTGAGCACCCAGTAGTCGTCCTGCGGCGCAGCTTCCGGCACAACGTTGTGAACAGGATCGTTCTCGCGCAACGCGTCGTACATTGCCCACGGCGAACGCCAGGACTCCCCGGTGGAAGGAACAAACCTTGGCGAATGTGACACAGAGGTTGTCATGACTCGACTATGAGACAAATGATGCAATGTGTCAATGATTCGACGATCAACGCTTCCACGATCAACATCAACCAACCCGCTTCCACACAGAGCACTATCGTGTGTCGGGTGATCACGGATCCGAAGAAGCACCCGAAGAGCTCTGACAACGGACGTCGCGCAGTGGTTGCGGTTCTGCTCCCCCGCGAACATCTCCCCTTCATCAGAGACTGGTGCCTGCACCACATCGAGCAAGGCTGGGAGGTTGTTCTCTACGACAACACCGGTTCCGTCGGGTCCACCCGCAAGACAAGCGCATTCAGTCTCAACCGCTGGCACGGACGCAGCGAGGACAAGCGCGGCAATTCTTACGGCGCCTTCACTCGATCGATGTCGGACAGTGAAGTTCAGGTCGCATTCCGCAAAGAGCTGCACGACCTTCCGGTGACGATCATCGATTGGCAACCGCGCGACGCGGACGGCCGGATCGTGCACGGACAGGTGGAGGCCTACGTCGATTACGTGACCCGATACCGCGACACCGTCGCCTGGGCAGCATTCATCGACGCGGACGAATACCTCCAACACGCACCAGGATTGGACTGGGAGGTACTACTCGGCGGCGTTACTCGAGAGGATTCGCACCGAGTTGTTCTCGATGCGCTGGTCTACGAATCCAGGTGGACGCGCGACGGGCAACTACGAGACGTCGACACGCTCAAATGCCTTGGGCTACAAAGCCACGGCTGCAAGAACATACTCAGACTGTCGGAGATTTTGCGAGCAGACGTCCACTGGGCCTGGAAGACAACCGAACCCGACACCTTGGCCCGGCCGGACAGATCGCTTTACTACTTCCGCCACTACCGCGGTTCGGAAGCGACACTCGACTTCACTCCGTTGCCGAACTTCGGACCCCAGGTCTACGAAGAAGGTGTGGACATACCACCGGCGATCGACGTATCACAAAAATGAATGTGCCTGCAAGGCACAGACATTCACATGAAGATAAACCTCCGGCCCGCATCTACGAAGGCAATACCTTCAAGACGCGGGCCGGAGGCCGTAAATCCGGTTCAGCGAAGCAATCAAGCCTTCGGCTGCGAGCTTCCTGCGCCACCGATTGCGCCGAGAAGACCAGCAACTGCGCCGATGCCGACGAGGACGCCGCCCAGGCCTGCAATGATCTTCTGGAAGTCGCCGAGCTGTGCCAGGTCCGTCTTGCTGCTGCCAGTGGTGAATGCCATGTCTAGCTCCTCATCATGGAATGTGTACGCGGTCCGCGCGCCCGGTATGTAACGGCGCTCACAATATACGTAAGACGACCGAAATTTGAAGCGGTGCCACCGAGTGGGACGTAACTCACATCTCATCCAGCGGGAACCCACGAGTAACAATGCGCGATTCGGACAACGCTTCGGGAACCGTTGAATGACGAGCAGGAGAACAGCAGTGGGCAAGTTGGATGGAAAAGTGGCCCTGATCACTGGCGCAGGGCAAGGCGTCGGCAAGGGAGTTGCGTTGGCACTCGCCAAGGAAGGCGCTTCCGTCGCGGTCGCGGGCCGCACTGAGTCGAAACTCCTCGTCACATGTAACGAGGTCACCGAACGTGGCGGCCGCGCCGAGCCGGTGCTCGTGGACATCGCCGACGCGGCTTCCATCACTGCCGCTGTGTCGCGAACAGTGGAACTGTTCGGCGGTGTCGACATTCTGATCAACAACGCCAGCCTCAACCCGCTCGGCAACATCCTCGACCTCACTCCGGAGCGCCTTGCCGACGGACTGACTTCCGGTCCCGTCGCGACGCTGCGAACAATGCAAGCCTGCTACCCGTTCATGAAGGAGCGCGGCGGCGGGGCGATCATCAACATGGTCAGTTCCGTGGCCGTCCGCTGGGACGCTGCCGGCTACGGCGGATACGCGGCCGTGAAGGAATCCGTCCGAGCCCTCAGCCGGGCAGCAGCGTGCGAATGGGGCGTCGACGGGATCCGTGTCAACGCGGTGGCCCCACACGCGTCGTCACCCGGGTTACAGCGTTGGGCCGATGCGCGTCCGGAAGAGGCTGCAGCTTTTGTTGCCGGGATTCCGCTGCGGAGGATCGGCGACTGCGAGACAGACATCGGGACAGCGGTGGCTTTCCTGGTCGGGCCGGATGCCGCTTATCTGACTGGAGCAACAATTCCGCTCGACGGTGGTCAGTCGCGCTGGGGCTGAGAGGTGGCGTCGTCGAAGGCAAGCACCGCCGACTTGTCTTCGGCGATCGGCCGCCGGAAAACGAAACCGACCAGAACGGATGCCAAAACCAACGCGGCCAGCACTATGAGCCCGACCATCCACCACATGGGTTTCAGTATGCCCGAACCGACCTCGGCCGGACGCGTACCGCGGCCGCAGAAAATCGATGACCCCCGCGAAAAGTGCTTGGCACCAGTTGAATTCCGTTTTGCCCGTTTCGTGAGCTTCCAGAGAATCCGTGATCGAGCACACAATTTCAGATCAAGAACCGGGACGAGTGCGTGACTACGACGAAACCTCGGTGCATCCTGGCAGGTATGGAATCCGCTGTTTCGGCCCAACTCGCCGACGGAAGCGCCCTCACGCACCCGTGGGGCGGGACAAGCAACATCACCGATCTTGGCGGTGATGTTCACTGGATCGACTTCGGCGGTCCCAGCGGAGCGCCGCCCATCGTCCTCGTTCACGGTTTGGGCGGCTCACATCTCAACTGGGTGCGGGTGGCACCAACGCTGGCCGCACGTACGCGCGTGTACGCACTGGACCTCGCGGGATTCGGACTCACCTCTGCCCGTGGGCGACACACAGGCGTCGATGCCAACGCAACACTCCTGAATCGCTTTCTCGACACAGTGGTAGGTGAGCCTGCCGTCCTGTTCGGCAATTCGATGGGCGGAATGGTCTCCGCAATGGCGACCCACGCCAGTCCCGACTCGGTCGCCGGCCTGGTCCTGGTAGATCCGGCGCTCCCACTGCCGGTCCAACTTCCCGACCTGACCGTCGCGGCACAATTCGCGCTCTACTCGATGCCGTACGTCGGCGAGCAGGTTCTCGGCTTCGGACGCCGGAAGATGTCCGACCGGCAGTTGGCCGCTCAGATGACGAGATTGTGTTTCGCCGATCCGAGGCGAGCAGACCCCGCGGTTCTCGACGCGGGCGCCGCCCTGACGGCTATTCGCCGCAACGAACCCACTCAGGATGCCGAGTTCCTGCAGGCAGCACGGTCACTGCTGATGACCCTCGCCCGCCCGGCCTCGTATCGAAAGACTCTGCGAGAGATCACGACTCCGACGCTCCTGATCCACGGCGACCGCGATCGACTGGTCCCGGTCGAGGCTGCACGGGCAGCCGCCGCCGCTCATCCACACTGGACCACCATCATTCTGGGCGACACCGGCCACACCCCTCAGTTGGAGATTCCGGACGAGTTCTCACGTCATACGCTCGCGTGGCTCGATCGCACGGGGTTGATCACGAGCTGACCCGTGACGGCAGTACGCCGGTGGATGTCCTTGCCGATCGAGCAAGTGCCCCATCAACTTCGGCATCTCGAGGACGATCCGGCGAAGATGACATCGGCAGTTCCGGCCCACCGGTAAGCGCGAACGATCAAATACTCCAAAGCTCTCGAGCCCTGGGAATGTGTCGGGGTACGCGCGTAGCGTGAGATTCGCGCATTCCTTGGCCAGCCCGTTCTGTATCCCTTGCTCGTGTATCCGTTTCGGTAGAGGAGAGTTTTCAGATGCCCGCACGCACAGCGCTCGACGGAACGCCCTGTTGGATCGACCTCACCAGCTCCGACACCGAGGTTGCCAAATCCTTCTACACCAAAGTGTTCGGTTGGCAGGCCGACACAAACGACGACCCGCAGTACGGCGGCTACGCGATCTTCAGCAAAGACGGGCAGCCCATCGCCGGGCTCGGTCCCCAGCAGGAGGGAAACCCGTACGGCGACGTCTGGACCACCTACATGTCCTCTGCTGATGCGGCAGCGTCGGCATCCAAGGCCGAAGCCGCGGGCGGCACGATCATGATGCCGTCGATGCAGGTCGGCCCCCAGGGCAGCATGGCCATCGTGGGCGATCCGGCCGGTGCCGTCGTCGGTATCTGGCAGGCAGATCAGCACAATGGCTTCGGGCTGGTGGGCGAGGCGGGCGCACCGGTGTGGCACGAGACATTGTCCAAGAACTACGCCGCAGTTCTACCGTTCTACACCGACGTGTTCGGCTGGACCTACGAGCCCATCGGCGACAGCGACGAATTCCGGTACTCACAGGCCAAGCAGGGCGACACCGTCGTCGCCGGTTTGATGGATGCCAGTTCGTTCCTCCCGGCGGAGGTGCCGTCGTTCTGGCAGGTGTACTTCGGGGCGGACGACACGGATGCGGCAGTCGCCAAGGTCGTCGAATTCGGCGGCAGCGTACTGCGCGATCCCGAGGACACGCCCTTCGGCCGTCTCGCATCGGTGGCCGATCCTCTCGGTGCCAAGTTCCAGATCTCGACGATCATGAAGTGAACTTCCGCGCGCAGATTTGAACACTCGCCCAGAAGGTATGCAGTTTTCTGCGTCCAACGCCTAATCTCATGGGATGCCCGCCCCCGCCCCTCTCCTCGATGTGTACTCGCAGCCGACACTGTCGACGCTTGCGCCGTCGGTACTCGCTTCCCTCGGAGTGAGCGGCGAAGCGAACCGTCTCGATCTGCAGCCCAGCAAGAAGACCGTCATTCTGCTGGTAGACGGGATGGGCGCGAATTTGCTCGCCCGCAACGCCGAACATGCACCCTTCCTGAATTCGCTCGCCGGCACGCCCATACGGGCAGGATTCCCCACGACGACGGCCACCAGCATCGTCTCGCTGGGGACCGGTCTGCCTTCGGGAGCGCACGGCATCACCGGCTACCAGTCCTACGTCGAAGAAGCCGATTCGGTGTTCAACTGGCTGGGCTGGCACAGCGCGGGCAAGAAGGATTCGCAGACCGACTCCATCGTCCCGGAGACCTTGCAGCCGCAGGCCACGACCTTCGATCGCGCAGCGGCCGCCGGCATCACCGTCACTACTGTCGTTCCGTCCAAATTCGACGGCAGCGGCCTCACCCGGGCGGGAATGCGCGGTGCCCAGTTCGCCGGGATCCAGGCGTACGGAGACCTCCTTGCTCGCACCGTGGCGGCATCGAAATCCGCCGACCGGACGTTCACGTACTGCTACATCAGTGAGATCGATGCGCTGGGCCACGTCTACGGCCCCGAGTCCGAACCGTGGACCTTCCAACTGATGCTTGTCGATCGTCTGGTCGAACAACTCGCGGCCGCTCTCGGTCCGGACGTGAGATTGCTGGTGACGGCTGACCACGGAATGGTCGACGTGTTGGACGAGAACAAGATCGACTTCGACAACACTCCGATTCTGTCCAAAGACGTACTCGCCCTTGCCGGTGAACCGCGTTGTCGTCACATCCACACCAGAGAAGGCGCTGCACAAGATGTTGCGGACCGCTGGCGCGCCGAGCTGGGTGATCGCATGTGGATCGGGACGAGATCTGAAGGCATAGTCGCAGGATTGTTCGGGCCCGCAGTGCATTCCGAGTATCACGGGCGGATCGGCGATGTCATCGCCATTGCCTCCGGGGACGTAGCCGTCGTACGTCGATCTGTCGAGTCAGGACTGTCCGGCCTCCGTGGACAGCACGGTGCCCTCACCCCGGACGAACTGCTGGTACCGCTCCTGTCCTCAGGACAACAGTAGGGCTCGGGCCCGGCGAATCTCGGGAACACCGACCACCTTGCACGCGCCCAACAGGACAATGACACCAACGGCTGCACCCGCCGACAAGGAAACAGCAGCAGCGAGTCTGGGCTCGGGGATGCGATTCTGAACCACCACAACCAGAGCGAGCGCACAACCGCCTGCCAGCACTGTCGCCGTCGAAATCCTGCCGACAGTGGCCCGCACGTGACGGAATCCCAACAGCCCATATCGCTTTCGAAGCAGGACATGGCCGAGTACCGCTCCACACACGTAGGAGAACGAGCCGGCGGCGCAGACAGCCAGGATCAGCGTTTCGTCACTCGCCGACAGTGATGCAAGAAGAACGAGTGCCGTCTTGGCAATCACCATCACAACGGCAATCACGGCAGGAGTTCGAGTATCGTTGTCGGCGTAGAACACTCGTAGCTGAAGCATGACCATCGCAAAGGGCACCAGGCCGAATGCACTGACTGCAACGGCCGTCCCGATCAAACGGGCACTGCTGCCGTCCACCCGGCCGAAGAAGATCACAGTGGTCAACGAGGGGCCGAACACCATGAGTGCCACGGTGACCGGAATCAGAGCCACCACCGAATACCGGGCTCCGCGGCCGAGATCGGATACGACGCCTACGTCATCCCCCGCGGCAACCGACCTGGCGATTCGCGGCATCAGTACCGTCAACAGAGACACTCCGAGAATTCCGTATGCCACTTGAAACAGCAGATCCGCATGTGTGTACATCGAGTAGACGTGACGTGAGAGCGTCACCTTCATCGTCACCCACACCCCGACCTGACCGGCAACGACGTACACCAGAACCCACCCGAGCAACGGCACCCCGACGCGCACCGGGCGCCAGGTGTGCGGTACGACCCGCACGCGAAGGCGCCACCGAAACCCGTTGCGGTGCAGCGCTCGAGCAACGACCGCGGTTTGCGCCACGATTCCGAGCAGAGTACCGACACCGATCACCAGAACCTGCGCCATTGTCATCGACTCGGGAGTCAGAGCCACCGGACCCGGGATGCACAAGAAGACTGCGACCGTCACCAGAAGGACGACGTTGTTGATCACCGGCGCCCAGGCCGGCGCACCGAACACCGATCGAACACTGAGCACAGCCGTCATCATCGCCGTGATGCCGTAGAAGAATATCTCCGGCAGAAGCAAATACGCGAAGAGCGTCGTGAGCTCGCGTTGAGCCGGATCATCGATCACGGCCGAGACCAGCGGCGGCGCGCACACCACGGCCAGTGCCGTCACGAGAGCAAGAGCAAGCGCTCCCACAGTGAGCACGCGCTGCGTCTGCTCACGTTCGAGCGTCCGCCCACGGCGTCGTTGCCGCGTCAGATACGGAAGCAGGACACTGGCGAGAATCCCGCCGAGGAGGAGCTGATAGACCATGTTGGGAAAGCTGTTGGCCGCGTTGTACGCATCGCTGACCAAGGCAATCCCCAGGACAGCGGCAAGGGCAAGGGTGCGGACGAAACCGGTGATCCGGCTGACCGTGCTGGCGAGCGCCACTTGCCCGCCCATCCTTGCCAAGCTGCCGCCCGTCTCAGCTGTACGTTCGGGCTTACGTTCGGACTCCCCCACGCTCTCGGCCATCTCGCCAGAGTGCCACATCGCAGGGGTTCGACGATCTGGACGGAAACTCCTGCGCTCCTGAAAACGACTGAGCGCCCCGAACCGAAGTTCGAGGCGCTCAGTACGTAGGAGTGAAGATCAGGCTGATTCCGCTCCAGCCAACGGCGGCATGACGACAACCTGACCGGCGAAGGACAGACCGGCACCGAAGGCGAGAAGCAGGGCCTTGTCGCCCGCCTTGCACTGGCCGTCGCGCAGCATCTGCTCCATGGCGAGCGGGATCGACGCCGCAGACGTGTTGCCCGTCTCGGCGATGTCGTTGGAGACCGGGAATCCCTCGGGCAGCTTCATGCTGCGAGCGATGACCTCGTTGATGCGCTGGTTTGCCTGGTGCGGCACAAAAGCGTCGATGTCCTCGATACCCAGCCCCGACTTCTCCAGGGTGCGAGTGGCGACCTTACCCATCTCGAAGGCGGCCCAGCGGAACACCGCGGTACCGGCCATCTTGATCCACGGCCGCGGTCCGGTCGGGTTTTTGGTGTAGTCGAGCCAGCTCGGCTCCTGAACGATGGCATCGGACTGGCTGCCGTCCGAACCCCACTCGACCGGGCCGATTCCGACGGTATCGCTCGGGCCGACGACAACTGCGCCGGCGCCGTCACCGAAGATGAAGCGAACGCTGCGATCGGTGGGCTCGGTGGCCTCGCTCATCAACTCGACGCCGACGACGAGTACGTGATCTACGGTGCCACCGCGAACGAGGTCGCTGGCCACTGCCAGGGCAGTACAGAAACCGGCGCAACCTGCTGCGACGTCGAACGCAGCCGGACCCTTGATACCGAGCTCATGGGCAACGATGGATGCGGCCTGAGGAGTCTGCAAGTCCCACGTCGACGTCGCGATGATCACGGCGCCGATCTGCTCGGGCGCAATGCCGCTGACGTCGAGTGCTTTACGGGCAGCGCTGATCGACATGGCGAGGATGCCTTCGCCTTCGCCGGAGAACCGGCGCGACTTGATGCCCGATCGCGTCTGGATCCACTCGTCGGTGGAATCGATCAGCTCGCAGATCTCGTCGTTGGTCACGACTCGCTCCGGGCGGTGAACGCCGAGCCCGAGAAGGACGGACTGCCGACCTCCGGCCACACTGGCAATCGGCTTACCCATTGATCGATCTCCTCGTTGGTTTCTGGTGATGACGCGCATTCGACATCACACGTTACGTACAGGACATAAGCCCCTGCCTCTCAGGTCACCGTTCGGTCACGGCAACAACATGAGGCTGGCTCACATTACGCTTCGGTCAGGTATGTAGTCCAGATCCTCGATCAGGCGCGCAAATGAGCTAGAACTGCCAAAACACGACGATGCCCGCTTTCCGAAGCCGACAGGCCGAGTTTCGCGAAGATATTTCCTATGTGCTTGCTCACAGCGGTGTCGCTGACGACCAATTTCCTGGCGATTTCCTGATTTCCCAGCCCCTCTGCCATCAGTCCGAGGACCTCCGACTCGCGTGGGGTCAGTGATCTGATCGGATCGTCGGCGGCTCATCAGTTGGGATACGACCTCGGGATCCATCACGGTTCCGCCGTCGACGACCCGGTTCAACGCGTCGACGAACTCGGCTACCTTGCCGACCCGTTCCTTGAGCAAATAGCCGACGCCACCGGCGCCGCCTGCCAACAATTCACCGGCGTAGCGATCCTCGACGTACGCAGAAAGGACCAGGACGGGAAAGCCCGGACGAAGCTTGCGCACTTCGATCGCAGCTCGAAGTCCCTCGTTGGTGAATGTGGGAGGCATCCGGACGTCGAGCACCGCGGCGTCGGGAGCGGTCTCCTCGAACACCGCGAGGAACTGTGTGGCGTCGGAGACGGCAGACACCTCGAAGCCCTCTCCGCGAAGCAGCAGTGCCAGCCCTTCACGCAGGAGAGCGTCGTCCTCGGCAATCAGAATCCGCACGGTAGTTCCACCCTCATCGTTGTCGGTCCACCCTCCGGGCTCTCCAGTACAGCGGTTCCCTCGAAAGCCTCGACCCGGCGCCGGATACCCGCCACGCCGCCGCCCGGCCGTTCGTTCGCGCCGCCGTGACCGTCGTCGATCACGTCGATGAGCATCGTCTCACCCAACGAGTCGGCAGACGTCTCCGTCCTTGCCGTGACGGTGACACTGCGCGCTCCGCTGTGTTTTGCGACGTTGGTCAAAGCCTCGGCGACGACAAAATACGCGGCAGCCTCGACGGCGGCCGGGGCACGGCGGAGATCGTCGATCTCGAGTACACAGGGCACGCTGGAGCGACCGGCGAGCGCGGAGATCGCGCCCTCGAGGCCGAGCTCGTCGAGGATAGGCGGATAGATGTCGTGCACCAACGTGCGGAGTTCACTCAACGCCTCGGTCGCGGCATCTTGCGCCCGATGCAGTTGCGGCAGAGCCTGGTCCGGGTTGATCTGCAACGACCGCTCCGCCATCCCCAACATCATCACCACCGCGACCAGACGGTTCTGCGCACCGTCGTGCAGATCGCGCTCGATGCGTTTGAGTTCGGCCGAATGTGCGTCGAGCGCTGCAGCGCGGCTGGCCGTCAGGGCGGTGACGCGCTTCGATAGGTCCGAACGCGTATCCGGCGCAAGCAAAGTCGTGGTCGACCAGCTGATCCACTTCGCCATCGCGGGGATCAACCACCACGCGATCAGGAAGTACAGGATGCCGATCAACGGCATTCCCGCAGCGCCCAACCACGACGTCACGGGGTACGGGTTGTTGACGGGTTCGCCCGCGGGCATCTGCTGCCAGTACAGCGGGACGGCAATCGCATTGAGCGCACCGAGTGGCAGAGCGATGGTCAGCATCGCCGCGACGAAAGCACCCAGACCATGAATCGACAACCAGGCCGCGTCGCGCCTCGTCGACTGATCGGTGAGGAACCGGCTCCAGTCCCCGAACGTCGGATTGCTCGGCATCGGCGGATATCGCTGCAGAACAGGGCGCCCGGTGTACGCAGCGGTGCGTTTGCGAGCCAGGCCGGCCCACCATCGGAGCACTCGCACGTACGACGGCAACAGCAACCAGCCGACGATCAGAATCGAGAGCGACAAGAGAATGAGACCGACCATCAGCAAGAACAGGGAAACCACAGCTGCCGCACCCTCGACGAGCACGTACACCGCAGCCCTGGTTCTCTTCTTCACTGCCCCAGCATGCCGCACCACACCGCACGATCCACTACAGCTGGCTACACCATTGATTCGGGACTCTGCTGGATGTCGACAAATGCCGAATCTCCATAGCGTTCTTCCCATGAAGAATCGACACTCGGTCCTCGCCCCGCCGGCTCCTGGTGCCACGGGAGCTCGAACATCTGCTGTACGCCTCGAGGGAGTCAGCAAGATCTACGGCAACGGCCGCGGCGCCGTGACCGCCCTCGACAACATCAGCCTCACTCTGCCGCGCAGCACCTTCACCGCCGTGATGGGCCCGTCCGGATCAGGTAAGAGCACTTTCCTGCACTGCGCCGCGGGCCTCGACCGACCGAGCAGCGGATCGGTGTGGTTGGGCGACACCGAGATTTCACAGCTGAAGCCGAAGGCCCGCAGCATCTTCCGACGCGATCACATCGGCTTCGTCTTCCAGGCCTACAACCTGCTCGGCGCTCTCGACGTCGAGCAGAACGTCACGCTCCCCCTACTCCTCGCCGGACGACGAGCCGACAAGCAGTACCTGACCTTCGTCCTCGAATCCGTCGGACTCGGATCGCACCGCAAGCGCAAACCCTCCGAACTGTCCGGTGGCCAGCAGCAACGCGTCGCCATCGCGCGCGCCCTCGTCACCCACCCCGACGCACTCTTCGCCGACGAACCGACGGGCGCCCTCGACTCCCGCAGCGCCAAGCAGGTTCTGGAATTGCTGCGCCGAACGGCCGCCGAGTTCGACCAGACCATCGTCATGGTCACGCACGATCCGGTGGCCGCGTCGTACGCCGATCGTGTGCTGTTCCTCGCCGACGGGAAACTGGTCGGGCACATCGACCGCCCGACACCGCAGCAGATCGCCGAGCGCATGACACACCTCGGGGACTGGTGATGATGAAAGCGCACACTTTTGCCCATCTGAAAGCGCACCGCTCCGGGTTCGTCGCCGTGTTCGTCTCCGTATTCTGCGCGGCCCTCCTCACCTGCGGTTTGGGTGTACTGCTGGAATCCGGAGTGCGAGGCGGAGTCTCACCGCATCTCTACGCCGGTGCCGACGCCGTGGTCAGCGCACCGCAGGCACTCGAGGTCAAGGAAGATGCCGATCAGCCTTTTGCCGAGAGAGTTCTGCTCGACGGTGACGCGGTCCGCAACCTCGAGACACTCGATGTCACGGTGGTTCCCGACATCTCCGTCCCCGTCAGCACCGCCGACGGCGTCGTACTCGACGCACATCCTTGGAACACAGCACAATTGGCGCCGTACTCACTCGCCGAGGGTCGCGCTCCGCAGAGCCGCGACGAGGTGGTCTCGACCACCGGCGCCGCACTCGGCGAGCGAATCACGCTGGCTCACGGCGGCATAGTGGACGAGTACACCGTTGTCGGCACAGCAGATTCGTCTTCGGTGCCGTCACCCGACCGTCCAGCACTGGTCTTCCTCGACGACAATGAGGCCGACCGGTTGTGGCCGCACCAGAACTCGGTCACCGCAGTCGGATTGATCGCCCCCGAAGGCGTGAATGCCGCCGCTCTCGCTCGCGAGGCACTCGCCGGGACCGGCGCCGAGATCTCGACCGGCACCGCACGCGGAGGCATCGAATTCCTCGACGCCGGTGCTGCGCGGACACAGTTGATCGTGCTCTGCGCCACGTTTGCGGGCCTTGCGTTGATGGTCAGCATGTTCGTCGTTTCGAGCACGCTGTCGCTCTCGATCAACGCCAGGCGCCGAGAGTTCGCTCTGCTGCGTGCAATCGGAGCCACCACTCGGCAAGTCCACGTCATGATCGGGCGTGAAGTGCTGCTCGTTGCTGCAGCTGCTGCGGCCCTCGGCGCGGTGCCCGGATACCTGCTCGCCCGAGTTCTGGGCGCACAGTTCGCCGACGCCGGGGTCATGCCCACAGATTTCGCGTTGGCCTACAGCCCCCTTCCGGCGATCGCGGCATTCCTGATCTGCGTACTCACTGCCCGCGCTGCCGCTGCGATCGCTGCCCGTCGGCCGGCAAAGCTCGACCCTGTCGAAGCACTCCGCGAATCCGAAAGCGGCCCGGCGAAACTGGGCCGAGGACGCATCATCACCGGGCTGATCTTCGGCGCCGCCGGCCTCAGCGCGTGCATCCTCCCGGCCTTCCTGCCCGGCAGCGTGGCAGCCGCCGGAGCCGGTTCGAGCGCACTGCTGTTGATCTTCTCGGTCGCGCTGCTCGGCCCGTTGTTGGTGCGCGGCATCATCAAGGTTCTCGGCGGCCCGCTGCGCCGTAGCCGATCGGCGTCGAAAGTTCTCGCTGCGGCCAACGCCGAATCCAACTCGAGGCGACTCTCGTCGGCCGTTGTCCCCTTGGCTCTAGCAATCGCACTGGGCTCGGTGCAGTTCTTCAGTCAGAGCACCGTCGCAGCCGAGGCGACCAACCAGTCGATCAAGGGCGTCACCGCAGACCTGATCGTCGGCGCTCCTTCCGGTATCGCTCCCTCTCTCCTCGACTCGATTGCAGCGGTGCCCGGTGTGAGTGCGGCAAACCCCGTGGTGCGCAGCCAGGTCTTACCGGTACCGAGTGGCGAGGAAGGCGGCTCAGCCGACAGCGCGATCGCGGCCCAGGGCATCGACGCCGCCAGTGCCGCCGCGACCCTCGATCTCGCGGTGACCGAAGGCGACCTGAGCGCTCTGACCGGCGATACCGTTGCCGTGAGCGAAGACGGCGCCTTCACACTCGGAGCCAAGGTCGGCCAGCGCGTCGACCTCTATCTGGGTGACGGAACGCTGGTGCATCCGATGGTCGTCGCAAAATACGGTCGCGGGCTCGGATTCGGGGACGTGACCATGCCGATCGAGACTTTGCGTCAGCACTCCACCGACGCCCTGATCGACACCGTTCTGGTTGCTGCCGAACCCGGACGGTCGGCTGAAGTACAGCAGTCATTGCAGTCTTTCCCCTCGATCGCCGCGATGAACCAGGACCAGTTCGGAGCGGCAGGCGAAGATCAGCGGCGTATGCAGTCGTGGGTCAGCATCCTCGCCGTCCTCGTCCTGCTCGGTTATCTGGCCGTCGCCGTCGTGAACACTCTGGTCGCCGCCACTGCCGAGCGTTCCCGCGAGTTCGCGCTCCTGCAGCTGGTGGGTTCGCGGACGAAGCAGGTCCGAGCGATGATGCGCATCGAATCGTTGATGGTGGTGGGAATCGCCGTCGTAGTCGGATCGCTGATCGCCCTGCCGCCGCTGATGGGCATCGCCGTGGCGGTGTCCGGGCAGCCGATCCCGGCGATCTCACCGGTGATCTACGGTTCCATCGTCGCCGTGACCGCTGTTCTGGGATTTGTCTCCATCGCGATCCCGACTCGCGCGGCCCTGCGCAAGAACCCGATGGACGGTGTCCGCAAGAACTGAGTGCCACTACCGTCGTCATCTATGGATGCGGCCGCCTGGGACAAGAAGTACGAAGAATCCGAGCTCGTCTGGGGCGCTCCTCCCAACGAACTACTGGTGGAATACGCAACGGCCCTCCCCCACGGCCAGGCACTGGACCTGGCGTGTGGCGAGGGCCGTAACGCGTTGTGGCTCGCAACCCGCGGTTGGCAGGTCACCGGCATCGACTACTCGGCCGTCGCGATCGAGAAAGCCCGCACGATCGCGGCCCGCTCACCCCGATCGGTCCTCGACCGTCTCGACTACCGGTGCGGCGACGTCACCGTCGCGGACTACGCCTCCAGAAACGGGCAGGCATACGACTTGGCACTGCTTCTTTACCTTCATCTACCCGCACCACAACGCACCCTGGTTGTGAACCGTGCCATAAATTCTCTGAAACCTGATGGAATCCTCATGATTTTGGGCCACGACCGAAGCAACATCGACTACGGCGTCGGCGGGCCGAAAGATCCCGAAATCCTTTACACCCCAGAAGAATTGATGCAGGAGTTCCAAGGAAGGCTCGAGTTCGAGATCGCCGGAAATCCCCACAGGCACACCGAAACGGGACTCGCGGTCGACGCGCTTGTCATCGGACGCAAATCCGGTGTTGGCAATGCAAAGAACGGCTAGTAACATGTATTAAGTTACCGACGAGTAATAAACTTCGGGCGGTACTAGGAGTGCTGGACCGCACCACCTCACTGGGAGAAGCAGAAGACATGGGCCATTACAAGAGCAACGTTCGGGACCTGGAGTTCAACCTCTTCGAGGTTCTCGGACTGGAGAAGCCACTGAGCGAAGGCGCTTGGGGCGACCTGGATGCCGACACTGTCCGCAACATGCTGGCAGAGGTCGCACGCCTGGCCGAGGGACCGCTGGGCGAATCTTTCGCCGACGCGGACCGCAACCCCCCTGTCTTCGATCCCGAGACGCACACCGTTGCACTGCCGGAATCCTTCAAGAAGTCTTTCAAGGCTCTCTGGGACGCCGAGTGGTACCGCATGGGACTGAGCGAAGAGGTCGGCGGCGTGCCGGTTCCCCGTTCCGTCGTGTGGGCCATCGGTGAGCTGATCCTGGGCGCACAGCCCGCAGCGCACATGTACCAGGCCGGACCCGCCTTCGCGGACGTGCTGTTCAACAACGGCACCGAAGAGCAGAAGAAGTGGGCCGCCACCATCGTCGAACGCGGATGGGGCGCCACGATGGTCCTCACCGAGCCCGACGCCGGCTCCGACGTCGGTGCCGGACGCACCAAGGCAATCAAGCAGGACGACGGCTCCTGGCACATCGAGGGCGTCAAGCGCTTCATCACCTCGGCCGACTCGGACGACCTGTTCGAGAACATCTTCCACCTCGTTCTCGCCCGCCCCGAAGGTGCCGGACCCGGCACCAAGGGCCTGAGCCTGTTCTTCGTCCCGAAGACGCACTTCAACTTCGAGACCGAAGAGTTCGGCGAGCGCAACGGCGCCTTCGTCACCAACGTCGAGCACAAGATGGGCCTGAAGGTCTCCGCCACGTGTGAGGTCACCTTCGGCGGCCACGGCATCCCCGCACAGGGCTGGCTGGTCGGCGAGGTCCACAACGGCATCGCCCAGATGTTCGACGTCATCGAGCACGCTCGAATGATGGTCGGCACCAAGGCAATCGCCACCCTCTCCACCGGTTACCTCAACGCTCTCGACTACGCCAAGCAGCGTGTGCAGGGCGCAGACCTGACCCAGATGACCAACAAGGCCGCGCCGCGCGTGACCATCACGCACCACCCCGACGTGCGTCGTAGCCTGGCAATGCAGAAGGCATACGCCGAAGGCCTGCGCGCGGTGTACCTCTACACCGCAGCACACCAGGACGAGGTTGTCGCCAAGCTCGTCTCGGGCGCAGACAAGGACACCGCGTTCCGCGTCAACGACCTGCTGCTCCCGATCGTCAAGGGCGTCGGCTCCGAGCGTGCGTACCAGTACCTGACGGACAGCCTGCAGACCCTCGGCGGCTCCGGCTTCCTGCAGGACTACCCGATCGAGCAGTACATCCGCGACTCCAAGATCGACTCGCTGTACGAAGGCACCACGGCCATCCAGGCTCAGGACTTCTTCTTCCGCAAGATCGCCCGTGACCGCGGCGTCGCGCTCGCTCATGTTGCCGGACAGATCAAGACCTTCATCGACAGCGAAGCCGGCAATGGCCGTCTGAAGGCGGAGCGCGCACTGCTCGCCACCGCACTCGAAGACGTCCAGGCCATGGCTGCCACGCTCACCGGCTTCCTCATGGGAGCTCAGGAGCAGCCCACCGAGCTGTACAAGGTCGGCCTCGGCTCAGTCCGTTTCCTGATGTCCGTGGGCGACCTGCTCATCGGCTGGCAGCTGCTCCGTCAGTCCGAGATCGCTCTCGCAGCACTCGACAACGGCGCTTCCGACAAGGACAAGAGCTTCTACGAGGGCAAGGTCGCCATCGCGTCCTTCTTCGCCAAGAACGTCCTGCCGGAGCTCACGGCTTCGCGCGAGATCGTCGCGAACACCGAGAACGACATCATGGAGATCGACGAAGCAGCATTCTGATTCGTTCCTGATTCATGAAAAGTGCCGGTCCCGAGAATGTTTCGGGGCCGGCATTTTTGTTGTCAGCGGTCATCTGCGCTCGACGGTCGGACAACTGATCTGTGCGGAGAGTACGGACGTCGTAGGTTGTTCGCCGGGTCGGGCCGCCGTTCCCGCCAGGGAAAGCGCCACGCGCCTGCGATCCGGAGAACTGACTATTTCGATGGACTTGTCGTCACCGCCGCCGAAGGAGACGAACTGTCCGCTCTGATCCGAGAACTTCATGATCGCCGCCCCGTGCTGGCCCGGTTCCGGTTTTTCGTTCACGTAGACCTGCAACTGGAAATCACGTCCCGGATACTCGCCGCCGCCGTCGTACTCGTAGAAAGAACTGGTGTGCACTTCGTAGGCCCACTGGCGGTGACCGGCGGGCAGCGAATCCGCCCAGTTGTGCTCGAAACACGTGACGGATCCGGGCAGCGAGACACTGGCGGCGCCGGTCCACCCACCGGTCAAGGTGATCGCGCCGTAGGGCGCTGCTTCGTGCTCGTGTCCTTCGGAAGGCAAGGGCGGAACTGTCAACGGTCCGACATTGCGACCGGTGAACTCGAAAAGCCTCTCGCTGGACACGAACGGGAGCGACTCGCGCTCACCGGCACAGGAGACAACCGACAGGGCGGCCATGACAAGCAACACGCACATACCGCGTCTACGAACCGGCACCTCGACTCCCCCTGTCCGTTTCCAACAGAATACATACCGTTCGGTCTCCAAGTTGTCAGACGTGTCCGACACATCCCTTTCGTGAGACCGCTCGCCCCCTGACGATGTGATTGGGTGAGCACGAACGTCCACAGAACCAGCCACTCGGTTCTTTCGAAGCCCGAGTAGATCAACAGACAGGTGATCATCGTGGTCGCACCAGAGCACGCACAACCCGATTACGCCCCCGACCTGGCATTGACTGCCACGGACTTGGCGCTCGACGGCCCATGGGGGCCGGTGTTCGGACCCGTCAATCTCGAGATTCGTGCGGGCGGTGTGACCATCCTCGAAGGCTCGGCCGGTTCAGGACGTACGTCCTTACTTCTGACACTCAGCGGGCGAATGAAAGCCAGTTCCGGGTCGCTCTCCGTCTTCGGCCGAACCCGTCCCCGTGAGATCTTCGAGATCGCCGGGGTCGCCGGGTTCGAGGACATCGACGAGCTTGCCGAGTCCGTCACCGTTCGCGATCTGATCACGGAGCAGATCCGGTGGGACGCACCCTGGTACAAGCTCATCGGACGTGCCGGGGATCGAGAACTCGAAACCGTGTGTGCCCCTGTCTTCGGTGACCATCCGCTGCCTGCACTCGGCCGATATGTCAGCGACCTCGGCGAACTCGAGGCGACCCTGCTACGCATCGCGGTCGCGAACACGAAGAAGCCGGCCGTGCTTGTCGTCGACGATCTCGAACAGGTGCGGCGTGACTCCGAGCGCGCATATCTCGTCGAGCGACTGGTCGAGATGGGGAGCTACCAGACCATCATCGCGTCGACCGTCAACCCGCTGCCCGACGGATCACCCATCGATGCCGTCACCTTGCTCCAAGAAGTCACCAATCCCGACCAAGAAGGGGCGAGGTAAACGCGATGCTCGCTGGAATGTCTCTCGGAACCGAACTCAAGCGGTTCTCCCGCGGCGCGATGCCCAGGATTGCACTCGTCACCATCATCTTGATGCCGCTCCTGTACGGCGCGATGTACTTGTGGGCCTTCTGGAATCCGTTCGGTGAGGTGAACAAGGTCCCCGTAGCTCTGGTCAACACCGACCGCGGCGCGATGGTGCAGGGGCAGGAACTCAACGCGGGCGACGAGGTCAGCCAAGCGCTGCTCGATTCCGGTGAGCTCGATCTCCACCTGGTCTCACAGCAGGAAGCCGCACAGGGAGTTTCGGACGGCACCTACTACTTCTCTCTGACTCTGCCCGAGAATTTCAGTGAGGCCGTTGCATCCCCGACCTCCAAGGACCCCCACAAAGCGCAGTTGCAGTTCACCTTCAACGACGTCAACAACTACCTCGGCACCATCATCGGTCAAAATGCCGCCCAGCAGGTCCTCAGCCAAGTCAGCGACAAGATCGGAGCGCAGTCGGTCGAGACGGTTCTCGTCGGATTGACCGACGCGGGTGCAGGTTTGAAACAGGCCGCCGACGGAGCGCTCCAGCTCTCGGCCGGAGTGAACACAGCCAACGCCGGAGCCGGCGAATTGGCGTCGGGCTCGAAAACGCTGGCCGACAACATGGTTACCGCACGCGACGGTGCAGCCACTCTTGCCGGCGGCACGGCGCAACTCTCGACCGGCATCAACACCGCCACGGACGGTGCCCTCGCACTGACCGACGGTTTGGGGCAACTCGATCTCGGAGCTGTCCAACTGGGCGACGGCGCAAGCCAACTCAGTGGTGGCGTCACCCAGGTCGTCGACCAACTGAGCGTCCTCGGGAACACACAAGCAGACGTCGCACAACTGGTCGGGCAGGCAGTGGCCAGCCTTAGGCTGAACCCGGATCCTGTCAGCCAACAGATCGCCAATGCACTCGCGCCTGCCCAGGACATGCTGCGCACTCAGGGTTTCGGTGAAGCGACCATGGGCCAGCTGGGCGAACTCAAGAGCGGTGCACAACAACTCGCTTACCAACTCGACGATCCGTCGAGCACCTTCCGAGCCGGGCTCAATGCCGCGGCCAACGGCGGCGGTGAACTCCGCAACGGCCTGGTACAGCTTCGTGACGGTGGTCAACAAGTCAACGACGGCGCTCAAACCCTCAGTAGTGGACTCGTTCAACTCACCGACGGCAGCGTCCAACTCTCCGACGGAGCGGCCAAACTCGCAGACGGCACCGAGCAACTTCGTGCCGGATCCTCCGAACTTGCAACCAAACTCACCGAGGGCGCCGGCCAGATTCCCAGTTGGACCGATCAACAGCGAACCGCAACCGCTCAAACCCTCTCCAGCCCGGTCGAACTGCAGGAAACCTACGAGAACCGGGCAAGCACCTTCGGCACCGGTTTTGCTCCGTTCTTCCTGCCCCTCGCGCTGTTCGTGGGCGGCATCATCACCTGGATGCTGCTCAAGCCGC
Source organism: Rhodococcus sp. NPDC057135 (assembly GCF_042670865.1). Taxonomy (NCBI): domain Bacteria; kingdom Bacillati; phylum Actinomycetota; class Actinomycetes; order Mycobacteriales; family Nocardiaceae; genus Rhodococcus; species Rhodococcus sp. NPDC057135. The sequence goes on from NZ_JBHUUU010000012.1 coordinate 79,883, forward strand.
TCCAGAACCGGCCCATCGCAAACGGACTCGGCGCGCTGCGGGTGGTCCTCGCCTCGTACTGGCCGGCACTGCTCATCGGCATCTGCCAGGTGATCGTGATGTACCTGGTCGTGCACTTCGCCGTCGGTCTGCACCCCACGCATGCCCTCGGCACCGTCGGATTCCTGATGCTCATCACCGCCACCTACATGGCGTTGATCCAGGCATTCAACGCCATCTTCGGAGTATCCGTCGGACGCGTCATCACCCTGGCGTTCCTGATGCTGCAACTGGTTTCGGCCGGCGGCATCTATCCCGTCGAAACCACCGCGAAACCGTTCCAGATCATCCACCCCTTCGACCCCATGACCTACGCGGTGAACGGGCTACGACAACTCACCGTCGGCGGTATCGACTCGAGGCTGTGGGTCTCGATCGCCGTCCTCGGTGGCCTTCTCGTCGCCTCACTCGGCGCCAGTTCACTTGCTGCACGTCGAAATCGGCAATGGACCATGGACAGGTTGCATCCGCCGATCGAGGTCTAGGTCTCGGGCCAAGGCTCCACGGTCAGCGCAGGCCATTCCCTGCGCCACCGTGCTGCCTTGGCCTCGTACACCTCTCGCGGCGCCAGCACCGGGTTGGGGCGGACGATCATGTCGAAGAGATCGTCGTATCCATGCGGGGCATACACGTCCACGGTGCCGCTTGCTCCCTTGGTGATCCCGAAACAGCAAGTTGTGGAAGCGAAGTGGTCGATGGCGTCGCGGCAACTGGTGAACGGAACGCCGGGAATGCCGAAATGCTGCTCGTACCACAGGTGCACGCGGGCTTCGTTGCGTACTTCGACGTCGGCATCCACATCGGCGAACAGTTCTGCGGCCGAACGAATCACGCGATCTTCCGCTTCGTAGCTCAGATCGTCGGCGTCGAAATAGAAGAGGTCGTAGTCCTTGATTCCAGCTCCGGGGTCACGGCCGTCGATGTGATTCCAGACGGTTTGGAAAAGCCCACCTGCGGTCAGGTACCACTCAGCCAACTCCAACTTCGGCGCCCGATCCACGATCGTTGCGACCACCGGATTTGCCAGGGCGATCTCGAGAAATCGTTCACGCATGCCGTCAGCTTTCCATATGACAAGCAAACTTGACATCATGTGACAAGTATTCTTTACTTTTCCCATGACGGGCAAGGCTGGCGACAACAACGTGCGAGAGCACCGACGCCTCGCCGGCCTCACCCAGGCGCAACTGGCCACAGCAGGCCAAGTGAGCAGACAGAGCATCGTCTCCGTCGAACGCGGCGACTACGCACCGAGCGTCTACCTGGCACTTCGCCTGGCACTGGCGCTGGGGACCACCGTCGAAGCGCTCTTTCCCCTACCCGAATCGGCACTCACCGCAGAAATTCCAGAGGAGACGGCATGAGCACCATGATGAAGGCAATGCGGTTCGTCGGAGATCTGGACGACGACTTCTACAAGGACGAGCGTCAGCGCGACGTCTGGAACGAAGCCTCGGCGGTGGGATTCCAATTCGCCTATTGGATCACGTTGATCGCAGCGGCAATTCTGCCGTGGGTTGCCGGACGAACCGGCGCATGGATTTCAGTGGGACTGATCATCGGATGGTTTATCTGCTCGATGGTGGTGCTGCGGTATGCGCAGGCTCACGACGTCGACGCCTACACAAGCATGAAGGGTCTGCCGCCCCGAGTACTCATGGCTGGGTCCGTCTATCTGATCGCATTGATCGGCGTCGTCGCCCAACTCGTAACTCGTCCGGGCGACGGAATCGCGACCTGGGCCGGCGCTGGGGTCGGGGCACTCGTCGGCCTCACAGCCGCCGTCCTGGGCGTAAAGCGTCACCAGCAGCGGGCCAAGCGACGCGAAGCGGCCGAAGAGCTTCTCTGAATTCCGGAAGTCTGCCCGGCACAACGGAATCCATAGAGTTGGTAAAATCGTGCCAGGTCAACCGATCGCGAGTAACGTCGAAACGGTGAGCACTCGCCTCGGATACCAGATGCCCAACTTCAGCTACGGCGGTCCGATCAAGGACCTCTTCCCCACCGTCATAGCGCAGGCCCGCGAAGCCGAAGCCGCAGGCTTCGATACTGCATTCGTGATGGATCACTTCTACCAACTCCCCGGAATCGGAGCGCCGGACGCCCCGATGCTCGAGGCCTACTCCGCGCTCTCCGCGCTGGCGACGGCCACCGAGACCATCCAGTTGTCTGCACTGGTCACGGGAAACACCTACCGCAATCCGCCCATGCTCGCCAAGACCGTCACTACCCTCGACGTGGTGAGCGGCGGTCGGGCCATCCTGGGCATCGGCGCCGGTTGGTTCGAACTCGAACACAATTCGTTCGGATACGAGTTCGGAACTTTCACCGAACGCTTCCAGAAACTCGACGAAGCACTGCAGATCATCGCGCCGATGCTCCGCGGTGAGCGTCCCACCTTCGACGGCAAGTGGTACCACGTCAAGGACGCCATCAACGAGCCCCGAGTCCGCGACGACCTACCGATCCTGCTCGGTGGCGGCGGCGAGAAGAAGACGTTCGGGCTCGCCGCTCGCTTCGCGGATCATCTCAACATCATCTGTGACCCGTCCGAACTGCCGCGCAAGATGGAAGCACTTGCGGCACGCTGCGACGAAGCCGGCCGCGACCCCGCGACCCTCGAGACCAGCTTCCTGACGTTCATGATGATCGACGAGGACGGCGACAAGGCTCGCGCGCATCAGCGGACATTCCTCGCGGAGCGTGGTCTCGACATCACCACGGCGCCGGAAGACGTCGTCGCCAAGGCCACCGAACGTCATTTCGTCGGGAGCCCGGACGACGTCGCCGAGCAGGTTCAGACGCGCATCCTCGACCACGGCATCGACGGCGTCGTGATCAACCTGATCACCAACGGCGAAGAACCAGGCATCGTCGACCTCGCGGGCCGCACCCTCGGCCCACTCGTCGGCAAGTAGTCCCCTACTCGCACTTCACGATCGGCACCGGGTCGTACTTGACGGTCCGGGTGTTCGAGGAAATCTCGGCGCCACTCGCGTGGTCGGTGATCACGCGGGTGTCGCTGACCGTGAATCCGGGCGCACCGCTCGAAGCCACACAACCAGGCCCCTCCGGCAACGTCACGGTGTTCGGTGACGTCGGCGACGTACGGGGGCCGGTCGTCGAAGCGACATCGACGGTTTTGGTTCCCCAGATCCGAACGGTGATGTTCGACGACGTCGCAATCGTCTCGATCATCACGCCGGTCTTCGCCGGATTCCGGAACTGCAAGTCGATCGCACCGTCGAAGATCGTCGCCTCACGAGCCTCCGGGTACCGCGAGATGTAGTAACTGTGCTCGGTGTGCGCGACGTCGTCCATGCCGGCGAAGTACGTCGCGTTGTAAAGCGTCGTCGCAAGCTGACTGATACCGCCGCCGACAGCCTTGTCCGGGCGACCGTTGTTGATGATCCCCGACTCGACGTATCCCTGAGCGGCACCACGCGGACCGGTGTATTCGTTGAGCGAGAACGTATCTCCGGGCTTGATGACCGCGCCGTCGATCTCCGACGCAGCCAGGCCGATGTTGACGCCAGACGCGTATTCGAAACCACCGGTGGTGAATTCGCCGATCACCTCGTTGATGCCGAGTGCGTTCGCGGCTTCGGTGGTCAGCGCCGGCGGAACCGGTCCGTACACGGCAGGGGTTGCCCGAGAAGCCGTGCTGCCCAGCAGAACCGGGAGTTCCTTGACCGTGTCCGGCCAGTTGATCAGATCACCGACGACACCAGGCACAACCGTCGGCTTATCACCGGCGAAGGTGAACGACGCGTCCTTGGGTTGCACTTCCGTCGACACCAACTGCGGAGTCAGAATTTTGATCGCGGCATCCGTGTTGTACTGCGGGGTCAGCCCACCGGAAGCATCCGGTGTGAAGGTCAAGACCTCGCCGATCTGGTCGACACCGAGCGTCGCGACCTTGCCGTCACGGCCGTTGACCACGACGTCACCCGAGACGGCCGGAATAGCGATCTCCTGCAGTGCGCGATCGACGCCGGCCTGAGTGACGGTGACCGGCACTTCGTCCACCGGAAGATCGACGACGCCACCGTCAGACCACTCCGCGGCGAACGTGGCGCCCGCCTGCTGCGCTTCGAGCGCCTGGCCGGCAGCGGGCGAAACACCCGTCGCCTTTCCGTCCTCGAACACGACTGCACCTTCGACGGGCGCACGATCGCTGTTCGCCGCGAGCTGCGACATCGAGGCGTCCAACGCCCCCTGGTCGACGGTCGACACGACCGGAACCTCGCGGGAGCCGAAGAACGACGTGATCCGGGTGATCGGGTTGATGGGCTGAGCGTTCACACCGGACAACGTGGCCGACCAGTCGACGTCTACACCCGCAGACGCGGGAACGATCTCGGAGTCGACGCCGCCGGCATGTACGGCTACGGGTTCGACAAGCCTTGGACCGAGTTCGGCGCGCAACGTGGTTTCCGCGTCGGCGGGCGTGAGATCACCGATGTCGACCCCGGCGACCTGCGTGCCTCGGGGAGTTTTCCCCGACGACGTGAAGATATCCACTCCGTAGGCAATCACTGCGACGGCAAAGATGGCGCCGACTGCTATCGCCGGTTTGACCCACTTGCGGGAAGACGCCGGAGCGGGCGCCACTGGTTGCTGCGGTGGCGGGGGTGCAATTACCTCTGGTTCTCGGACAACAGGCTCGTACTGCTGCTGGATGGGTTCGAATTGCTGCGTGTCGTACTGCTGCACGAACTCGGGACGCGGCGGCTTCGGGGGAACCACCACTGCCGGGGGCTCGAACTGCTGTGTCTGCTCGTCGATGGCTTCTGTCGCCGGAGCCGAGTCGACTACTTCCGTCGGCGGTGCGTCGTCGGCCGGGACGACAGGGATGACGGTGGTGACCTCGTTTGCCGATTCGTCGTCGGTCAGTTTGTAGTCGGCCAGCTCGTCGACGGTTGGCTCGTCCACGGTTGGCTCGTCCACGGTTGGTTCAGCGGAAGCAACTACTTCCTCGTTCAGCGCTGGTTCGTCGACGGTCGCTTCTGTGGAATCGATTGCGTCCTCGTCGACAGGCTTTGGCGCTTCAACTTGTGCAGGCTCTACTGATTCAGGCTCTACTGATTCAGGCTCTCCTGTTTCAGCCTCGGCGACTGGCTCGGTGTCCTCAGCGGTCTGGGGTTCCTCGACCGACTCGGTCTCTTCGACCGCCTGAGGTTCCTCGACCGACTCGAGTTCCTGCTCTGGGAGGGACGAGTCCTCGCTGTTCGTCTTCTCGACGGACGGACCCTCTTCGTCACTCACCTGTTGGCTCCTCGCTGCATCAACCGTCGCTGCGGCGCTCACCGACAACTCAACACAGGATATCCGGACATACGAGAGCCCCGCGCTGCTGCCAGGTCGGGGGTCAGGCAGCAACACGGGGCTGTCATGAATATCGGTAGCTATTCTGCAGCGTTACACGCCTTCGCGAAAAAGTTTGCAAAGAGTTCGGGGATCCGGCCACCCCTCGTGGCCGGATCCCCGATTACGCATCCCCTCGCGCCGATCACTGCAGGTGAGCGCAGTTTTCACACGCGTGGGGAGATTGTGGAGCGGTTACCGCTCGATAATCGCCGTGACGCCCTGGCCGCCGGCTGCACAGATCGAGATCAGGCCGCGGCCCGAACCCTTTTCGGCGAGCATCTTGGCGAGGGAAGCGACGATACGTCCACCGGTTGCCGCGAACGGGTGACCTGCAGCCAAGGACGATCCATTGACATTGAGCTTGCTCCGGTCGATCGAGCCCAGTGCGCCGTCGAGGCCGAGGCGTTCCTTGCAGTACTCGTCTGATTCGAAAGCCTGCAGGGTTGCGAGAACCACCGAAGCGAAGGCTTCGTGGATCTCGTAGTAATCGAAGTCCTGCAAGGTGAGGCCGTTGCGGGCCAGCAAACGCGGGATCGCGTACGTGGGAGCCATGAGCAGCCCGTCCTTGCCGTGAACGTAGTCGACGGCAGCGGTTTCGGAATCGACGAGGTGCGCCAGAACCGGAAGATTGCGCTCGGCTGCCCACTCGTCGGTGGAGAGGAGCACTGCCGAAGCACCGTCGGTGAGCGGCGTCGAGTTGCCGGCCGTCATCGTCGCGTCGCCGAGCTTGGTACCGAATACGGGCTTGAGCGTGGACAGCTTCTCGACGGTCGAACCGGGACGGAGGTTGTCGTCGCGGGTCAGACCGAGGAACGGGGTGACGAGGTCGTCGAAGAAGCCGCGGTCGTAGGCCGCTGCCATGTTCTTGTGGCTGGCCGCGGCAAGTTCGTCCTGGTCCTCGCGCTTCACGCCGAATTCCTTGGCCGTGATCGCAGCGTGGTCGCCCATCGACTTGCCGGTGCGAGGCTCGCCGTTGCGCGGAATTTCGAGGCCGAGCATGCCCGCACGAACATTGCCGAGCAGCTTGATGCGGTCGCCCGTGGACTTCGCGCGGTTGAGGGAGAGCAGGAACTCGCGTGCCTGATCGTTGACGCCGATCGGAGCATCGGACGTGGTGTCCGTGCCGCCACCGATGCCGGAATCGATGCGGCCGGCCGAAATGGCGTCGCCGACGGCGATGATCGACTGCAGTCCGGTGCCACACGCTTGCTGAAGGTCGTACGCCGACGTGTACGGGCTCAGCGCGCTGCCGAGAACGGACTCGCGAATGAGATTGAAATCACGGCTGTGCTTGAGTACGGCGCCGCCGACGACCATGCCGAGCTTCTCGCCCTGCAGATTGAATCGGCTCACGAGACCGTCGAGCGTCGCAGTGAACATGTCCTGGTTGGACGCCTGTGCGTACGCCTTGTCCGAGCGTGCGAACGGAATGCGATTTCCGCCGACGATCGCAACCGGACGGCGCTGACCTGCGGACTTCGCAGCGGCTGCGGCCGGGGCAGTGCGCGGTGCGGCGGGCTTTGCATTTGAACGGGCTTTGCTTGTCACTTGCGTCTCCAAGGATGGTGCGATTACCTGTTGAAGACTATTCTTACTCAGTAGTAAGTTACTTGTCTATCGCCGCATTCTTCAGATTGCCCGGTGAGAGACAACCCGAAACACAACAGAAGGTAGGACCGTGGCAGCCAGCAAGGGAGCTCCCGACCTCTATTCACAGTTCCTCTCGTCCGCCCCCGGCGCATTCATCGCGTCGAAGGCCGGCCTGCCCAGGCCCGAGAACCTGCGTCGCTACAAAGCAGGGGAACCCGCACTCGCCGGACCTGTCCTCATCGGCGGCAAGGGTCGGCTCGCAGAACCACTGCGCGTACTGCTTTCCGATTACCCGGCAGCCCAGGCGCACGACAGCAGCTTCGGCGCACTCGTGTTCGACGCAACCGGAATCACTCAGGTCAGCGAACTCGAGCAGCTGTTCGAGTTCTTCCAGCCCGTGATCCGCAACCTCGCACCGTCGGCTCGCGTTGTCGTTCTCGGCACGACGCCGGAAGAAACGTCCAGCGTCGACGAGCATGTCGCTCAGCGCGCCCTCGAAGGCTTCACCCGTAGCGTCGGCAAGGAGATCAAGCGCGGCTCCACCGCTCAGCTGGTCTACGTCTCCCCCAAGGCGTCCACCGGACTCTCCGGCGTGGAATCGACTCTGCGCTTTCTCCTTTCGGCAAAGTCCGCCTTCGTCGACGGCCAGGTCATCGTCGTCGGCGCTGAAGATTCCGTCGCACCCGCGAGCTGGGACAAGCCGCTCGAAGGCAAGGTTGCCGTCGTCACCGGCGCAGCCCGCGGTATCGGCGCCACCATCGCCGAGGTCCTGGCCCGCGACGGCGCGCACGTCGTCTGCGCTGACATCCCGGCCGCCGGCGAAGCGCTGTCCGAGACCGCTAACAAGGTCGGCGGCACGTCCCTCGCCCTCGACGTCACGGCAGCCGACGCAGCCGAGGTCCTCGCAGCTCACCTCCTCGAGCGTCACGGCGGAGCGGACATCATCGTCCACAACGCCGGCATCACCCGCGACAAGACCCTCGCCAACATGGACGAGGGCCGCTGGAACATGGTCATGAACGTCAATCTTCTTGCACCGCAGAAGATCACCGAGCACCTCGTCGAGAAGGGTGCCCTCAAGGAAGGCGGCCGCGTCGTCGACGTCTCCTCCATCGCCGGCATCGCGGGCAACCGCGGCCAGACCAACTACGGCACCTCCAAGGCCGGCGTCATCGGCCTCGTTCATGCCGAAGCTCCCGTCCTGGCCAAGAAGAACATCACCATCAACGCCGTCGCACCGGGCTTCATCGAGACTGCCATGACTGCCGCCATCCCCTTCGCCACCCGCGAAGCCGGCCGCCGCATGAGCTCGCTCCTGCAGGGCGGCGAGACCGTCGACGTCGCCGAGACCGTCGCATACTTCGCGAGCCCGGCCTCCAATGCCGTTACGGGACAGGTCGTTCGCGTCTGCGGCCAGAGCCTTCTGGGCGCATGATGGCAGCAAAGACCGTCGCGCTCACCGAACAGCCGAAGACCCTCGACATCTACTCCCGCGCGGTACTGGGATTGTTGCCGTGGAACAAGTCCAACTCGCGCTCGGTGCCACAGCAGACTTTCACCCTCACCGGATTGAAGGTCGACACCGACAATCTGGCGGCGTACTGCCGTGTGACCGGACTGCGGTTCGGCGACACTCTGCCGATCACCTATCCCTTCACCTTGGCTTTCCCGACCGTGATGAAGCTGATGGTGTCGAAGGACTTCCCCTTCGCCGCCGTCGGTTCCGTCCACGCCGAGAACGTCATCGAATCACTGCGACCCATCTCCGTCAGCGAACCGCTGGACCTCTCGGTGCACGCCGAGAACTTGCGTGAGCACCGCAAGGGCCTGCTGATCGACGTGGTCACCGAAATTCGGGTGGGAAGGGAACTGGTCTGGCGACAGACCTCGAGCTTCCTGAACCAGCAGAAGACCTCGCTGTCCGGCCAGCCCGGACCGGAGCCAAAGGCCGACGAGGTTCCGCCGATGCCGATGAGCACCATCCGCGTCGACCAGACCACGATCAGCAAGTACGCCGCAGTCTCCGGCGACCGCAATCCGATTCACGTCTCGTCCCTGGGCGCCAAGGCTTTCGGTTTCCCGAAGACCATTGCTCACGGAATGTGGAGTGCCGCAGCCCTTCTGCGGACCGTCGAGGGTTCCGTTGCGGACAAGATCACGTACAGCGTGCGTTTCGGCAAGCCGATTCTGCTACCGGCGACGCTGAATGCCTACGCTGATCGCACCGATGACGGCTGGGATCTTTCGCTGCGTCACCCGAAGAAGGGTTACCCCCACGTCACAGCGACGCTGCGCTGACCTGAGTTTTGTCGGGTTCCCACCCGCCCCAATTGAGCGAACGTACCTTTCGGCGCCTTGGATGCGCTGAAAGGTACGTTCGCTCAGATTGGTCTGAGAGCTATTCGGACTTCTTCTTGCCCGACAGACCGCGCCACGCGAGGGATTCGAGTAGGTCCGCTGCGGCATCCACTTCGATTTCCCCACCCGCGACTCGGTCGGCTACTGCCTCACCGGCGCCGACGAGCGCGATGGCGATGATCCCGTAATCGTGCGCGGAATCAGGATCCTTGGTGCTGGACTCGAGTAGATGCGCGGTCAACTCGATCAACCGATCGCGGCTGGACTGCACGGTTCCCGCAAAAGCCTGCTGCCCGACGGCCTGACGGTAGAGCACCATCCACGACTTGCGGTTTGCGCCCACGAACCCGAGGAACCCCTCGAGAGCGGCGCGCAATTGTTCACGCGGAGTCAGGTTGGGCGCGCCGGCCGGGGCGAGGGCCTCGAGGAAGCGGAGTCCTTCACGATGAATGCACGCCGCGAACAGCTCTTCCTTCGAGCCGTAGTAGAGGTACAGCATCGGCTTCGAGATCTCGGCTTTTGCCGCGATGGTGTCCATCGAAGTTTCATGAAACCCCCTGTCGGAGAACACGTCCACAGCTGCGTCGAGCATCTGCTGCTCACGCACTGCGCGTGGCAGTCGCTTGGTACCGCCGGCCATGCTTCCTCCAACCACAGGGTAAATGTCGATCTTACTCTACGGTAAGATTGTGCGTCGAATCGCAGCTTCGACTCAGCAGGTCACGGCACCTTTGGCCGCGGCAACCGTGACGACGGCCTGATCGACTCGCGCCTGCGGAAGCGCACCCGACGCGACGGCCTGCTCGAGATGGTCGAGAACCCGCGGTACGTCATCGGTGGTCAGCCACAATGCCTGATCGACTCCTGCCGCAAGTGCAGCCTGAACTGCGTCGGCAATATCGTATCGGTCGGTGATCGCCTGCATACCGCTGAGGTCGTCGGTGAACACCGGACCGGTGAACGGCGCTGCGCCGTAACCCACTCCGTCGCGAAGCAACGCAACGGCGGCGGGACTGATGCTGGCAGGCGTGCCGGGCTCGGTCAGTCCGGGAACCTCGAGGTGACCCATCATGACTCCGACTCCGGTTCCCGACAGTTCGCGGAAGGGAATCAGGTCCGACGCGATCAGATCCTGCAGCGGCGGCGTGGTCACCTCACCGCGGTGCGAGTCACCCGACGCGCTGCCGTGCCCGGGAAAGTGCTTGATCACCGGGAAGATTCCGGCGTCTCGCATGCCCTGCGCGTACGCACCGGCGTAGGCAACCACGGTCTGGGGGTCGTCGGAGTACGAGCGGTCACCGATCACGGAGTCGTCGGGTTGGCTGCTGACGTCGACGTCGGGTGCGTAGTTGACGGTGATCCCGAGATCCTTCAATCCGCGTCCACGCTCGAGCGCCATCTGGTACGTCTGTTCCACTGTCATTGTCTGCGCAGTTTCCCTGGCCGACGGATCGGGTCCGAGGATGTCCGCGACGCGGGAGACCCGTCCACCTTCCTCGTCGATCGTCACCATCAGGGGCAACTTCGACGCCGAAGCAACCTGCGGCACTTCGCGATTGGTGAGCATCGACTGATCGGTCCAACTTCCGACGAAGATGCCGCCGATCTCCTCGTTCTGCACTATCGACAACGCGTCGTCGGTCCCGGTGACGCCGACGTTGAGCAGCTGGGCAAGTTTCTGACGCAGGGACAGCGAGGCCAGAAGGTCGCTACCGCACGACGCGGCGACGGGTGCGGAGCTCGATGCCGCAGGCGTCGACGTGATCTCGGTGCTGGTGCTGGTCGGGGCGCTCGAAACAGGATCAGCGGTCCCGTTTTCGCCTGAGCATCCGGCAACCAACCCTCCGCATAGAGCAATGGTCGTCGCAGCCTTCAGAAACTTGATCCGCATACCTCGACCGTAACGGACCCGGTACCCATACACTCCCTCACGGGCACATCGGGACGGTAGCCTGGAAGAGAACCGATTCCCCCCGCTGACGAGGAGGTCGTGATGCCACAAGGTCTGATGCTCATCGCGTACGACGGTTCCGACAACGCCAAGCGCGCCGTCAACTATGCGGGGCGTTTCCTCTCCGCCAATCGTGCTGTTCTCGTCACCGCCTGGGAGCCGATGGTCCGCCAGGCCGCTCGCATGTCCGGCCTGTCCGGGGTGATGCAACCGGAGTGGGTTCCCGATGACGACGTCGAGGACATCGCGTACACCGACGCCAAAGTCACCCTCGCCGAGGGCGTCGCGCTGGCTGAAGCCGCGGGCCTGACCGTCGAAGGTAGAAGCGCCGAGTGCCGCTCCGCGATCTGGTCTGCAATCGTCGAAACCGCAGACGAATTGGACGTCGACATCATCGTGACCGGCACCCGCGGTACGACGGGTTTGCGGTCGCTATTGCAGAGCAGCGTCGCGGATCATGTTCTGCGTCACAGTCATCGGCCGGTGTTGATCGTCCCTCCAGGGAAGTGACCTTCGCGCATTCCTGATCCGCGGCCGACTAGTGTCGAATGCACCATGGACGGTTTTGTTCTCTCGCGCCCCGATCACAGCGTTGTCACCCGCGGCGTACGACGCAGCTTCGACAGCTCCGACGCGGCCGCCAACGCTCTGTCGGCAGGTTCGGCGAAGCTGATCGTCGGTGCTCTCCCTTTCGACCCGGCTGCCGCAACGGCGTTGTACGAGCCTGCTGAGGCAACGATCACGCCCCGGCCGTGGCAACCGGTTGATCCCCAGCCGCTGCCCACGACCCGGGTGGGCCGAGAGATCCCGTCGTCGTCGGAGCATCTCCGTCGGGTGGAAAAGTTGATCGGACGCCTCCGCAGTGGAGAGGTCGACAAAGTTGTCGCGGCTCGCACTGTGGAGCTTCGGACGCAGACCCCGATCTCCCCGGCTGCGCTCGCCGCACGCATGGCGGCGCTGAATCCCGTCGCCAACACCTTTGCCGTCGATCTCTCTGCGGCGGGAGCCGAATTCGAGGGCCACAGCCTGGTCGGCGCGACGCCCGAAGTATTGGTCAGTCGACGCGGGCGCGTCGTGACGTGTCGCCCGTTGGCCGGGACCGCAAAGCGGTCCGGTGACGCCGATCAAGACCGCGAGGCAGGCGAGAGCCTGCTGCATTCGACGAAGAACCTGGCCGAGCACGCCTTCGTGACCTCATGGATCCGCGAGATCCTGCAACCGATGTGCAGTGATTTGTCGGTACCGGCGATACCCGAGCTGACCAATACCCACGAGGTCTGGCACTTGGCCAGCCCGATCCGCGGCACGCTGCGAAACGACACAACTGCGCTCGATCTCGCCATCGCCCTGCATCCGACGCCGGCACTGTGCGGAACGCCCACCGACGCGGCACTGAAAGTCATCCGCGAGACCGAAGAGCCACGCCGTTTCTACGGGGGCGCCGTCGGCTGGTGCGACGATGCCGGCGACGGAGATTGGGTGGTTGCCATCCGCTGCGCGGAGATCGGTGCAGACGGCCTCAGTGCCTGGGCCAGCGCGGGTGGCGGAATTGTCGCCGAATCGGACCCGCAGGACGAACTCGATGAGACGTCCACGAAACTGCGCACTCTGTTGACCGCGCTCGGTGCGGAAACCCTCGACTGACCAGCACGTCACGAGGGTAATCGTCCGGATTCTCGAGTGCGGGTGATACCTTGACCCGAGCAGTTCGTACGGGCCGGTAAGTCCGTCCGACCGCGAACGACCGACTAACGACCAATTGGGAGATCCGCGATGACGAAGTTCCTTGTCCCCGGTGTGGCCAGCGCTGTCATCGGTGCCGTTCTGGGTGCCGGCGTCATCTTCGGTGTCACGGCCGCCGCGTCGGACAACACTCGTCCCGAGATCGACCGCAGCGGAAACGCAGATTCTTCCGTGCTGAACCAGGTTGAGTACGGCAGCCGCTGAGAGCGCAGGCCTCGCGAGTTCCCGTTCTTCCGCCGACGCAGCGGTGTCTTCGGTAGACATCGCCCCGTCGGCAGAGCCCCTGTCGAAGCGGTGGCTGTTCGGCGCCTCCGTCGTAGCGTTTCTTCTCACTTTTCTGCAATCGCCGGGTCTGATCACCGCTGACACCAAGTACGACCTGACGCAGAATCCGTTCGGTTTCCTCGAACGCGCGTCGCATCAATGGAGTAGTCAGGCCCCGCTCGGCCAGGTTCAGAACCAGGCCTACGGATATTTCTTTCCGCACGGGCCGTTCTTCGCGCTCGGCGAGTTGGCGAATGTTCCGCCGTGGATCACCCAGCGCATCTGGTGGGCTCTGCTCCTGATCGCGGGTTTCTGGGGCATCATCCGAGTTGCCGAGGCTCTCGGAATCGGCAGCCGTAGTTCGCGCGTCATCGCAGCGGTTGCCTTCGTTCTTTCTCCCCGCGTACTGACCACGCTCGGCTCGATTTCCTCGGAAACCCTGCCGATGATGTTGGCGCCGTGGGTGTTGTTGCCGGTGGTTTTGGCCTTCGGCCCTGTGCGTGGAAAAGGAGTCCCTGGACTCCCTGACCGCTCACGGGGGTTGAGGCGGTTGGCCGCACAATCTGCGCTCGCCGTCGCGCTCATGGGTTCGATCAATGCCGTCGCCACCGCCGCGGCCTGCCTTGTCGCGATCATCTGGTGGCTCTCGCACAAACCCAACCGAACGTGGCTGACGTTCACCGCCTGGTGGGCCCTGTTCGTCGCTCTCGGCACCCTGTGGTGGATCGTTCCGCTCCTGCTGCTCGGCAAGATCAGCCCACCGTTCCTCGACTACATCGAGTCCGCCGGTGTCACCACTCAGTGGGCATCGCTCGCCGAGATACTTCGCGGCACGGACAGCTGGACCCCGTTCGTCTCCCCCGAACGCATTGCCGGCGCCGTACTGGTCACCCAGCCCGCAGCAGTCGTCGCCACCGGTCTGGTTGCCGCCGCCGGCCTCGCCGGGCTCTGCATGCGGTCCATGCCCGCCCGTGGCCGGCTGACGCTCATCCTGTTCGTCGGTATCACCGGCCTGGCCGCGGGATACGTGGGTGAACTCAGCTCGCCCGTGTCGGAGTCGGTGCGCCTGTTCCTCGACTCGGCAGGCGCTCCGCTGCGCAACGTCCACAAGCTCGAGCCGTTGGTCCGTCTGCCGCTGGTGCTCGGACTCGCACATCTACTCGCCAAAGTGCCGCTGCCGGGGTCGGTTCCGCTCACCCGATGGCGACGCGCGTTCGCCCATCCCGAGCGCGAACCGATGGTCGCACTGACCAGCCTGATCCTTGTCGCCCTCACCCTCTCCACCGCCTTGGCCTGGACTGGAAAGCTCGCTCCCCGCGGTGCGTATCCTGACGTCCCCTCGTACTGGAACGAAGCAGCGCAGTGGCTCGAGGACAACACCTCACCCGGATCGGAAGCAGAACGTGCCCTGGTCGTCCCCGGAGTGCCATTCGGCAGCCAGGTCTGGGGTCTGACGCGTGACGAGCCGCTTCAGGCATTGGCGAGTACGCCGTGGGCAGTGCGTGATTCGGTCCCGCTGACCCCGCCCGGCGCCATTCGCGCGCTCGATTCGGTGCAACGTCTGATCGCCGACGGACGCCCGTCGGACGGACTCGCGCAGACCTTGCTCGGGCAGGGCATCCACTACCTGGTCATGCGCAACGACCTCGACGGCGAAACGTCGCGCTCAGCCAGGCCGATTCTCGTGCATCAAGCGGTCGAAGGCTCTCCTGGAATCGAACGAGTCGCACACTTCGGTGAGGACAACAGCCCCGAACCGATCGAAGGGCTGGTCGCAGACAGCGATTTGCGCCCCGGTTACCCCGCCATCGAGATCTTCGAGGTCACCCCGCCGGACGGCACCGCGGCGGTCAGTGGACCGTACTCCGTAGCCCTGAACCAGGTTCCGCGCGTACAAGGCGGGCCGGAATCGACTGTGCGCCTTCACGAAAGCGGACTGGTTCCGGGGACCGGGCCGATGATCCTGGCGGCCGACGCCGAAGCTGCGGGACTGCCGGTCGATTCGGTCACCGTCACCGACACCCCACGCGATCGAGAAACCGATTTCGGTCAGGTCGACAACCACAGTTCCGCGCTACGTACCCCCGACGACGCTCGTCGCACCTACAACTTGGTGCCCGACTATCCGGTTGCGAACACGCCTCTCGTGGAAGGCCGTTGGAGCGGAGCTTCGATCACCGTTTCCAGCGCCGCCTCTGATGCCACCCAACTGGGCGGTACTTCACCGTCGAGCAGCCCCGCATCGACGGTCGACGGCGATCCGGCCACCGGTTGGTTCAGCAACGGCATCGAGCGCGCACTGGGTCAGTGGTTGCAGATCGACTTCGACGCACCGATTTCCAGTGGCCTGCTCCACCTGACCACCAGTGCCGCTGCAATCGGCGCCCCCGTCAAATGGCTCGAGGTCTCGACGCCGAACGGCAGCACGGCGGTGAAGGTGGAGCGTCCGGGCGAGCCCATCACCGTCTCGATCCCGGGCGGCAATACGCCGTGGGTCCGCATCACGGCGACTCACACCGAAAATGGTTCACCCGGAACACAGTTCGGCATCAGCGAACTCTCCGTCGAGGATTTCTCCGACCGTAATGCGCCGAAGGCCGTACCGATCCGTTTCGACACGGTCCTGCCGAGTGCGCCGACAGGCGCATCCGTGAACGCCTGGAATCTGAGCCAAGAGTTCCCCGGCCGCAATGCGTGCGCGGACTCGACGGACCGCGTGCGATGCAGCAATGCGTTCATGGCGATACCCGAAGAACCCAGCCGTTTCCAGCGCACACTCACGGTTCCCGAAAACACCGTGGTTACACCGGAGCTGACTGTCCGAGCGCGTCAAGGAAACGCCCTGGAAGACCTCCTTTCCGTCCCCGGCCGAATCACGGCCTCGGGTTCGAGCGACATCGGCGACACCCGCGGATCTGCCTTCGCTGCCACCGACGGGGACGCACGCACCACGTGGTCGGCGCCTCAGCGCACCACCGAGCCCGGTGGCCCGAAACCGACTCTGACACTTACCCTCCCCGAGCCGACCCTGGTCACCGGACTGGACATCACGCGGGGGCTCGGCACCCTCCCGTCGCTGCCGACCAGCGTCGCGGTGAACCTCGGCAACGGCCCGCAGGTCCGAGAGCTCGAAACACCTCAGACCAGTCGAGTTCTCCTCTCCCCCTACGTCACCGACAAGATCGTCCTGAGTGTCACCGATTGGGAACCCGTCCTCGATCAGACGGCACTCGGCTTCGCCCAGGCGCAGCCCACCGGCCTCGCCGAGGTCGGTGTCGTCGGGGCCGACGGAACCCCGATCGCCGATTCCGGAGTACAGGACACGGACGCACTCGACAACCGCACCGTCACCGTCCCGTGTGGCGACGGCCCGACCATTTCGGTTGCCGGACAGCAGTTCCCCACTTCGATTACCGCGACGGCGGCGCAGCTACGCAACGGCGCACCGGTCAAGGCGCTCGCGTGCGGTCTGGACGCTTCGGCAACTTTGCCGGCGGGACAGCCCGAGGTGGTCGTCGAACCCGGCCCGGCGTTCTCGGTCGACAACCTCGATCTGACGGCTGTCGATCCATCACCCGCACAACGGAATACACCGCTCGAATCGACCGCGTGGACGGCGAATCACCGCGAACTCACCGTCACGAACTCGTCCACCGATCAGCTGATCGTCAATCCCGAGAGCACCAGTATCGGTTGGATCGCCACGGCGCCGGACGGTTCCGAACTGACGCCGGTGGTCGTGAACGGATGGCAGCAGGGCTGGATCGTGCCGGCAGGCACCGCGGGAACCGTCACCATCGACTTCCCCAGTGACCGTTGGTACCGCCTCGGCATCTTCGGCGGGCTCGTGTTGCTGATCCCGCTGCTGTTCGCAGCTTTTGTCCCCGCTCGCCGAGAGTCCAAGCCCCTCACACCGCCCCGACCGTGGCGCAGCGTCGCGGCGGGATGGGTAGGCGTGCTCGCGGCGGCCACCGTCATCGGCGGCGGAGTGGGAGCGGCGATCGCGGTTGTCTGCTCGATCCTCGGGCTCGCCGCGCTGCGATTCTTCGGCCCGGCTCGAACCGCACGAATCCTGGTCGGCACTGCCGGCGTGGCGGCGATGATCGGCATCACGCTGCTCTCGACGGGACCGTGGCGGGCACCGGGCGGCTACGTGGGCGACTCGTTCGCGATTCAGTTCTCGATGTTGGTCGCCTTGGTCGTGACCGGGTTGGCCGCGCTGCCCTTTGCCGGTTCACCGATATGGCGACGCTTCTCCCACCGCGTCACCGCAACGCGCGCCGGTTCCTCCACCAACGCGTAACTGGCCGAGGCCACAGCGACGCTCAGGACGACCGTGAGGGCCAGGACGTAGAAGAAGCTGCCCGAGAACGGAACTATGCCGAACACGGGGAACACAGCGTTCAGTACGGCCAGGTGCCAGATGAACAGTCCGTAGGACCAACGTCCAATTGCCAGCGCCAAGGGACTGGCCAGGAAGCGATGCTGCGATTGATCGCGCAGAACCAGTGGCGCGATCAACGAGAAGCTGATGATCGCGCCGAGAGCAATCTTGATCGCGTACTGCCACGGCTCCGGCCGCACCAGCCCTTCGGGCCCGGCCAGATCGGTGCACGCGAGAACGAAGGCGACCAAGGCAACAAAGGTCAGGAGTACCCGACGGTGCGCGAGGCGATGCACCCACGTCGACGGGCCAACTGCCAGCTCGGCCAGGATCATGCCGGCGCCGAACCACGGCAGGTAGCCGGGCAGCCAGTTGTCGTGGTGGATGGCGTCCGGCGTCGGAATCGGAATGAACGCCCACGTCAAGGCCAAGACCGACACCCCGAGCAGAAGCGGCAGCCGGAACCGGGCCGAGTTGCCACGTAGTCGCGCCATCAGGAAAGCGAACAACGGCAGCAGGAGGTAGAACGCCACCTCGACCGACAGGCTCCACATCTGTGTGAGCCCCTCGGTGAGTGTCAACGGCACGAATACCTGCGCCAACCCGAGATTCGCCAGCCACACTTGGTAGCCCCCGCCCGCGCCGGGCAGGAACAGCAGGATCAGGACCACTGCCACCCAGTACGCCGGCAGAATGCGCGTCGCGCGGGAGATCCAGTACCGGACGGTCGACTGTGGCTGCCCGATTCCGCGAGCCATTGCCGCGTGGGGGCGCCACAGCAGAAATCCGGACAAAGCAAAGAACACCGCTACGGCGAGGTCGAGTCGGCCGAACGCGCGCCCGATCGCACCGGACTGCGCTTCACCCGTCTGGAACGCGACATGGGTGACGAGGACGCCGAGCGCGGCCAATCCACGCATACCGTCCAAAGCTGGAACGAAGCCCCGAGCCTGTGGCGGGACCGTCTGAGAGGAATTCGTGGAACTGATCATCACGGATAAGTGTGCACCCCAGGCCGATTGAGGGAAACCACCAGGGACTCGCAACAAAATGCCTGGCCAATTCATGCCCTCATGCGACAAACCGGGCCGGTGGACTGTTAGTGTTCTGCCACACATGGTGTCCATCGGGGGCCCCATGCGATCTGCGCAGCTCATATTGTGCCGGTTGGGGAACCTCGAAAGACTTAACGGGTTAGGAGTCACAGCATGGCGGAACGCTCAGGGCCGAGCCGGATACTTCCTTGCATTCTGGTGGGCCTCGGTGCCTTCCTTTTGGCCATCGCCATCCTCATTCCTACCTACACGGTAGGCAAGCTGGAGAAGACGCCACTCGACCTCGAGGTGACCACCGTCGCCACGGGCACCGGTAGCGTCCTCAACTCGGCGGCCCTCCTCGGCGGTAAGGCACAGGTCGACACCAACGTGCCGATCGTCGCTCAGCGCTACGTCACCACGCAGGACCCGTCCGACGCCGACATCATCACCGTCGAAGCCGGCCAGACGGTCCGTCGTACCGACAAGCAGGGCGACACCGGGCTGCTGACCGCAACCCTGGACCGCGTCACGCTCGATCGCGTCAGCTCGATGCCGACCAACGATCCGGTCGGAACCGTCCAGACGTCCAGCGACCAGCCCGCCGAAGAAGTTTCCCGCGACGGTCTGCAGTACAAGTTCCCGTTCAACACGGAACAGAAGAGCTACCCCTACTTCGACTTGAACGCTCGCGCCACGAAGGACATCGACTTCGTCGAAGAGACCGAGATCAACGGCCTGAAGGTGTACCACTTCCAGCAGACGATCGATCCCGTCGACCTGTCGAAGGTCGTCAACTCCCCCACCAACAAGCTGAGCCTGCCCGCCGACACCTGGGGCGTTCCCGGTGGCGCTACTCCGATCACGATGACGCGTTGGTACACCAACGTCCGTGACCTGTGGGTCGAGCCCAAGACCGGCGTTGTCGTCAAGGGCCAGGAGCAGTTGCACCAGTACTACGGACGCAACAAGGACGCCGTCGACGTCGAGGTTCTCAAGGTCACCCTGCCCTTCGACGAAGCGACCATCGAGTACCAGGTCCAGCAGGCACGTGACGGCATGGACAAGCTCTCGCTGTTCGGCCGCACCGTCCCGATCGTGGCAGGTGTCCTCGGCGTCATCGCACTGATCGCCGGTATCTTCCTCGGCCTTCGCGGCGGCAAGGGCGGAACTCCGGCCCGCGCTGCACACGGCGGAACGAACCAGAATCCCAGCGGCCAGGGCTCGCCCGAGCCGGCTCCGGGTGAACACGACTGGACCTCGGACGACACTCAGGTGATCCCGCGTCCGGATCTGCGCAAGGACTGATTCAGACAGTAAGCAGCAGAGCGCCCCTTCCACACGGAAGGGGCGCTCTGCTGCGTTTCGGGATGTTGTTGCCGGATCGGCGTACGGATTGGCGCGACGGGTCGTTCCCTCCGCACAGTCACGGGCTTAGCGTTTTCTGGAAGTCCAGATCACCCCGAGCACGAGGAGCCACATGCCCGCATCAACAGTTCTGGGGTCACACATCTGTGTCAGCGATCTGACGCGGCGGAGATTCGTGGTCGGTGCGGCAGCATTCTCCGGGCTGTTCGCCGCCGGTTGCGCAAGATCCGCCGGGACCGAAAGCGATGCGTCCGGGATGCGCACGGTCACCACCTCTCTCGGAACCTACGACATTCCGCTCACCCCGAAGCGCGTCGTCGCCATCGACTCCCGACTCGACCTCGAACCGGCCGTCGCGATGGGCCTTCCTGTCATCGCGTACAGCTTCGACGCCGCCGAGCCGTGGGTTCCGGCTGATCCCACGGCGCAGGTATTCGAGGCACCGGTCAACGTCGAGGCCATTCTCGCGCTGGAACCGGACCTGATCATCTGCACCGACATCGGTGAGGCCTCAGACATGTGGCCACTGCAGCAGTTGAGCCAGACAGCGCCTGTGCTCCCGATGGACTTCACCCGTCCGTGGCGCGAGAACATCGATCAGTTGGCGAGCTGGCTGAATCGCACCGAGAACCCCGACGTCCGTCAGGTCGTCGGAGCGTACGAGGACAAAGCAGCCGGATTGAAGGAACGCCACGCCCAGAGCTTGGCGAGCAAGCAGATCGTGCTGCTGAACTACGTGAACCAGAAGGTCAACGGCGTCAATCGCAAGGGCATCTCCACGCAGGTTGCCGAAGACCTCGGCGTGCAACTCCAGTGGCCGGTCGAGGGACAGAAGGAGATCTCCACCGAAAATCTGGTGACTGCCCTCGACTCGGCCGACGGAATGATCGTCACCACCGCGCCCGGCGTGGATCCCGTCAGCGACGACCGCGCGATGTGGAACCGTATCCGCGCAGTTCAAGGCGACAACGTCGTCTACACGGGTGGCAACATCAACTACGGATCCGTATACACCGCGATGCGCACGCTCGACTACTTCGACGATCTGTTCACGCGTCTGGAGAACTGACGCCGCTGCGAGGTGCCGGCCCGGCGCGGTCGGCACTTCGCACCGCGGCGACGGACACCGCCAACGCCGTCGTCGACGCAACCACGACGGCGACACCGATCAACTCTCCCGGCGTCTTCGCCCACACCAGCATGACCGTCGCCTCCACAGCCAGCCCTGCCCATGCCAGAAGGGCCACTCGTGTGCGTTCTGACGCGATTGCGGACAGCAAAGCACCCTGGAGTACCGCCAGCGCTGCACCGTGCAGGGCGAAGGCCCACAGCATCGGAGCCACGGCGGCGTACGCGTCGCCCACGAGCATCGGCACCAGTGGGCCGGCAACCGCCGCCCCGAGAACCAGGACGGCGCCGATACCGACGAGCACCGCCAGAGCCGAGCGAACCGCCTGCGCCGAGTGCGCCGGGTTCGCCATCTTCGGGTACAGCACGACGCCCACTGCCTGCGGCAGCCAGAACGCGACCTTCGTCGCGACGGCGCCCAGTGCGTAGACACCGGCGTCGTATTCACTGAGGACGACGCGGACGATCAGCAGGTCCAGCGAGGACAACGCGATAAGCGCGAGCTGAACCTGCGACGCCGCGAGCACGGAGACGACGCCGATACGCACCGGCCGGTCCTCGCTCACCGAGACGGTTCGGTCGACCACGCGAACTATCGCCACCAGCACCGCGGTTCCGGCCGCGCCCGCGACCAATGCCGCACCTGCTCCGCCGCCGAATGCCAGAACGATCACTGCCGGAAGGACTTTCATCACCCCGGCGCCGGCGAGTACCGCACTGAGAGTGCCGAATCGACCGTGCCCCTGCAATAACCCCTGCTCCGTGGCCAACAGAACCAACATGGGCGCGGTCACCAATGCCGAGAACGCCGCCACGATTCCGGTGTCGAGCAGCCACGCCATCGCCGGAGCCAGCGCCACCGCGAGGACGGCGACGATCGCCGTGCATCGATACCCCAACGACCGCAACGCATCTGTGCTCTTGCCTCGCACCGCCTCGCGGGCCACCACCGTCTGCAACGCCAACGCCGGAACCGCAAGTACCAACTGGGCGGCAAGCAGACTCGCGAACTCGCCGTAGCCGACCGGCCCCAACCATCGGCTGGCCAACCATGCCAACAGGTACGACGCGACATTGGCCGTCATCGATCCCACCAAAACCATGCCGACCCCGGCCGCGGCGGCGCGATCGAGTGGTTGGCGAGGCATGGCAGTAATGATGCACCACGTATCGTGCGCGTCATGACAGTGCAAGCCGGATACCGCCGTTACCTGCCTGCGGCGTACAGCCTGGCGCTGGCACTGTTGATCCTCGGACCGCTGCTCGGCCCCGGCTACCTCCTGCTGCGCGACGCCGTCAGCACGCCGCGCTCGTACCTGACCGACTCCGCCCTCGGACTCACCGACGCCGCAGCGCGCGCTGTTCCCCAGGACGCGCTGATCGCAGCATTGAGCACCGTGATCGACGGCGGACTGGTGGTCAAGTTCATCCTGCTCGCGGCGCTCTGGCTCGCCGGTTGGGGTGCGGCGCGCATGGTCGCCGTTCTGCTGCCGACTGCCGGTCTCGGTCCACAACTCGTCGCGTCGACGGTGATGCTCTGGAACCCGTATGTGGCCGAGCGCCTGCTGCAAGGACATTGGAGTCTGCTGACCGGATATGCCGCACTGCCGTGGATCGTGTGTGCCGGAATCGGAGTTCGCCGAGCAACGCCCGGATCGTGGTGGGCGTTGGCCGCGTCACTGGCATTCGCGGGCCTGACACCTACCGGCGCTCTGCTCGCTCTGGCGGCTGCCTTGGTGGTAGTTGCCTCCCCAGGAGGGCGCACCTCCGCTCTGAGGCGTATCTGCGGCACTGTCGGGCTCTTCCTCGTCACAGCCTCGCCGTGGTTGGTCGCCACCTTCGTATCCGGAGCAGCGGGCGACGGTTCCGATCCGGCGGGAGTCGCCGCCTTTGCCGCCCGAGCGGAACCCGGTCTCGCGACGCTCGGCAGCCTCGCCGGTCTCGGCGGTATCTGGAACTCGGCAGCGATACCGTCCACGCGCACAACACTCTTCGCATTGATCGGAACACTTCTTCTGCTAGTCGTGGTGTTCGCCGGTGTGCCCGCTCTGTGGCGACGACGCCGAAATCCCGTTGTCAGCGGACTCGGCGCGCTGGCCCTGTTTGCGGTGCTGGCTCCGACCCTGGGCGCCACCCCGTGGGGACTCGACGTCGGCCGATGGTCGGTCGAGGTGTTCACCGGCGCCGGTCTGCTGCGTGACGCGCAGAAGTGGGTCGCGCTGGCCGTACCGTTCTACGCACTCGCTGCCGCCGCCGCGGTGATGTGGGCAGGCAATCGGTTCACCGTTCCCCGCCCGTCATTCTCGATCGCCGCCGTCGTGGTGACGATCGTGGCGCTGCCGGATCTGGTGTGGGGCGTCGGCGGCGCGTTGAAACCCGTGCACTATCCCGGGTCCTGGACCGTGGTGGCCGAGCAACTGCAAGACGAAACCGGTGACGTTGCAGTGCTTCCCGCCGGAATGTTCCGCGCCTTCCCCTACAGCGGCGATGCGCCGGTGCTCGACCCCGCACCACGCTTCCTGCCTCTCGACGTTCTGCAGACCGGCCAACTGGTGGTTGCCGGGGGTGCGGTCGGCGGCGAGGGAACCCGAGCCACCCAGGTCGAGGACCTACTGCTGGCCGGCGGAAGTCCTACGCAGTTGGCCGATCTCGGAGTCGGATGGGTACTGATCGAGCGCGGGACACCAGGCCAGCTCGGCAACTCGGCAACCACGCTCGACGGATTGGAGCAGGTCTTCGCCGACGACGATCTCGAACTCTACCGAGTACCGGGAGGCGTTGCCACACAGGAAGCCTCGACCGGCGCCCGAACTGCCGTCATAGTCGCGCATCTCACGTGGGTACTGATGGGTGTGATCGGGCTGATCTCAGTCGGACTGAACCAGAACCGAATTCGACTCGCGCGGCGCGGCCAGTCCTGAGACCCAACGACCGTCCTTGTGTGCAGTCAGCACCTCGAGGACTCCGGTGCCGGTCTGTTCCCAGGAGAACTCGCCGGACCACACGCGAGCTTTCTCACCGAGCACCGTGCGGAGTTCGTGGTCGCGGAGCAGGGTGCCGGCAGCCTGCGTCAGATCAGCGATGTCACCGTCGCCGGCATGCTCGCCACCGACCAGAAGCCCGGTCACTCCGTCGACGATCGAATCGGTCAGGCCTTTGGAACTGCGGTAGCCGATCGTCGGAACACCGTGCTGCGCAGCCTCGATGACTGCAAGGCCCCATCCTTCTTTTCGCGAAGGCATGAGATGAATCCACGACTGCGCCAGTAGTTCATGTTTACGAGCCTCGTCGACGTGACCGTAGAACGAGACGGCGTCGCCGATCCCCAACTCGGCGGCACGATCACGCAGGTTCTGCTCCCACCAACCACCACCGATGACGTCGAGATGGATGTCAGGAAGCGTCGGCCGCAGCGCCGCGACAGCTTCGAGTGCGTCCTCGATCTGCTTGTGCGGCACCAGCCGTGAGAGAACCGAAATGGTGGGACGCTCGGCCCTGGTGATCGATCCACCCGCGTCGACGCCGACGGGAAGCCGATCGGCGCCGTTGCGCACCACGGCAATTCGTTCGCGCTCGACACCGAGATCCACCAATTCTTCCGCCGAGGGAAGCGACACCGTCAGGTACTGACTACGCCGATGGGTGCGCGGGGACAATCGCGATTCGACCCACCAGCCGATCCGACCGACGAGCTTGCCTGCCACCGGCCACTGTTCACGATGGCAGTGATGGACGAGAAGCGTGACCGGTGCACCCGCTACGGTCTTCGAGAAGAAGGGGATGCCGTTCTGGGTGTCGATCACCGCGTCGGGGCGAATGCCCTTCAGTGATCCGAAACCCAGACGCCCAGCGGCAATGGCAGCCAGAGCGCGGGGATAGACGCTGAAACGCCCACCGGCCCGGCTGATGGTGATGCCGTCACGAACCTCCGACGCGGGCGCTCCGGGATACGACGCCGTCCGCAGCGTCACCTTGATGCCGCGCTCGGCCAACTGGGATCCGACCTGCTCGAGGTAACGCTCGCTTCCACCGCCCTGGGGATGCCCGGTATCGCGCCAGCAGAGCAACAGAACCTCGCGCACGTGCGTTACTCCCTGAGTTGGTCGGTGGCCACCACGATTCGGGCGATCCTGCGGGATGCCCCGCCTGACCGGCCGGTAACCCTGCCGAACACCCTAACTGTTCGAGCGTCCGTATTGCCGCGCTCGTGACGGTGTTCGTGGACCGGGCGCCCCAGTGGCTAAAGTTGCTACCCGTGACCAAGCCCGCAGTGACCCGCATTTTCGGCCGACGGGCAACCCTGAAACGCTCGTTCGGCCTGCTCAGCGACTTCCGCCACGAGCAGACCGCACCCGACATCTTCTACGGTGCACTCGCACGCGACTCCGTCGAATTGATCTCGGACCTGCACGAAGGTCACACCGGACGATCCCTCGACGGCCTCACCGTCCTCGACGTGGGCGGCGGGCCGGGCTATTTCGCGGAGGTCTTTCAGGCCGCCGGTGCCCGCTACATTCCCGTCGAACCCGATCCCTCGGAGATGCATGCGGCAGGTCTGACGGTAGGAGGGGCGGTGCGTGGATCCGGTTTGGCTCTGCCCTTCCTGGACTCGTCCGTGGACATCTGCTTCTCCTCCAATGTCGCCGAACATGTCAGTGAGCCGTGGCTGATGGCCGAGGAAATGCTGCGTGTGACCAAGCCCGGCGGCTTGATGGTTCTCTCGTACACCCTGTGGTGGGGTCCGTTCGGCGGCCACGAAACCGGGCCGTGGCACGCGCTGGGCGGCGAGTACGCGGCCAAGCGGTACCTCCGCAAGACCGGACGCGAACCGAAGAACAGATTCGGGGTGTCGTTGTTCAAAGTCGGCGCCACCGACGGCCTACGCTGGGCCCGTGGAACCAGCCAGGGAACATTGCTCGCCGCGATCCCGCGCTACCACCCGTCGTGGGCGTGGTGGATGGTCCGAGTCCCCGGCCTGCGGGAGTTCCTGGTGAGCAACCTCGTCGTGGTTCTCGAAAAGCGATAGCGGCATGCGCCTCGCACTCGACATCGGTGGCACCAAGATGGCTGCCGGCGTCGTGTCCGAGGATGGCCGTGTTCCCGTGTTCGACAGCGTTCCGACGCCGCAGACCGACCCGTGGGGAGCGTGCGCGGCGCTGCTCGAGCGAGTCGCCGACGGCCGAGACGTCGACGGTGTGGGCATCGCCTGCGCCGGGCCGGTGGACACCGTCGCCGGCGTCGTCGCTCCCATCAACATCACCGAGTGGGCACAGGGATTCGAGCTGGTAGAGGGCGTCCGTAACCTCTTTCCCGACGCCGGAACCGCCCTCGCCATGGACGGGGCGGCAGCGGCGCTGGCGGAGTTCCACCACGGCGCCGGACGCGGAACCCCGAACCTCCTGAGCCTGGTCGTCTCTACGGGGATCGGCGGCGGAATCGTTCTCGGCGGAGAGATTGCGCGAGGTCGAACCGGCAACGCGGGCCACATCGGTCACCTCGTCGTTCCAGGCTCTGCCGAACCGTGCAGTTGTGGGGGCGTCGGCTGCCTCGAGACGGTGGCCAGTGGACCGTCCGCGGTGCGGTGGGCTCGTAGTCAGGGCTGGTCGGGGAACACCGGCCGTGAACTAGCCGAGGGTGCACGCAGCGGCGACGCGATCGCCGTGGACGCGCTTCACCGCGCAGGCACGGCGCTCGGTGGTGCCATCGCCTCGGCGGCTGCCCTCCTGGACGTGGACCTCGCGGTGATCGGCGGCGGTTTCGCCCAGTCGGGTGCACCGCTGTGGGAACCGATGCTCGACGCGGCTGCCCGACATGCCCGTTTGTCGTTCATCGCCGGGCTCCGGATCGTTCCCGCCGAGCTGGGCGGCGCCGGAACTCTGACCGGTGCGGGCTTGCTCGCGCTCACCGCCGTTATCTGACACGCGTTCTTCCCCGACAAATCCGCAGGGAGTCCCACTAAACGGGTGCCACCTGTTCCCAATTTCTGTAACGTGTTTTAGTGTTCTGACTCACACCGTTACGGGCATTGCACGTGACGCCTACGGGAAGGAGGTGACCGTGAGCCCAGACGCTTCCTCATCTGACGTTGCCTCGACTGCTTCTTCGACCGATGAAACCGAGCATCACGCCCAGGTCGCCCGACCGAGCGATTCCCTCCGCGACACCGAAGACCTCCGTGAGCGCCTGGAACGGTGGATGGCAGGCAAGGTGCCGAGCGAATCCACTGTGACCGTCGCCGACGTCACCTTGCCCGCAGCCAACGGCATGTCCAGCGAAACCATCCTCTTCGACGCCACCTGGGACGGCGATCATCATCCCTTGGTCGCTCGGGTAGCACCGACGGAATCGACCATGCCGGTGTTTCCGACCTACGACCTCGAATCCCAGTTCCGCACCATGGCTCAGGTGCGCGAGCACTCGGCGGTACCTGTGCCTGCCGTGTACTGGTCCGAATCCGACCCGGACGCGTTGGGTGCGCCGTTCTTCGTGATGGAACGCATCTCCGGCGACGTGCCACCTGACGTCATGCCGTACAACTTCGGATCGTGGGTCACCGAAGCGTCCCCCGAGCAGCGAAAGACCCTCCAGCGCAGCTCGGTCGACGTCCTGGCTCAATTGCATGACATCGACAAGCCGTGTGAGCGTTTCGACTTCCTCCGGCTCCCCAATTCGGGAACGACTGCACGAGAAGCATTCACGGCACACATCGCCGAGCAGCGCGCGTACTACGAGTGGGTGGTCTCCGACGGCATCAGATCACCGCTCATCGAACGCGCCCTCGACTGGATCGAGGAAAACAATCCCGCGGACGATTCGCCGGCCGTGCTCTGTTGGGGCGACTCGCGCATCGGTAACGTCATGTACCAGGACTTCGCACCGGTAGCCGTACTCGACTGGGAAATGGCAACTCTCGGCCCGCGAGAGATGGATCTGGGCTGGATGGCATTCCTGCACAGGTTCTTCGAGGACATCGCCGGACTGGCGAACTTACCCGGCCTTCCCGACTTCCTTCGACTGCCGGATCTCGCGCAGACCTACGCCGAGATCACCGGCCACACCCCACACGATCTGGAGTTCTACGTTACCTATGCCGCACTGCGTCAGGCGGTCATCATGTGGCGAATCCAGGCCCGCGCCATAGCCTTCGGCCAGTCACAGCGACCCGAAGACCCCGACGACATGATCATGCACCGCGCTTCGCTCGCCGCGATGCTCGACGGTACCTACTGGGAGAGGTTGGCCTGACATGCTGTCACCGATGGACGACTACCCCGTTCACCAGATCGCCGAACCGATCCGTCACGTAGCCACCTCGGATCGAAACTTCTACGACCGCTACTACTTCAACTGCTACCCCACCGAATCCCCCGACGTGTTCCTCATCGTCGGACTCGGCCAGTAC
The DNA here is from genome assembly GCF_042670865.1 of Rhodococcus sp. NPDC057135. Lineage (NCBI taxonomy): Bacteria > Bacillati > Actinomycetota > Actinomycetes > Mycobacteriales > Nocardiaceae > Rhodococcus > Rhodococcus sp. NPDC057135. Next base: position 108,514 of record NZ_JBHUUU010000012.1, read on the forward strand.
CCCAACCTCGGCGTCATGGACGCCTTCGCGGTACTGCGCCGCGGTGACGACCACATCGTTGCCCGTATGTCGAAGGCACTGGGCGCCGACCGTACCGACACCACCGTCGGACCTTTGCGCATCGAAGTGCTGGAAGGACTGCAGAAGCTCCGCGTCGTCCTCGAACCGGGCAGCGAATACGATCTCTCCTTCGACATCACCTTCGACGCCACCATCCCGGCGGCGCTCGAGCCCAAGCACTTTCGTCGCCAACTCGAACGGGTCACGTTCGACACCTCGCGCTTCCTGCAAACCGGGACCTGGACCGGATCGCTCACCGTCGACGGGGAGGAGTTCGCGATCGACCCGAAGACGTGGCGGGGAAACCGCGACCGCTCGTGGGGTGTGCGTCCGGTCGGTGAAGCCGAACCGCAAGGCAGACGCGCCGTCGACGGAATCCAGAACTTCTTCTGGATCTACGCGGTCATGCAGTTCGACGAGTTCACCATCTCGGTGATCATGCAGGAAGACGAGCAGGGCAGGCGCATAGTCGAAGAGGCCATGCGAGTGTGGCCGGACGAAACCAGGGACAACGAATGGCTCGGCCGGCCCGAACACGAACTGACGTTCTGCCCCGACACCCGCGACGTCACCGGAGCAACCATCACCTTCCACCGGCCAGGCGGTGAAGTCCTCACCGTCACCTGCGAACTGTTGCTGGCCAACTACATCGGAATCGGCACCGGCTACGGACTCGAACAGGACTGGCGTCACGGAATGTGGCAGGGCGAACTCGTCGTACAGGGACTGCGCCACAAGGTCCACGAGATCGAACCGTTCCAACGCATGTTCTCCCCCGTCGACAACCTCGCGTCCTTCACGCTCACCGAAGGCGCGAACACCCACACCGGCACCGGTCTTTTCGAGGTAGCCGCCATCGGACCGCACGAGAAATACGGATTCACCAGTTTCACCGACACCGCACAGGCAGACGACGCGTATGCCCTCGCGGCGACCGACAACACCGAGGAATGAATTGATGACTGACTACGACAAGCTCTACATCGGTGGAGCATGGGTGGCCCCGGCTACCGACCAGGTACTCGAAGTGTTCTCTCCCGCAACGGAGGAACGCGTCGGCAGCTGTCCCATCGCAGCACCGGCAGATATCGACGCGGCCGTGTCCGCAGCCCGCGCGGCGTTCGAGGGACCGTGGTCACGCACCACCCCCGCCGAGCGCGGCGCGATCCTCGCCAAGGCCGCCAAGCTGATCGAAGAGCGCAGCGCGGAAATCAACCAGCTCATCTCCAACGAGATGGGCCAGCCGCCCGCCATGGTCGGCATGATGCAGCAGACCCCGTCGATGGCGACGCTGGGCTACTACGCCGAACTGGCCGACAAGTTCGCGTGGGAAGAGAAGCGCACCGGCGCATTCGGGCAGACCAAGGTGACCCGTGAGCCCGTCGGCGTCGTCGCCGCCGTGCTGGCCTGGAACGTCCCGCTGTTCCTGGCGATCAACAAGCTGGCACCCGCCCTGCTCGCCGGCTGCACGGTTCTGCTCAAGCCCGCACCCGAATCGCCACTGTCCGTCCACGTGATTGCCGAGATCTTCACCGAGGCAGGCGTTCCCGAAGGCGTCATCTCCGTGCTCCCCGGCGGAGCCGAGACCGGCGAATACCTGGTCTCGCACGCGGGCATCGACAAGATCACCTTCACCGGATCCAGTGCCGTCGGCCGCAAGATCGGTGCCATCGCCGCGCAGAACCTCAAGCGCTGCTCCCTCGAACTGGGTGGCAAGTCCGCCGCGATCATCCTCGAGGACGCCGACATCGCCGCCGGAATGCCGATGCTCGTCATGTCCGGGCTGATGAACACCGGTCAGGCCTGCGTCGCTCAGACCCGAATCCTCGCTCCCCGTTCGCGTTACGACGAGGTCATCGAGGGCATGAAGACCGCCGCAGGCTTCATGACCGTCGGCGATCCGTCCGATCCCGCAGCACAACTCGGCCCCCTGATCTCCGAGAAGCAGCGCGAGCGCGTCGAGGGATACATCGCCAAGGGCAAGGAAGAAGGCGCACGCGTCGTACTCGGTGGTGGACGTCCCGCCGGTCTGGACAAGGGCTGGTACGTCGAGCCGACGATCTTCGCCGACGTCGACAACTCGATGACCATCGCACGCGAAGAGATCTTCGGACCCGTTCTCTCGGTGATTCCGTACGACTCCGAGGACGAGGCCATCAAGATCGCCAACGATTCGGATTACGGCCTCGCCGGATCAGTCTGGACCACCGACATCGATCACGGACTCGAAGTTGCCGCGCAGATCCGCACAGGTACCTACGCGATCAACTGGTACGCCTTCGATCCCGGATCACCATTCGGCGGGTACAAGAACTCCGGTATCGGCCGCGAGAACGGACCCGAGGGCCTCGAGGCCTTCTGCGAGACCAAGTCCGTACTCATGCCGCCCGGCTACGTGGGCTGACCCACCCGGGAGTTGGCACCCTTTGCTGACAGTTGGCACCCGTTCCGACCTGCCGGAACGGGTGCCGACCCCGTGAAAAGGGTGCCAACCCCCCAGCGAATCCACAGATCCACCCGGTACCGTCGAAAACGAATCAGTCATCTCACAAAGGACATTCATATGCTCACCAACGCCATCAACGCTTTCCTCGCACTCTGGGGCAGCGCCTCCGTCGGCAGCAGTGGATACCAGATCCCGCCGGGAACCCTGCCCTTCGGTTCCTGAGACAGGACACCAGAACCCGCTGAGCGCACTTCGCGCCCAGCGGGTTCTCTGCTTTCACCGACCCGGTATCTACCGGTCCAGAACGTGATCCACCAATTGATCCTCGAGACCGGACACCAACGCGTCGGCGTCTCCGGCGTCCACATGACCGAACCAGGTACCGCCGGGGTTCGCGATCACCAACGGCCCCAGGTTGCACGGGCTCAGGCAACCGGTCCCCGTCACCTTTGCCGAAGTACCTTTGGCCGCCGCGCTCATCGCCCGGTGCAACGGTCCTGCTCCGTACGCCATACAGCGAGGCCCCTTGCACACCAACAGATGCCTCTCGTGCGGCTCGATCACCGACCACGCCGGACTGCGGTACGACGCCGGACTCGCGGTGATCGGCTTTCCCGCCGAGCCGAGTTCGTCGATCACCTGCCCGGCCACCGCGCCTTCGAGCGATTCCGATTCGTGGAGCGTCACTTCCAGTTCGGCGTCGATTCGGGTTTCGCGCCAGTTCGCAACCGCCTTGCTTGTCCACGTGAGCAGGTACCGATCCCTCGGCACCGCAACTGGAATCAGCACGACCTTGCCCACGTCATCGGTACGGGCTCGATCGAGTTCCTCGTGAAGGCTCGGCGAAGCGACATCGAGGTACGCAACACGAACGTCGACGTCGGTGCCCGCTTGAACAGCGTCGAGCAGCCGGCGTGCAGCCGACTCGTCCAGTCCACTGACCGTCGGCCGAACTACAACGATCACCCGACGCGAACCACTGTCGACACTCATGCCGACGGCGCAGTTGTCCAGTCGATGCTGCTCGACGGAGCCAGCCCGAACTCTTCGATCTTCGCGCGCAACTGTTCCGCGCCGTAAATGTTGGGGAATCCGCTGGTGAACATGGCGAGCGGGAGCACGACGAAGCGGTTCTGTTTGACGGCGTCGAGGTCACGTAGACCTTCTCGGCTCTTGATCGCGTCGATCTTGCCCTGTACTTCGTCGGCACTCTTCTTGTAGTCCATGATCACGATGACGTCGGGTTCGGACTTCGCGACGGTCTCCCAGCTCGCCTTGAACCAGGTGTTGTCGACGTCGGCGAACACATTGGTTCCCCCGGCCGCATCGATGATTCCGTTGGGGGCTCCATTACCTCCGCTGGTGTACAGATCTTCTTCACCGCTGTCGTAGATCAGCACCTTCGGCTTGTCGCCCGCATCCGGTGCCGACTCCAGACGTGCCAAACGCGAATCCAGTTCGGTCTGCGCCTCGGCGGCAGTGTCCTCGGTTCCGAACAGCTTTCCGTAATTCGTCACGTCTGCACGGAGGGCATCCCACGGACCCATCGTTCCGAGCGCGGAATCCGCGGCGGCACTCTGCCGACAGCTGTCGGAGATCACATATGAGTCGATATTGTTGCCCTGCAGCGATTCCGGCGTCACACCGGACGCTCCCTTGAACAAGCCGCTGTACGAGCCGACCACCAGGTCCGCCTGCTTACCCAGAATCGTCTCCATCGTGATCGTTCCGTCCAGGTGTGGAACGTCGGCGATTCCAGGACCGAACATCGAATCCATGACCGCGTCGTTGTTGGTGTTCAACACGACCGCAGCGAGACGATCCAGTCCGCCGACTCGGAGAATGGTGCCGATATTGGCCGCATTGCTTGTGGCAACAACTTTTTCGATCGGAAGTTGGAAAGTGCTTTCCGTTCCGCAGTTCTCCAGCGTGACCGAAGTCTTGTCTGCGGCTGCGTCGACGGGTGCGGTCGCTGTGCAGCCGGAAACGGCCAACAACGCTGTCGCGGCTGCGACCGCACCGAACGACGCGCGGGTCTTGACGTGTATCAAAGTGCACTCTCCGAAAATGTGAGTTGTGGTTGAGAATTTCGTGATTCGAATACGAGGTGTGAACGGCCTGTCGCAGGGTTCACGAGCTCGAAAGTCTCGACGCCGAAAACAGTTGCGACCACCGAGGTGGTGAGTACGTCGGAGGGATGACCGAAGGCCTTGGCAACTCCGTCCGCGAGCACGAGTACCCGATCGCACACTGCTGCAGCCAAATCAAGGTCGTGCAGTGCCATGATCACCGTCCGGTCCAACGACCGGACCAGATCGAGTAATTCGAGTTGATGCCGGATGTCGAGATGATTGGTCGGCTCGTCGAGGATGAGTACGCCGGCGTCCTGTGCGAGTCCCCGGGCAAGAAATACCCGCCGACGCTCGCCGCCGGAAAGCGTGTCCATCGAAGAGAATCGGTGCTCGATCATTCCGACCTCGCCCAGAGCACGATCGACGACGGCATTCTCGTGCTTTCCGCCGACGCTCCAGGGCTTCGCGTGTGGGGTGCGTCCCAAAGTCACGTATTCGTGAACCAACAGGTCGGCGGGACTCTGCTCTTCCTGCGCCACAAAAGAAATTGCTTTGGCCCGCGACCGCGCGGACATCGTGTGCACGGAATCGTCGCCGACGCGAACGTCACCGCCGACGATCGGTCCGAGACCGGCGAGAGCGCGCAAGAAGGTCGACTTTCCCGAGCCGTTCGGACCGACCACACCCACCACTGCGCCGGCGTCAGCCACGATGTCGACGCCCTTGACGATGGTTCGACGGTCGATGCGAACAACTACTCCGGACGCAGTCAGTGACAGAGCACGGGCGCTCACGAACTACCACCGAAACGGTAGCGCCGACGGCCGAGAAGCAGGAGAAACAGCGGAGCACCGATCACCCCGGTCACCACGCTCAGCGGGATCTCTGTCGGCCGCAACGACGTCCGCGCCACGACGTCGACCCACACCAGGAACGACGCCCCGATCAGCGCTGCCGCCGGCAACACCACTCGATGTCTGGCTCCGACGATCATGCGTGTCACGTGCGGTATGACCAAGCCTACGAAGGCGATCGCACCGGAGACCGCAACCATCGTGCCGACCAACGCTGCCAGCACTCCGAACAACACGTTTCGCAGGGTTCGGATGGGAATACCGAGGGAAGCCGCGACGTCCGGCCCGGCCGCCAGCGCGTCCAACCAACCGTGCAGCGCGAACACCGCTGCAGTGAGCAGGACCACAACGATGACCGGCGCCCACAACTTGTCCCAGGAGGCACCTGCCAAACTTCCCAGGAGCCAGAACAATACGGACTGCGCAGCCTGGGAGTCGTTGGTGCGCAGGACCAAAAAGCTCGCGATCGCCGACAGCGCGGATGCGGTAACAGTTCCCGTGAGAACCAATCGCAGTGGAGTGATGCCGCCTTGCAGCGTCGCGATGGTGAAGACCAGAATCGCAGCTCCCAGAGCTCCGATCATCGCACCGAGGCTGAGCGCCCATACTCCGGCACCGGCGAACAGTCCGGTGGTGATGACGGCGGTAGCACCGACACTCGCGCCGGACGACACTCCGAGCAGGTGGGGATCGGCGAGAGCGTTACGGACGAGGGTTTGCACCACCGCACCGGCGACGGCAAGACCAGCGCCGACAGCCAGACCGAGGAGCACCCGAGGTGCCCTGATCCCCCACACGATCGCAAGATCCGAGCGTGTGACGGCCGGGCCTCCGAAGCGCGAGTGCACCACGTCCACCACTGTGGACACGGGGAGCATCTCGGATCCGAAGGCCAACGCGCACACAGCCGAGACCGCGGTGACGACCAGCAGAATGGGCAGCACGATACCCGGACTGAGTCGTCCTCGCGGTGCACCAGCCTTCGGCGAAGGCAGGTGGGTAGGTGGAGACAGAGCTCCGCCAACAGCATTCATGGTGTGACCGATCCATCCTCGTGGCATGACACAACGTCAACGAGGGTGGTATCTGGCTACGGTCGACGCGTGGACGACCTCACAGTGGCGGGACCGCGCCGGAATTGCACCGACTTCCCATTACCTCGATGATGACGTCAGAACCATAACGGACTGCGGTCACCATTCCCCACACCGGATCAGGATTCCGACGCGATCATCGATCTCGCATGCCGCACGACGGCTTCCGTGCGCACCCGAAGTTCTTCGGGTGAATCCGATTCCAGCACAACCCGATGCACCTGACTGTCCACGGCAGTCACGGTCAGCCGCGAAGTCAACAACGCGTCCTGCGCACTGAATCCACGGCTTTGTAACACGTCCGAAAATCCCAGTACCAGTTGCCGATTCATTCCTTCGACCTGTTCGATGAGCTCACGCGTACGCGGAACCTGATCGTAGAGCAGGTGAAAGAACTGTCGCGGTTTACTGTTCACCGCGACCGCGCACTCCACCAACATCCTCACGGCATCGTCGAGGGAGAGTTCGCGCTCGACGATGTCGGAAAGGCACACCGCAAAACATTCCCGCGCGGCACTCACGTGACGGTTCGCCAACTCGGAGAGGATCTCGTACTTGTTGCCGAAATACTGGTAGAGCGAGCCCACCGACACGCCTGCCTCGTCAGCGATCCGGTTGGTGGTCGCCGCCATGCCCTCCGAAGCGAAAACGCGAGTAGCCGCCTCCAGGATCGCGTCGTACGTAGCCCTGGAGCGCTGCTGGGAGGGCCTTTTCCGCCGAGTCGACACGGTCCTCCGATGCGAGTTGTCAGCCGCGATGCCGGTATCGAGAATTGTGTAGGTGACCAGCGCCGATTATTCGAAGTTTATGCCCGCCCGGTACGCCGACCACATGCCGGCGCCGACCCCGACTTGGTGGGAGTGGAACGGCAACACCGTCCACGTCGCACGGGCGGTGGTGCCGCACGCGCCGGTTCGTGTTCTCGGCATCCACGGCGCCGGCGGGTACTCGGGCGCGTTGTGGCCGTTTGCCGGGATCGGCGTGATACTCGGCGCCGAAGTCCTCTTCCCCGACCTTCCGCTGTACGGCGACACCGTTGCAGCCGATCCCGCCGGCATACGGTACGAGCAGTGGGTCGATCTCCTCTGCGATCTCGTCCGAGCCGAGAAGGCAGCCGACGATCGGCCGCTGGTGTTGTTGGGAGCCAGCATCGGCGGTCTGCTGGCCTACGAGGTAGCCGCGCGGACCGGTCTGGCCGACGCCGTCGTCGCTACCTGTCTGCTCGATCCGTCGAATCCGTCAGCACGAGCTGCCGCAGCGCGGTTCGCCCCGATGGGTATCTACGGCGCTCCCCTGATGCGCCGCACCGAACGGCTGGTGGGCCGCATCCGCGTACCCATCCGTTGGGTCGCCGACGTCGCGAACATGAGCAGCAATCGGGAACTCTCAACGCTGTGTGCAACGGACCCGCGCGGCGGCGGTGTTCGGGTGCCACTCGGATTTCTCAGCAGCTACTTCTCGTTCGAGCACACCGCGCCCGAATCATTTCGCACGACACCCGTCCTGCTCACCCACCCGGCCGACGACCGATGGACACCGCCCGAGCTGAGCCTGGAGTTCCTTCGCCGTATCAACGCACCCACCGAATCCGTGATGTTGGAAGGGTGCGGGCACTTTCCCGTCGAAGAGCCGGGCCTGACGCAGTTCCACGACGCCGTCGCCACACTGCTGCGCTCCGTCGCCGAGCGTCACCGCACGAAACCGTCGTCACCCGCCTAGCCTGAGAATCGTGAGCACCGAAACGGAAGCATCGGCCGACGAGAGCACCACGACGGTCGTACTGGCGTTTGCGGCGAATGCACTGATCGCCGGGGCCAAGACCGCGGCCGCCATCGTCACCGGATCTGCCTCGATGGTCGCCGAGGCCACCCACTCCTGGGCCGATACCGGCAACGAAGTGCTGCTGCTGATCGCGAACCGCCGCTCGAAACGGGTTCCCGACCGAGACCAGCCACTCGGCTACGGCCGGGAGGCCTACATCTGGTCGATGTTCGCCGCCCTCGGACTGTTTGCGCTCGGCGCGGGTGTCTCGATCACCCATGGCATCCAGGAACTGTTCCATTCCGAACCGGCGTCCGACTTCGGTGTCGCCTACGCCGTCCTCGGCGTCTCGTTCATCCTCGAAGGCATCTCGTTCCGGCAGGCGTACAAACAACTCCGAAACGAAGCGTCCGCTGTGAACCGCGACGTCATGACCCAGGCACTCAACACATCCGACCCGACGACTCGGGCCGTGTTCGCCGAAGATGCTGCGGCACTTATCGGTTTGGTCATCGCGTTCGTCGGTGTTCTGCTGCACCAGATCACCGGTTCACCGATCCCCGACGCCCTCGGCTCCATCTTCGTCGGCATACTTCTCGGAGTCATCGCGATCATCCTGATCGATCGCAACCGCCGATTCCTGGTGGGCGAAGAGGCCTCACCGACGCTGCGGGCAGCAGCCGTCGAAGCTCTCACCCAACTACCCGAGATCAACCGAATCACGTTCTTGCGCATGGAATACCTCGGGCCGCGGCAGGTGTACCTGGTGGCAAGCGTCGATCTGGTCGGTGACTACGTGGAATCCCGTGTAGCGCACACGTTGCGCGAACTCGAACGCTCACTCGAGCAGAGCCCACGCGTCGTGCGGGCGATCCTGACCCTCTCGACGCCCGAAGAACCGTCGATCACCGTCTGAGCTTTCGGCTGGGCGATAGGCTCGTTCGATGCGCGCACTGATCGTGATTCTGATGGTTCTGGGATTTGTCGTCGGTGGAATTCCCCTGGTGGGCATTGCGATCGACATGTTGACCAGTCGTGACGACACGATTGTCTACCAGGGTGCGTACGAACCGATCCGGGGTGTGCAGATGAGTCGCGACTACGAGTCGAGCCTGGACATTTCCTACATGGCGCTCCCAGACAAATCGCCGCAGTGGTTAATTCTCGCCTGCTATCCCCTGATCGGAGCAGCACTGGGCGCTTTGACGGCCGTCGTACTGGGACGTCTCGGGTGGCGCCTGACGCGCGCCTGAGCAGACGCCGATGGCCACCCGTCGTCGACACGAGGGGTGGCCATCGAAGAAGGACAGCTTCAGATGTACATAGCAGGATCGATGTAACTGTTCGGGTCCACCAGTTTTTCCTTGGTGGTCCGCGGCCGCGCCACCGCCGGGATACCCGTCGCGATGGATTCGGCCGGAACATCCCTGGTCACAACGGCGTTGGCGCCGATAGCGCTACCTTCGCCGATGACGACGGGCCCGAGGATCTTGGCACCCGCACCGACCGTGACCCGGTCACCCAGCGTCGGGTGGCGCTTGACTTGCTCGAGCGAGCGACCGCCCAGGGTGACGCCGTGATAGAGCATCACGTCGTTACCGACCTCGGCCGTCTCCCCGATCACGACGCCCATGCCGTGGTCGATGAAGAACCGTCGACCGATGGTGGCACCGGGATGGATCTCGATGCCGGTGACGAAGCGTGTCAGCTGCGAGAGCACTCGCGCCGGGCCGCGTAGTGCGGGGACGGCCCACATGCGATGCGCAACCCGATGTGCCCAAATGGCATGCAGCCCTGAATAAACGAGCGCGTTCTCCACATTGCTGCGCGCGGCAGGATCCTGACCGCGCGCAGCCTGCAGGTCCTCGCGAATTGTCCCGAGGATACTCACAAGTCTCAGTCCCGGATGTGTTCGAACAGCGGGGTGGAGATGTAACGCTCGCCGAAGTCACACACGACAGCCACGATCAGCTTGCCGGCGTTTTCCGGACGCTTCGCCAGCTCGAGTGCGGCCCATACGATGGCTCCGGACGAGATGCCGCCCAGAATGCCTTCCTGGGTGCCGAGTGCGCGAGCGACCTCGATGGAATCGGGGAACGAGACGTCGATGATCTCGTCGTAGATCTCACGATCGAGGACGTCGGGCACGAAGTTCGCGCCGATTCCCTGGATCTTGTGAGGGCCGGGCTGTCCACCGTTGAGGATCGGCGAGTCGATGGGCTCGACACCGACGATCTTGACCTCGGGCTTGTACTTGCGGAGGGTGCGTCCGACGCCGGTGATGGTGCCGCCGGTGCCGATGCCGGACACGAAGATGTCGACGGCGCCGTCGGTGTCGGCCCAGACCTCTTCGCCCGTCGTGGCCTCGTGGATGGCCGGGTTGGCCGGGTTCGCGAACTGGCTGGCCGAGACGGCGTTCTCGGTCTGCTCGACGATTTCCTTGGCCTTGGCGACCGCGCCGGCCATGCCCTCGGAGCCCGGGGTCAGCACGATCTCGGCGCCGTAAGCACGCAGCATCACGCGACGCTCGGTGGACATGGTCTCCGGCATGGTCAGGATGACCTTGTAGCCGCGAGCAGCACCGACCATGGCAAGGGCGATGCCGGTGTTACCACTGGTGCCCTCGACGATGGTGCCACCGGGCTTGAGTGCACCGGACTTCTCGGCGGCATCGATGATTGCCACGCCGATCCGGTCCTTGACGCTGTTGGCCGGGTTGTAGAACTCGAGCTTGACGGCAACCTGTGCGTCCAGGCCCTCGGTCAGACGGTTGAGCCGCACGATCGGGGTGCGCCCGACCAATTCGGTCACGTTGTTGTAGATCCCGCTCATATCTGGTCCTCCTGAGGATCGAGTGTGTCGACCCGCTCGATTCGCTGATCACTGCTTTACGGCTGAACTGCTTAACGGCTGAACTGCATAACGGCTACAGGCAAAGGGCATACAGACGACCGATGCCGCATCGGTTCATCAAATTGAACCAATGCGGCATCAGGCCACTACATACGGGGGCGGTTTATCAGGCCAACCGCTGCTTCAGAGCTTCGAACTCGTCACGAATGCCGGTCGGCAGCTTCTCGCCGACGAAGTCGAACCACTCTTCGATGAGCGGGATCTCGGCCTTCCACTCGTCGATGTTGACCGCGAGAGCCTCGGTGATGTCGGCGTCCGACACGTCCAGGCCTTCGATGTCGAGTGCCGATCCGGTGGGAACGACGCCGATCGGGGTGTCGATGCCCGCAGCCTTGTGCTCGATACGCTCGACGATCCACTTCAGGACGCGAGAGTTCTCGCCGAAGCCTGGCCACAGGAAGCGTCCGTCGTCGCCGCGGCGGAACCAGTTGACGTAGAAGACCTTGGGGAGCTTGGACGCGTCCGCGGACTTGCCGAGGTCGATCCAGTGCTGGAAGTAGTCACCGACGTTGTAGCCGAGGAACGGCAGCATCGCCATCGGATCGCGGCGAACCGTACCGACCTGGCCTTCGGCTGCTGCGGTCTGCTCGGAGCCGACCGTTGCACCCATGAAGACGCCGTGCTGCCAGTCGCGAGCCTCGGTGACCAGCGGAACCGTCGTCTTGCGACGTCCACCGAACAGGATTGCCGAGATCGGCACGCCCTTCGGGTCGTCCCACTCGGGAGCCATGATCGGGCACTGCGACATCGGGGTGCAGTAACGCGAGTTGGGATGAGCCGCATGGGTGCCCGACTCGGGCGTCCACTCGTTGCCCTTCCAGTCGATCAGGTGCTGCGGGTCGCCTTCGAGGCCCTCCCACCAGACGTCACCGTCGTCGGTCAGAGCGACGTTGGTGAAGACCGTGTTGCCCTGGTCGATGGTGCGCATGGCGTTGGGGTTCGAGGACCAGTTGGTGCCGGGAGCCACGCCGAAGAAACCGAACTCCGGGTTGACGGCGTACAGCTGTCCGTCCTCACCGAAACGCATCCAGGCGATGTCGTCACCGAGGGTCTCGGCGCGCCATCCGGGGATGGTCGGCTGGATCATCGCGAGGTTGGTCTTGCCACAAGCGGAGGGGAATGCCGCCGCGATGTAGTAGGCCTTGTCCTCGGGCGAGATCAGCTTGAGGATGAGCATGTGCTCGGCCAGCCAGCCCTCGTCGTGCGCCATTGCCGAAGCGATACGCAGCGAGTAGCACTTCTTGCCCAGGAGAGCGTTTCCGCCGTAGCCGGAACCGAAGCTCCAGATCTCACGATCTTCGGGGAAGTGAGTGATGTACTTGGTGTCGTTGCACGGCCACGCCACATCTTCCTGGCCCTCGGCCAGCGGAGCGCCGAGCGAGTGCAGAGCCTTGACGAAGAATCCGTCGGTGCCGAGCTTGTCGAGAACCTTGCCGCCCATGCGGGTCATGACCCGCATGGAGACGACGACGTACTCGGAATCGGTGAGCTCGACGCCCAGCTTCGGATCCTCGGCGTCGAGGGGGCCCATGCAGAACGGAACGACGTACATGGTGCGTCCACGCATGCAACCGCGGTAGAGGTCACCCATGAGGGTGCGCATCTCCGCCGGGTCCATCCAGTTGTTGGTGGGACCTGCGTCGATTTCTTCCTTCGAGCAGATGTACGTACGCGATTCGACTCGCGCCACATCGGAAGGATCGGAGTTGCCGAGGAAAGAGTTCGGCTTCTTCTCGTCGTTGAGGCGGGTGAAGGTTCCTGCCTCGACCAACTTCGTGGTCAGTCGGTCCCATTCTTCGTCCGAGCCGTCTGCGAAGACGACGCGGTCAGGCTGGGTGAGTTCGGCAACCTCTTGCACCCATGCAAGCAGTTCCTTGTGCTCCGTGGGGGGCGTGCCGTCAGTTCCATTGAGACCGGGAATGGTCGCTGAGGTCATCAAACTCTCCTGGGGTGAGCCGGAACCGGGTTCTCGTGACACCGGATGCGAACTGCAGCGCCCCGATACCAGTCGATCCCGGTGTCCCCCTCTCGACGGGGTCCAGCCGCGTCATCCACTCACGTGGATTTCACGGACGCCGGGTGTCCTATGTATTGAGGTTAACGCTGGCTGTTCACCTGCAGGTAATCGGGTGCGGTCAGAAATGTCACAGAAACGATTCAGTTGGTGTGTTCAGGTGCCTACCCGGCGCTCAGAGCACATAAACGGAAGCTTTTCAGAGCGCGCCGGCATCGATTTTCTGCCAGACGAGGGAGCCTGCGTCGTCTCGACGGCATTCCCAGGCCGAGTAGTCGCCGTCCGACTCGATCGTCGTGAGGCGATCAGCGCTACCGTCACGATCGAAATCGGACACGATCACGACGGCGTCGTCGGAGTGGACGACGCGGCTGTCAACCGTCCCGTCACCGTCCAAGTCGAAGGCGTCGAAGTTCATTTCGCCGGCATCGACCGGTCCCGACGCGGGCCCGAAAGTCTCGGGCTCGATACGCCCAGGATCGAGCGCTTCGGATTCCTGCCCGTCGATGTGTCCGGCCGTGATCAGAAATGCATCCATGAATCCCCCAAATGAAAGTGACTGCTGCTTCGGCAACCCCTACCGAAACCGTCCGCTCAGTATTACCAGACTCGGCCGATCACGCGTGGCCGAAATTGCCGCCCTGGGGACAACCGCCCGCCCGAGAATCGTCAGAAGGCAGCGTTCAACGCGGCGAGGTCGCGCTCGCACGACGCGAGCTGACCCGATCTGGCCGCGGCAAGCTCACGCAGTTCACCGTCGATCTCCACGATTCGCGCCTGCGCCGACGCCAACTGTTCGCGACTCTCCGCCATGATCGCCGCTCCCAGATCTGCCTCCGCCTCGAGCAGCACGCTCTGTACCCGCTGCTCCCACTGAGCGCGCACCGTCGACATCGACTCCACAATCCACGACCGCGATTGGGCACGATCCGCCATCAGCCCGCGAGTTCGCGCCAACCACCACGCCGCGACGCCACCCAGCACCAAGGTCACCGGGATGCTCGCGAACTCCAATGCCGGAATCATCTCCAGCGGAGTCACCGCGATCCGGCCGAGGCCGAGGCCCGCGGACGCGCCGACAAGAATTGTCACCCGGTCCTCATTTCTCCGTCGACGATCCGGCGGGTCCTCTGGAATCCGTGGGGAAGCCACGTAGCCGGTCGCACCCGCCACCTCGACAGCTGCCGCCATCGCGGCATCGATTACCCGGGTGTGATGGTCGACCTCGTGCTGCAACCGCATCGGTACGCTGCCCAATTCGGCTCGCGAGGCCGTGTCGACCCAGGCACGTGCCCCTGCGACCGTCGCCCGGGTCGCTTCGGCGATTTGTTGTGACAGATCCCCACGCGCTCGTTGCAGTCGGCTTCGCACCTGCACCAGTCGTTCGCCTCGCCGGCCGTCGCGGTCTGCGAGCAGCTGTGATCGCTCGGCCCGCAATTCGGCACCCGGAACGCTGTCACGAAGATTCCGGATCTCTACCTCGATCATCCGACGTGTCTGCGCTATGACGCCGGAATTCGAGTCGCCTGCCTGCCCCTCGCGTGCCACCTGGCTCACGACGGCAACGAGCGCCTGCTCCTGACCAGGCGCAATCGGAACGATCGATGCCTGGGCAAAAGCGGTGCAGTGAGAGGAAAGAACCTCGGCATCGCGTCTGTGCACAGCCTGCCAGTCTCGGTAGACGTCAACGCGGGTCAACGCCACCACCACCGGCGTTCCGCTTTCTGCTGCGTCGTCGAGCAGAAGAAGATCCTCGCGACCGATCACGCTGGCAGCATCGACGACCAGAAGTACGACGTCGGCGTCCGCTTCGCGCGCCGCTATCGAACACTCGCCCGAAGCACGGAACATCTGCACGATGTCTTCCCGGCCACATCTCTGTGGCCCGACAACGTAAATGCGAGTGCCACTGGATGATTCACCACTGACGAGGCGACCCGAATCGGAGGACGGGTTCCATCGTTGCACCACACGCAGAATCGAATCCGGAAGTACCGAAACGCTATTCATCGGTCACCGCCGGAGCCGAGCGATCGCCCCCGAGCTGCGCCCACCGACGCACATACCCGCGGCGAATCAGTGAGATCCTTTGTTGTGGAGCCTCTTCCGACTCGTCGACGAGCTCGCCCCACCACCGACTGCACGTGCCCGCCTCGTCAGCAGTCCGAGGAGCGGGAGGCTCGCCGTGACGCAGACCTCGAATTTCGGAGCTCATCATCGCCGCCGCGGCGCCGAACAACACCGCGGAGTCCGAACTCAGATACAACTCGATCTCGTCCCTGCCCGCAGTGCTCCGCGAGGCAGATCGCGTCAGCACTGGACCGATCTGCTCGACCCGGCCCCACCACTGCGCCTCCAGGACAGGTCCGAGGGCCGCGAACAACTCTTCGACTCCGCGTCCGCTCAGCGTCTCCACCGGAACCGTGTGTACGCCGACGGTCTCCGAGATTTCCGCGGCCCGTCCCAGTGCCTCGTCCCAGCGCGGTCCGAACAGGTCGGCCTTGTTTGCCGCGACCACCGCCCGATCCGAGACTCGGGCGATCGCTCGGCGATCGACTTCGCGGACCGCGTCGACCACCACGTAGACAACACAACGATGACCCAGATCAGGGTTCGACGCTCCAGGGACGTCGAACGCACGCGACTCGGTCACCACAACCGGTGCACCGACAACTCTGCGCGAGAACCGCTGATCGCGCCCCAGGACCCGGACCAACGACGACCGCCCCACCCCGGCTCGACCCGCGACTACCAACTCGAGCGGCGCGGTCAGCGATCCGAGCACGGAGTGAACCGCCTCTGCGGCCCCCGAATCGATCGACGCCAGCCGGTATGCCAGAGCGCGCAACCGGTCGATCGGCTCCCCGCAGGCGTCGTCGAGCGATTCTGCGGGCAACATTCGTGACCAATTGCTGCATGCAAATCCTGTGTTCATCCCCACCCCACGTCCCCATCGTGTCGGTGAGATTCTGTCAGGTTCTCGGCAAGGACGGCAGGTGACACCGCCCTTTCGCCGACTGTCCGAAGTCGGCGGATTCAGGACTTTCCGCGGAAAGTCTCAACTCAAACTTCAGACCCGTCTGCGCTAAACGGGGGTCATGCGTGACAATGGGTTCGTGAACGAAGCCGATCAGCATGCACCGCAGACCCCAGAGACGGGGCAGACGGACCACGCCAAGGGGTCCCGTCTCCATCCGAGAGTGACCAGCTTTCGCTCTCGCCGGGGTGCGCTGACCGACGCACAGCAGCAGGCTTGGGACCGTCAGTGGCCACTCATCGGCGCCGACGTCTCGGACACACCGCTCGACGCGAACGCCTGGTTCGGGCGCGAAGCACCCCTGATCATCGAGATCGGTTCGGGTACCGGTACCGCGACGTCCGCTATGGCCAAGGCAGAACCGCACGTGAACCTGGTCGCGATCGAGGTGTACCGCCCGGGGCTCGCACAGCTTCTGCAACAGGTCGAACGCGAAGAGATTCCCAACGTCCGCGTACTACGCGGTGACGCGATGGACGTACTCGAGAACATGGTCGCGCCCGAGTCCCTGACGGGCGTCCGGGTGTTCTTCCCGGATCCGTGGCCCAAAGCCCGCCACCACAAGCGTCGCCTCCTGCAGGGGCCGACGTTCGCGCTGATCGCCAACCGCCTCAAGCCTGGCGGAGTGCTGCACGTGGCCACCGATCACGCCGAATACGCAGAATGGATCGAAGAAGCCGGTAATGCCGAGCCGCTGCTGACCGCACTCGACTGGGAGTCTCCGATGACCCACGAGCGTCCGGTCACCAAGTTCGAGGACAAAGCCCATAAGGTCGGAAGTGCAATCACCGAGCTTATATGGGGGAAGATCAGAGCATGAGCGTCAGCGAACAGCTATCCGACGACGTGGCGTCGTCGGAATCTCCTCTCGACTTCGGTCGTGACTCCCGCCACCCCAAGCGGGTGCTTCTGGTCTGGGACGCCCCCAACCTCGACATGGGCCTCGGCGCCATCCTCGGTGGCCGGCCTACCGCCGCCTACCGGCCACGATTCGACGCACTGGGCCGCTGGCTGCTCTCTCGCACCGCCGAACTGTCCGCACAGAACAGTGGCACGCTCGAGCCCGAAGCGACGGTCTTCACCAACATCGCCTCCGGCAGCGCCGACGTCGTTCGTCCTTGGGTCGAAGCCTTGCGTAACGTGGGTTTCGCGGTGTTCGCCAAGCCGAAGGTCGATGAAGACAGCGATGTCGATTCGGACATGCTCGAGCACATCGCGCTCCGGTACGGCGAGGGCCTCGCCGGAATCATGGTCGCGTCTGCCGACGGCCAAGCCTTCCGCGAACCCCTCGAGGACATCGCAGCAACCGGCATCCCGGTCCAGGTTCTCGGGTTCCGCGAACACGCCAGCTGGGCTGTGTCGTCCGATATCTTGGATTTCGTCGATCTCGAGGACATCCCGGGTGTCTTCCGTGAGCCTCTGCCACGGGTAAGCCTGGACACCCTGCCCGACGAGGGCGCCTGGTTGCAGCCGTTCCGACCGCTTTCTGCCCTGCTCATCGGGCGAAAAAGTGTTGCCGAGTAGGAGTTGATCAGTGTTCGCCAGCTGGGGAAGCATCGTCTATCGAGCCCGCTTCACCGTCATCGCTGTCATGGTGGCGGGGCTCCTCGGGCTCGCTGCGTACGGCCTGAGCCTGCAGGATCATCTCAGCCAGAGCGGCTGGGACGATCCGGGGTCGGAATCGGTAGAGGCTGCAAAACTCGCTGACGGCACGTTCGGACGCAGCACGACGGGTGACGTTCTGGCGCTGTACACAGCGCCGGAGGGCAAGACCGTCGACGACCCCGAGTTCCAAGCGAAGGTCATCGACAATCTGCAGCGGCTCGTTGCCGACAACCCCGACCAGATCACGAAGATCAACGGCTCGTACTTCAAGGTCGACAACGGTCTCTCGGTGGCGGCGCTGGCGGACAAGACCAAGCAACATGCGGTCACCAGCATCGCGATCGCCGGTGACAACGACACCGCTGTGTCCAACAACTTCCGCGACGTCGAGTCGCAGTTCTACATCGACGGTGTCGACGTGCAACTCGCCGGCCTGCAACCTGTCGCGAATTCGCTCAACGACACGATGGCCAACGACATCAAGCGCATGGAAATGCTCGCGATTCCCGCTGTCGGTGTCCTGCTGTTCTTCGTCTTCGGTGGCGTGGTCGCTGCCGCCCTCCCGCTGATCGTCGGTGGTCTCACTGTCATCGGCGCCAACGGCATCATTCGACTGATCACCAACTTCACCGAGGTCAACGCCTTTGTCGCGCCCGTGGTCTCTCTGGTCGGTCTGGGCCTCGCGATCGACTACGGACTGTTCATCGTCAGCCGTTTCCGAGAAGAGATAGCCGAGGGGTACGACACCCCGACCGCAGTACGCCGAACGGTCATGACGGCAGGTAGAACGGTCATGTTCTCGGCGACCATGGTTGCCGTCAGTCTCGGCGGTCTGCTGCTGTTCCCGCAGGGCTTCCTCAAATCGGTGGCCTACGGCGCCATCGCTGCCGTCATGCTTGCCGCGATCTCGTCCATCACGATCCTTCCCGCGATTCTCGGCATTCTCGGCAAGCGAATCGACGCGCTGACCTTCAAGAAGCTGCGCCAGACCAAGACCAACGAGGAAATCGAGAACGGTTTCTGGGGCAAGCTGACCCGCTGGGTCATGCAGCATCCGCTCAAGGTTGCGGTCCCGATCGTCGCGGCTCTACTGCTGATGATCATTCCGTTGACGGGCATCAAATTCGGCGGTATCAACGAGACGTACCTGCCTCCTGACAGTCCCACTCGTGTCGCGCAGGCGCAGTTCGACGAACTCTTCCCGGGCAATCGCACCGAACCCGTTCGACTGGTCATCCAGGGCGCCGACAACACCACTCTCGGTCAAATCTCCAAGACCGCAAACGCTGCGCCGGGTCTGGTCGAGAAGTTCACCCCGGAAGTTGCGACCAAGGACGGTGTCAACGTCCTCAAAGCTGGTCTGACCGAGCGCAACGAGGCACGTCCCACCATCGACTATCTGCGGTCCGCGGACTGGCCCGAGGGCACAACTGTGCTGGTCGGCGGTACTCCGGCCATCGAGCAGGACAGCGTCGACGCGTTGCTCGATCGTCTGCCACTGATGGTCGTATCCGTCATCCTGCTGACGACCCTGCTGATGTTCTTGACGTTCGGTTCGCTTGTCCTGCCCATCAAGGCTGCGTTGATGAGTGCGCTCGGACTGGGTTCGACGCTCGGAATCCTGACCTGGATCTTCATCGACGGGCACGGTTCCGGTCTGCTGAACTTCACACCGGGACCGATCATGTCTCCCGTCCTGGTGCTGATCATCGCGATCGTCTACGGCCTGTCCACCGACTACGAAGTGTTCCTGCTCTCCCGCATGGTCGAAGCGCGAGCGCAGGGCGCGAGTACTACCGAATCCATTCGAATCGGCACGGCACATACCGGCCGAATCATCACCGCTGCCGCACTGATCCTGATCGTGGTCACCGGCGCCTTCGGCCTGTCCGATCTGGTGATGATGAAGTACATCTCCTACGGCATGATCTCGGCGCTGATCATCGACGCGACGCTGATCCGAATGTTCCTGGTCCCCGCGACCATGAAACTGCTCGGCGACGACTGCTGGTGGGCTCCGGCCTGGATGAAGCGGATCCAGCAGAAGATCGGGCTGGGTGAGCCGATCCTCGACAACGAGCTGGTACTCGCGAACGTCCCGCAGATCGCGCCTGTCGGTGCGATCGCCGGACCGGGTCAACCGCGCAAGATCGAAGCGGCCTCTCGGGTCATGCCGCCGCCTGCCCCGGCTGTACAGCCGGAAAGCGGACCTCGTGTTCCCGATCCACTCACCGAGCCCATTCCGCTCAGCGAAATGGCGATCAAGGCACCGAACACGGATACACCTGCCGCGGAGAAGCCGGCACCGCGACGTCGTCTCGATATCGGGAGTGCAGCCAGCGCGCCCCAGAACTTGATCGAGGCACCGGTCCCCAATCCTTCGTACCGACCGCAACCGAACACCACCGACAATCGCAGGAACCCCGCGCCCGCCGCGCCGGCCGAGCGTCCCATCGAAAGCTGGTTGTCGGACCTGCGGGCCCGGGAACAGACTCCCCCGGCCTCACGGCCGCTGCCGGTGGTCCGGACGCCTTCGCGTACAAACGGTTCGGCGACCAACGGTGCTGCTAGCAGCGCTTCAGGCACCAACGGCTCGAGCCGGAACGGCTCTGCAAACGGTGCTGCCACCGGCTCTGCAACGAACGGTTCCGTAACCAACGGCTCCGTAACCAACGGCTCCGTAACCAACGGCTCAGCCCCGACCTCGGTGGAGGCGACCCCCCAGTCGCCGCCTCCACCGACCGCTCCGGAGCGTCGCAACGGGGTTTTCACGGATGCGCCTTCGCCTACCACCGAGCCCCGAGTTTCGGACGCCACCCCTGACGGCGACGACAACGCCACCGGCAGGCACCGACCTGACGACGCAGGCGCCATCAGCGTGAGCGAGCTCATCGCTCGCCAGAAGCGAAGCTGACCTGCTCCTGCTCCTGCTTGGCGAAGGCTCGTGCATAACGTGTCCCGACCAGCAGGAGCAGCAAGCCGACCACCAGGAAGGCAACGCTGCGCACCAGCCCACTGAGTGTGGCCAGGTCGAAGAGGAACAGCTTTGCCACTGCCGCACTGGTGAGAGCAAGCCCGGCTCCGAGCAAGACGCGAGCGTGCTGGCGGTTGTTCAATCCGAGCACCAGCGCTGACGTG
This sequence comes from Rhodococcus sp. NPDC057135, assembly GCF_042670865.1. NCBI lineage: Bacteria > Bacillati > Actinomycetota > Actinomycetes > Mycobacteriales > Nocardiaceae > Rhodococcus > Rhodococcus sp. NPDC057135. The sequence continues at coordinate 129,508 of NZ_JBHUUU010000012.1, forward strand.
GCGGCAAGCATCCAGACGATGGTTGCGACGCTATGCCCGACGACGAATCCGGTTGCACTGTCGAAGATTTCGACGCCGGACGAGACGAGCGCGCACGTCACCGCGTAGAGGACACCGAACCCTGCGGCCGCCCATAGAACCGCCGCGTTGGAATCGGCAATCAACTTCAGTCGGTGAATCGCCCAGACCAGCATCACCAGCGCGCCTATCGCCGTCAGGCTCGAGAGCGCCGTGATCGCACCGAGTTGCATGGACGCGGCGCGAGCGGTCGTCAACGCTTCCGGCGGAACCGTCGTGAGGTATCCGATCGATCCGATTGCCGCAAAGGCGGTTCCGAGCGCGAAGACGAAGCGCGAACCCGCATACAGCGAGACTCCGAGGAAGATCATTCCGACCGTGAGGATCAGCGGCACGACCAGAGATTCCGTCGCCCCGGAGAAGCAGCAGAGCAACAATGCGAGGGCGCCGGTTGCGCCCAGTCCGAATCGCAGTTGCGTCGGCAAAGGCTTGGCCGCCGCTGCAGCCGAAAGAAGGAGTGTCCCAGTAATTCCGTACAGCACTGCGGATTCGGTGCGCCCGAGCACGGCTCCGACGCTCATCAGCGGAAGGGACGAGACAACAAAGGTAGCAGTGGACCACGCCCCCGCAACACCGTCACGTGAGGGCGAACCCGTCCACTGCATCGCCATCGCGCAGCCGACCCCCACTATTGCGACCACGCCGGCACTGATCACCAATTGCACTGCACTGTTACCGGATTCGTCGAAGATGGACTCCGACGCTATCGCTACGAGCAGTGCGAGAACCACCGGTACCGTGCGCGCCATGCCCAGGTACTTCCAGTCACGACCGAGCTGGGCGGAGAACGTCGCCGATTGGATCGCGAACAGGAAACCGATGAGGGTCAACGATATTCCCGACGTCAGTACGGGAGCGAGCACCGCTGCTCCCAGAACGATCATGAGCGCCAGTGATTCGGAATCCCACTTCACGGCGAGGGCAACGCCGGCGGCGGCAATTCCGAAGGCAATCACCACGGCGAGCGGTGTCGTCACCCAACCGTAGAGAACGGACGCTGCGACGACGTCGAGGTACATCCCTGCAAAACCGGTGGCAGCCAGGGCAATTGCCCCCACCTTGCCCCCTGGTCGTCCGTGCACCCGCACCCCGGCAAATACCAAGGCGCCGGAAAGGAGTGCACCACCGAGCACCCGCAGCGGCGGTCCGAAGAATCCGGCCTGCGCTGCAAGTACCAGCAGCATCACGACGCCGATCAGAGTGACGGCAACACCTGCCGCGGCCAGGAGTCGACTGATGACGCCGTCGCGTTGCCACCAGGGCTGGCGAGGTGCGGCAACCGGATACGTCGGCGGCTGCCACGCGGGCACGCTCTGCTGAGGGCGGACCTGCTGCATCGGCTGTACCGGGGCTACAGGAACTACGGGAGCTACGGGAGCTACGGGAACAGAAGCTACCGGAGCCGGAACTACCGGCGCGGGCGCCGGCACGGCGGTCGAGGCCAGCTGAGTCTGCAGAATCGACAGGTTCTGGCCCATGTGACGCAGTTGTCGGCCGATGCTGTCGCACTCGGCCGAGAGGGCAGTCACCAATCGCGGATCGACGGCGGGAGAGCTCGGTGTAGTCATGAATATGAGCTTGCTGCTCGGCCGAACCGATCAGATGAGTAGTACTACCCGATCAGCGTGGGGACTTCTCGTATTCGACTGACAGCACCTTCGACTGACAGGGCACTATCGCCGAGCTGCTGCGTTCCGCAATCGTTCGGACAGAAGCCGACCCGAAGTGTGAAGCGGAGTGGATCGCGCGAAGGAGTCACCGTTCGGCGGAACGATCACGCACGGTACCTACGCTCTCACTCGGCCCCAAGTTCTCGTACGCGATGTTCTCGCTCGAGGGTTTTGCGTTTGCCCTCAACTGCGGATTCGACAAGGTCAGGAGCCGAACATCTTTCGGATCGTGGTACCGAAGGGATGCTTCGCGGTGACGCTGCCGAATCGCACCTTGCCGTGAACCACCAGGTGCAGCGGCCCCATCTGCGGACCGGAGCGAACCTTGTTGGACGCACTTCCCCCGACTGCCTCGACACCGTTCATGTCCACCGTCGCCTCTTCGGGAACGATCAGTGAGATCGAACTGGCGTAGTCGTCGATCGAGATGTTCACGACCTGCGTCTGCATCACTGCACGCGTGAAGTCGATGGTCACACTGGACATTCTGGTGTCGACCACGACGGCTGGAGGAACGATCCATGCGCCGTTCCGCGTCACCGTCGCCATTCGTCCACGGATCACGGCAGCATTTGCCGCGCCGTAGGCACCGACAACCGGAGCCCCGACCGGAGCGCGGTACGGCGGGCTCGGGTGAACCGGCGGTGGCTGATGCGGCTGGGGTTGGTAGGTCGGCGCCGGGTAGGGCTGGCCTTGGTACATCGGCTGACCCGCATTGGGATACGCGGGCGGATCGTAGTCGGAGATCAGTGTGATGCCCGGAAGATCCGTGAGTACCGAGTTGAGTTCACCTCGCGTCTTCGCGGCCAAGGCCGTGTCCATGCGCTCGGTGAACTCACCGAGCGAGAGCATCCCTTGACCGACAGCTTTCTGCAGCAGCTCGCCGACGTGCTCTCGTTCGGCATCGGACACGCGTAGATTCCTGGCCTCCATGATTTCCAGGATAAACGTTATTCGAGACCTTGTTCTATTGCGTATCGCGTGAGTTCGACGCGATTGGCCAATTGAAGTTTCCGAAGCGTTGCCTGGACGTGGTTTTCGACGGTTCGGTGGCTGAGCGAGAGCCTCGTGGCGATCTGCTTTGCGCTCAGCCCCTTGGCGACAAGACGAAGCACTTCGGTCTCACGGTCGGTGAGCCGAGGCAGCTCTGGTGCGCGATCGTCGGCCGGTGCCGTCGACATGCGGCGGTACTCACCGAGCACCAATCCGGCGAGGCCGGGTGTGAAGACGGCTTGTCCGTCGAAGGTCGCTCGCACGGCCTCGAGCAGTTCCGCCACCGAAGCACTCTTGACCAGGTAGCCCGATGCTCCGGCTTTGACCGCGTCGAGGACGTCGTCACGCTCGGCGGAAGCCGAAAGCACGAGTACCTTGCTCTTCGGCGAAACCTCGAGCACCGCAGTGGTGGCGTCGGCGCCGTTTCCGTCCGGCAGGTTCATGTCCATCAGAACCACGGCGGGTTGCACGGCGGCGGCGCGGCGGCGTGCACTCTCGACACCCTCCGCCGTCGCACTCACCGTGAAACCGGCGGCCTCGAGGTCCCGAGAGACACCGTCGCGCCACATCGGGTGATCGTCGACGACCATCACCGTCACCGGATTATCGCCCTGTTCGTCAGCCACGCTCACTCTTCCCCTTCGGAACGTTGATCTCCCATTCGGTGCCCTCCCCCGGCCCCGTTTGCAGGACCGCAGTTCCGCCGAGCACCTGCACTCGGCCCAGAATGGACTTCGATACTCCCATGCGGCCTTCGGCCTCAGCCTGCGCCAAGCGACCCTCGGGAATTCCGACGCCGTCGTCGCGGACGCTGACGATCACTTCGTCCGGCAGATCTTCGAGCAACACGTATGCCTTCGCCGAAGGTCCGGCGTGGAGCCCGACATTGGACAGGGCGTTGTCGACGATGGCTGCCAGCTCGATAGCTCGATCGCGCTCGATCACGACGGGGTGCGCAGGCGTCGACACCGACACCGACGTGCTGGCCTGCGTGGTCAACAGCGGACACAGATCCACTGTCTGTCCGCCGACGTCTGCCGCGGCACCCGAAACCTGCTCGGAGATCAGCATTCTCAAGGCGACCTCCTGCTCACCTGCCAGAGCAGCCAGTTCAGCTGCCTCGCCGCCGAGTGCCGCTCCTCGCCTGCGCACCATCGCCAGCACCTGCAGAACGCCGTCGTGTACTTCGCGTGCCAAACGCTCGCGCTCTTCGGTGGCCGCCGCCAGACGGACGGCTTGCTCGAGTTGTCGATGCGAGCGCCGAGCGGTGGTGGTGGCCAAGCCCAACGCCAGGCCGACCGATACGAGCACGGGAGCGGTCGCATCGCGCCAGAGGTCCAGGTTGACCTGGTCGCGGATGATCGCGCTGGCCGCCGAGATGACAACTCCGGACGCCATACCGAGCCACGGACCACCGAGAATTGCCGCGGAGATGACCGCGTTGGTGGCCCACAGCGTGGTGGGGAGCGTCTGGTGATTCTGATACCACTCGTGGTCGGAGACCAGCCTCGTCGACGCCATCAGCAAGATGACGACCACCTGATCGGCGATCACCACCTGGTACCGCGGCAGCTTCTTCCCGAACAACGCACCGGAGGTCCCGAGCAGCAGTGCCGACACCCCGGTCCACACGGCCATCAGAGCGACGAAGAACCAGCTGAGCCGGGAGTTGGTGTAGTCGGAGGCCGAGGCGAACTGGTAGCTGATCGCGTACACCAGCGTGACGAGCCGAAATGCCTGCGCCGCCCGCCACAGCGGGGCGTCCGGGTCGGTGTCGATGCCCGACGCCTCGCGGACGGTGGGCTGATAGTGCAGCCGGCGACGCCGGGTGGGCTCAGTCATCGGGAGGAGTGGGGTTCACGATGCGAGGCTCGGCGCGCGGCTCGTCGGGTTCGGCGGGGAACAGCGGGGTCTCCGGGTCTTCGACGTGAAGTTCCGCATACGCGGTGTCCGGGTCGTCGGCGAGGAGAGAACGAATAGCGGTGTTGAGGACTGCGACGATCGGAACAGCCAAGAGCCCGCCAACGATTCCGGCGAGGACGAGACCCGTTGTAATGGCGAGAACGACTGCCAGCGGATGCAGGCGGACGGCGCGACCCAACAACAGCGGTTGCATCACGTGCGCTTCGAGCTGCATGACACCGATGATGATGCCGAGAACGATCAGAGCTGTCAGAAAACCCTTCGTGACCAACGCGACCAGCACAGCGAGAAAACCGGTCAGAAATGCACCGACGATCGGGATGAACGCGCCGATGAACACCAAGGACGCCAGCGGCAGAGCGAGCGGCACCCCGAGAATCGCCAGGCCGGCGCCGATACCGATCGCGTCGGCGGCGGCAACCGCGACCGTGGCCCGCACGTAGCCGATCAGCGACCCGAACCCCGCAGACCCGGCAATTCGCACGCGACGACGAGCATCGGTGGGCACGATCCGGGTGACGAACTGCCAGATCTGATCCCCGCCGTAAAGGAAGAAGATGAGAGTGAACAGCGTCAGCAGAGCCCCGGTGAAGATCTCACCGATGACCGTCGCCGTGGTCAAGGCGCCGCTGGTCAGAGACTCACGATTGGATTGCACCGACTTGACGACCGAATCACCCGCTTGGCGGATCTGATCCTCACTGAAGTGCAACGGTCCGCTGGTGAGCCAGTTCTGAATCTGCGTGACGCTGGCCGTGAACTGGTCGGTGAGCTGCGGCAACCCGTCGATGAACTGCTCGACGACAAACGTCATGATTCCCGCGACCAGCCCGATCGAGCCAAGCAACACGACGATGACAGCTGCCGAGCGAGGAACACCCCACACCTGCAGCCGATCAACCACCGGAATCAACAGAGCCGATGCCAACAAAGCCAGCCCCACTGGGATGAGCACGGTTTCGAGACGTAGAACGACATACCCGAGAACCAACAGTCCAGCGAAGATCACAATGAGGCGCCACGACCATTCCGCCGCTATGCGCACACCCGGATGCACTGCCCGAGCGTCGGCGGATATCGGTTTATTCATCCTCGAAGCTCGCTCCGCACGCCCCCTGTTTGCGTTCACATCGCGAGCCTAACCGGCCCGGCCGACACAGGTGAGCGGACGAATAATCGGACGCGCGTACCAACACTTCGACCTCTGCCAGCTAAATTGAACCCTGTGCGGGCCTCATACAGAGCAATAGCGGTGACCATCCGCAGCCGGTGGCCCCTCTATATGCTTTCCATGCTCGCGGCCAACCTGATCGGCGCGGTACTGGTCTTTGCCTTCGTGCGGTACGGCGTGCCGATCCAGGAGTCCGACGCGATTGTTGCCGATCGGGTCCGCAACTTCGCGATCTTCGGCGTGTACCTCGCGTTCGCCGGTGCCGTCAGTCTGACGGCAGCGGCCATGATGTTGAAGTCGGTCATCCGTTGGCGGCTGCGCGGGGGACCACCGACGAGGTCAGAGCAGATGGCGGCACTCCACGCGCCGCTTCGCCAGGCCATCGTCCACCTGGTGCTGTGGATCTTGGGCGGCATCATCTTCGTGTTCCTGACCATCACCGAGATGCCCGGACTCGCGATCGCCGTGATCGTGACGGTGTGCATGGCCGCGACCACGACCTTCGGGTTCACCTACATGCTCGGGGAGCGCATTTTGCGGCCGGTCGCCGCCCAGGCCTTGAGCGAGGGCGAATTCGATCGGACCATGGCGCCGGGCGTCGGCACCCGGCTGGCGATGACCTGGGGTCTCGGCACGCTGATGCCCGTCGCAGGCATCATCCTGCTGTGCTCGACGCAGCTCACGACCGATCTCGAGTTCTCCCCCGACTCACTCGCATGGGCGATCCTGCTCATCTCGATCATGGCGATCGTGCAGGCCTTTGCGCTGTCGATGCTGACGGCTACTCAGATCTCCGATCCCATCCGCCAACTGCGTCGGGCCATCGAGCGGGTGCAGCGCGGCGCCACCGACGTACGCGTCGAGGTGTTCGACGGCAGTGAGATCGGCCGGCTGCAGGTCGGCTTCAACCGCATGATGAAAGAGTCCGACGAGCGTCGCCTGCTGCGTGAGCTGTTCGGTCAGCACGTCGGCGAGGACGTGGCCCGGCGCGCGTTGAAGTTCGGTACCGAACTGGGCGGCGAAACTCGATTCGTGGCAGTTCTGTTCGTCGACATGGTCGGATCCACCGGTGCCGCGGCCGAGCGCCCTCCGGGCGAAGTGGTCGAGCTGCTCAACGAGTTCTTCCGTGTGGTCGTCGACGTCATCGATCGTCACCACGGTTTTGTCAACAAGTTCATGGGTGATGCGGCGCTCGCCATCTTCGGTGCACCACTCGATCGACCCGACGCTCCGACGGCGGCCCTCGCTGCGGCCCGCGAGCTGCGGTTCAAGCTCAACGACATCACCGGCCTCGACGTCGGGATCGGCGTGAGCGCGGGGCTCGCGGTCGCCGGCAATATCGGTGCCGCCGAACGTTTCGAGTACACCGTGATCGGTGATCCGGTCAACGAAGCGTCACGGCTCACCGAGCTCGCGAAGCTTCGGCCCAGCCGCGTGCTGGCGTCGACGAGCGCGCTGTATTTCGCCGACGAAGAGGAACAGGCCGAGTGGGAACTCGGCGAGCAAGTTCAACTACGTGGACGCCGACGACTGACGCATCTGGCGTGGCCGGAAAAGTATCCAGAGGTCGATCCGGATCAAATTGGTTAGGGTGAGTCGATGGCTCAGCCTGGAAACACCCCACGGCGACTGAGACGACCACGCCCGCCCGTGGCCGAGACCAGTCGGGCCAGAGGGCGCTTCTGGTGGCTGAAGTGGGTGCTCGGGATAGCGCTCATCGCCCTCCTGATAGCCGAAGGCGCATATCTCTGGCCCAGGCTAAGTGAGGCCTGGCGGGTCCTGACCGAAATCCATTGGGGTTGGGTGGCCGCGTGCGTCGCGGCCCAACTCATTTCACTCAGCGGTTACGCGTCCGTTCAACAACGTCTGCTCAATGCCGCCGGTGTGGTTGCCGGTCACCTCAAGAACCTTTCGGTCATCTATGCCAGTACGGCAATGGCGCTGACGTTGCCTGCCGGCCAAGTCTTCTCCACTGCGTTCACGTACAAGCAGACTCGAAAGTGGGGTGCGACGCCGGTAGTCGCGTCGTGGCAGTTGGCTGTTTGTGGGGTGATCGCTGCTGTCACCTTGGCACTGCTGGGTGCCGTGGGCGCATTTGCATTCGGTACCAAGGTCAGCCCGGTGACGCTGACGATTTCGATCATCGGCATGGCGCTCCTCTTTCTGGGGCTTCGGTACATCGCCCAGAATCCTGGCAGTATCGAGCGGATAGGACATCGAGTCCTGGCCCGATACAACCGAATTCGCAAGAATCCGCTCAGCTATGGGATGCGACGCTGGTCCGAGATCCTGAAGCAACTGGATTCGGTCGAGCTCAGCCGCACCGACTCGGTCATCGCATTCGGGTGGTCGGCCATCCATCGTGTCGCCGATGTCGCTTGTTTGGGTTTCGCATGCTGGGCGGTGGGCGCGGAACCCTCCTTCGCGGGGCTCCTGATTGCCTTTACCGCCGCCAAAGCAGTCGGCAGCATTCCGCTGCTTCCCGGCGGGCTGGGCTACGTGGACACCGCACTGATCACCGCGCTGACGATCGCCGGTGCCAGTGGACCGCAGGCAATTGCGGCATGGTTTGTATATCGGATGGTCAGCTTCATCATGGTCGCTGTCGCCGGTTGGATCGTCTTCTTGATCACGTTCCGTGCAACCCACCACGAAGATCTCGAGATGGACCTGGAATTCGAACGTCGAGAACAACCCGGCGTCTAGCGTCGCAACGCTGCCGCCATGTCGTCGAGATGTGCCCGGCTGATCCGTACCGCAGCTTCTGCGTCCCCGGCTTCGATGGCGTCCACCAACATTCGATGTTCGTCCGCATCCGGCTGACTGTGTGGATGCAGGTCCAGAACCGCGATCAACTCGATCAACGCGGCCCGCAGACGCGGCACAAAAGTCTCGAAGAGTTCCGACAGCACGGGATTGTGGGCCGCATCCACCACCGCCCGGTGGACCGCGATGTCAGCGTCGACGAAGGCTGCGTCCCCGGAATGGGCGGCAGCAGTTCTACCGTCCAGCGCTTGCCTCAGAGCCGCGACGTCGACGGCATCGCGCCGCTGCGCTGCGAGGCGAGCCGCTTCGATCTCGACCGCGTTTCGCACCTCGACGACGTGAAGAATCGCCTCGGCTTCGAGCACACGCGGCCACTGATCCGGGGGCGTCGTACTCCGTAGGAAGACGCCGGCTCCCTGTCGCGATTCGAGCATGCCGAGGCCAGCGAGGGTCCGCACCGCTTCCCTGATGGTGGACCGACCGATACCCAACTGCGCCGCAAGAGTGGTTTCACCTGGAAGTTTGGCGCCGACTTCCCATTCACCGCTCACGATCCGCGCTCGCAGCAACTCCGCGGCCTGGTCGGTGAGCAGCCGACGCTCGACGATCGGGGACACGTGAACTCCTCAGGTTGTCTGATAAGTGATTTCGTTCTAGTGTAGCCCGCATGGCTACAGGAGCACTCCTTCTCGACTGCCGCGGCGGGGCCTGACAGACCGGCACCCCTCCGCGGGGTTTCGCCATGCCGGTCTCTCGACTCGACCGCAGGAGAAACCGAAGATGAGTACAACCCGCGCCAACCACTGGAACAACCAGAAGCGCTCACCCATGCCGTCCGAGCGCTATCGCGCAGCCTGGGACCGCGTCGACATTCCGACTTTCGAGCGAACCTGGCCGTCCAATCGCACCACCGCGGCACCCCTGTGGGTGCCCGTCGATCTGCGAGACGGCAACCAAGCCCTCGCGGAACCGATGGACCCCGAGCGCAAGCGTCGAATGTTCGAACTGATGGTGGCGATCGGCTACAAGGAAATCGAGGTCGGCTACCCCTCCGCGAGCCAGACGGATTTCGATTTCGTTCGAGACCTGGTGCGCTTCGATCTCGTTCCCGACGATGTCACCATCGTCGTATTCACCGCCGCGCGTACGGATTTGATCGAGCGGACGTACCAATCGATAGAGGGACTGCCGAACGCGGTCGTCCACATGTACACGGCGACGGCGCCGACGTGGCGAAACGTGGTTCTCGGCAAGGAGCGAGAAGAGCTGCACGACATGATTTTCCGCGCCGCACAAGATGTGGCTCGCGGCGGCGAAGGCCACGACGGATGGCGATTCGAGTTCTCCCCCGAAGTCTTCAACCTCACCGAACCCGACTACATCCTGCAGGTATGCAACAGTCTCACCGAACTCTGGGACGCCAGTCCCGATCGCCCGGTCATTCACAACCTGCCTGCCACAGTCGAAATCGCCACCCCCAACATCTATGCCGATCAGATCGAATACATGCACCAGAACCTGGCCCGACGCGATTCGGTGATCCTCTCGGTCCACCCGCACAACGACCGCGGCACCGGGGTTGCATGCGCCGAACTGGCAGTGCTGGCCGGTGCGCAGCGCGTCGAGGGGTGCCTGTTCGGCAACGGCGAGCGCACAGGCAACGTCGACCTGGTAACCCTGGGGCTGAATCTGCATGCACAAGGCGTCGATCCGGAAATCGACTTCTCTGATATCGACAAAATCCGTCGAACAGTGGAGTACTGCAACAGAATTCCCGTCCACGAGCGTCACCCGTACGGCGGCGATCTCGTGTACACGGCATTTTCCGGCACCCACCAGGATGCGATCAAGAAGGGTTTCGCCCATCACTACGAGAGCGCGAAGGCCGCGGGCGTCGATCCGGGATCGGCGCCATGGGCAGTCCCCTACCTGCCGATCGACCCCGCCGACGTCGGCCGTGACTACCAGGCGGTGATTCGTGTGAACAGCCAGTCGGGCAAGGGCGGAATCGCTTATCTGGTGCAGACCGAGTACGGAGTCGAACTCCCCCGGCGTCTGCAGATCGACTTCGCCTCGCGGGTGCAACTCGAGACCGACGACACGGGCACCGAAATGACGGCCGATCAACTGTGGAACCTGCTGCTGCGCGAGTACGGGTACAACGGAGGAGTGCGTCGGTACTCGCTGGAACACACCGCCGACGGTGATCAGTTGTTCGTCGCCATCGATCGTGACGGGCGCGAGGTCACCGCCGCAGCCAGCGCGTCCGGGCCGGTCGAGGCATTGAGCAAAATCCTGACCGAACAGGGTTCGGCGGTCGAGGTCGTCTCGCTCACCCAGCATTCACTGCCCCGCAACCCGAAATCTTCCGGGAGTGCGAATTCGGCCGTCACCATTGCAGAGTGCGTGGTGAACGGTGAAGGACGCTGGGGCATTGCGGTGCACCAGTCGGTGACGGCGTCGGCGCTGCACGCGGTCTATGCCGCTAGCACACGCACTGTGATGCAGCTCACATGATCTTGCGGAAGGATTTCCAGGGGTCCATAGTTGAAGCTACAAGAACTTGAACATTCAACTACTTCTTCAGGAGCTTCCATGACCACCGCAACCTTGCCCACATTGACCGCCGGAACCTGGGTCATCGACACTGTCCACTCCACCGTCGGATTCTCGGTTCGCCACCTCATGGTTTCCAAGGTTCGTGGAACGTTCGACGAGTTCTCGGGAACGATCACCGTTGCCGAAGACGGAACCCCTGCCGTCGAGGCCGAGATTTCCGTGGACTCCATCAACACCAAGAACGAGCAGCGCGACGGCCACATCAAGTCCGCTGACTTCTTCGACGTCGAGAAGTTCCCGAAGGCAACCTTCAAGTCCACCGCAGTGCGCTCCAAGGGCAGCGACTTCGTCCTCGCCGGCGACTTCACGCTCCACGGCGTCACCCGCGAGGTCGAGCTGAACCTCGAGTTCAACGGCGTCAACCCGGGCATGGGCCAGGGCCCAGTCGCCGGATTCGAAGCCACCACCGTCATCAACCGCAAGGACTTCGACATCTCCATCGAGATGCCCCTCGAAGGCGGCGGAGCAGTTGTCGGCGACAAGATCACGATCACCCTCGAGATCGAAGCCGGCCTCCAGGCCTAACAACCCTGTGCGCCTTTATTAACCGCCCGCGGTTAATAAAGGCGCACAGTCGTATGGTGTGAGCGTGAAGAAGTACGCACCATTCCTGCTGATCGACGCCATTCTTGTCATAATCTTCTGCGCGATAGGGCGCCGTACCCACGAAGAAGCCAATGCGCTCGCCGGTCTCGCGAAGACGTCCTGGCCGTTCCTGACCGGCCTGGTGATCGGATGGGCTGCCACGTTCGCGCTGTACCGCGACAAGTTCAACCCCGTTCTCCTGCTCCCCACCGGCATTGCCGTTTGGCTCGGCGCCGTCGTCATCGGCATGGTCCTGCGAGTGCTGAGCGGTCAAGGCACGCAGTTCAGCTTCATCGTCGTCGCGACGCTGGTCCTCGGCGCGTTCCTGCTCGGCTGGCGTGCACTCGCGCCGCTGGTAGCGAGGATTCGCACCAAGTCGTAACCAAATTCCACGGCTCGGAACCACCCGAAATGCCCGAGGACGTAGGACACTTTTCGGATGAGCAACACTACGGAGCCCGTCGAACGTAGCGAAAAGGAAGACCGAGGGTTCTTCGGACAGCCGTTTGCGCTGGCGAACCTGTTCGGCGTCGAGATGTGGGAGAGATTCTCCTTCTACGGGATGCAAGGCATCCTCATCTACTACCTGTATTACAGCGTCAGTGACGGCGGCCTCGGCATCAGCCAGGCGGCAGCGACCAGCATCGTCGGCGCCTACGGCGGCACCGTCTACCTGTCGACGATTCTCGGCGCGTGGGTGGCCGACCGACTTCTCGGCTCCGAGCGCACCCTCTTCTACAGCGCTTCGCTGGTGATGGCCGGCCACATCGCACTGTCGGTTCTCCCCGGCATGTGGGGTGTGGGTGTCGGCCTGGTCATGGTTGCCTTCGGCAGTGGTGGTCTCAAGGCCAATGCGACCTCATTGGTCGGAGATCTCTATTCCGAAAAGGATGTCCGCCGCGACGCCGGATTCTCCATCTTCTACATGGGCATCAACATCGGCGGGCTTGTCGGTCCGCTGCTCACCGGTGCCGTCCAGGACGCCTGGGGATTCCATGCCGGTTTTGCTCTCGCGGCCGTCGGTATGGCGCTCGGTTTGATCCAGTACACGCTGGGCCGCAAGCATCTTCACGGAATCGGAGCCGAGCCCGGCAACCCGTTGCCCGCGGACAAGCGCGCTCTCTACATCGGTATCGGCATTGCTGCGATCGTCGTCGTCGCGGTCGCCTCGATCACCGGTTTGATCACGGCCGACAACATGTCCGACGTGGTCGTCGGACTCACGATCATCGCGTCGGTCGGCTACTTCCTCCTCATGCTTACCAGCAAGAAGGTGACCAAGGTCGAACGCAGTCGGGTCTTTGCGTTCATCCCGATGTTCATCGCGAGTGCGGCCTTCTGGTCGCTGTTTCAGCAGCAGTTCACCACTGTGCCGGTGATCTCCGACAAACTCCTGGACCGCAATCTCTTCGGTTGGGACTTCCCGCCGACGTGGGTGCAGTCGATCAACCCGGTCTTCATCATCATCTTTGCCGGTGTGTTTGCGGCCATGTGGACCAAACTCGGTGACCGTCAGCCGTCGTCGCCGATCAAATTCGCGCTCGGTACCGGCACGATGGGTCTGGCGTTCCTGGCATTCATCCCGATCACCGGCGGCGGACCGAACAGCGCACCGCTGCTCGGACTTGCCGGAGTGCTTCTACTCTTCACCTTCGCAGAACTCTTCCTCTCCCCCGTCGGCCTTTCCCTTGCAACCAAACTCGCGCCCGAGCATTTCCACACCCAGATGGTGGCGTTGTTCTTCCTGTCCGTTGCTTTGGGTTCTTCGATGGCAGGGACCTTGGCCGGCTACTTCGACATCGACGACAGTCGCCCGTTCTTCCTGATCATCGGTTTCTCGTCGATCGGAATCGGAGTGATTCTTGCTCTCGCCTCGCCGTGGATCAAGAAGCTGATGCAGGGCGTGAATTAGACAGTCTCACTTCACCCACAACCACACAGCCAGCACGAATCCCGCTATCGCTACTGCCACACGCAGTACCGATGGCGGGATTTTCTTGACGACGGGTGGCCCGCACCAGCCTCCGGCCAACGCGCCGAGCGCCATCGCCAACGCGGCCACCCAGTGCACCTGTCCGGAGAAGGCGAAGATGAGCGCGGCTACAAGATTGGCGATGCCGAGAAAGAAGCTCTTCAGGATCGTTGCACGCCAGACCGTTTCGGAGGTCAGGATGAGCGTCGCGGCCAGGAAGATGACACCGGCGCCGGCGCCGAAATAGCCACCGTAAACCGCGACGGCAAACAGTGCTGCCGAGTAGATTCCGGGACGGTCGCCGCCGCCGGCCAGCTCACGAATCTTCGGTTGCAGTAGCAGCGCGAGCGAGGCGAACACAACCATCGCGGGCACAACGGATTCGAAAGAGCCTTCCGGTGCCAGCCATAGAATCAGGGCACCGACAATGCCGCCGGCCGCCGAATAGAGAGCCCAGCGAACAAGTTTCGGACCGGTATCGGCAACTTCGCGTGACGAGTTCGCCAATGCTCCGACGCCGACGGCCACCAACGCAACGGTATTGGTCATGTTCGCGCTGACCGGTGAGAGCCCGACGCTCAGCAACGCCGGATACGAGACGATCGATGCAAGACCAGTGACAAAACCGACAAGACCGCTGAAGAATCCCGCTACGACGAGGAAAAGGAAATCGAGCAGGTTCACGAACCAGGAATCTACTCGCGGTGCCCGGTACTACTTGTCGGCAGGCTTGCCGAGTTCCTGGAAGAGCTTGTCCGTCATCTGCATTGCTCGATCGCCGCCGTCGGCGTCTGCGACGAACACCGCGAACGCGAAGTCTCCGCGTGATCCGTAGAACCAGCGATCGTCACCGCTCGCCGCACCGGCCGCCATCATGTCCGGGTACCCGGCCAGTCCGCCGGCCCCTCGCATGGCGTCGCGCAGACGATTGTTCACGTCGCCGGGCAATGCCGTCGGGGCGACGTCGGCGGTAGCTGGTTGTCCGAAGACCATCATCGGAAGCGGGGCGCTACCGCGGGCGATCGACGCCGCCAGCATCGCCATCCCGAATGGAGTCACCGTCGGCGCACCCGAGTTGTCGGACGTCTTGTTGGCCATGACGTTGTTCATCGCCTGGTCCACGCCGGGGCGGTTCGCGGCCAGCACTGCAGTCTGCTGTTCGAGTCCCTGAATGTGGAAGCCGTTGCCGAGTCCGAGTTGCTGCCCGGTGTCGGCCAACTGCTCGGCTGACACCGCTCCGGGGTCGACGCCGTTCTGCATCGACGATGCGAGACGGACCAGATCGAGGGCGCCGCCGGCCGGGCGCAACCCGGTGAAGGCGATGGGCCCCTGTTCGATGGCCTGATTGTTCTGTGCTGCAGCCAGAATGGCGCCGTCCGACGGGCGGATCGCGACGATGGCGGCAGGAGTACCCGCACTGACGACGGCTTCGATCGCGGCAAGTTGAGCGTGCGAGTCGAGAGTCGCGGCCACGTCGGGGCCGGGAGGTCCCTGGAAGCCGGCCTGCTTGATCGGGAACCCGTTGGACTCGACCAGGTTGACCGCCCAGCCGGCGGTGGCGTCGCGATTGGCCTGCCACACGGTTCGCAGCGGATCGAGCAACGGTGAGTTGATGCGACGGTCGGAGGCGATCAGCTTGGGTGTCTTGACCACGACGACGCCGGGGATCGCAAAATCGCTTTCCAGGTAGGCGTAGTCCGGATCGCGGAGCAGTACGGCGGTGACGGGCTTGCCGGGGTTGGCGGCGAGGTCGGCCAGCATCGACTCCGAGGTGACCAACGGCGCGACAGGTTCGAGGACCGTGGCGAGGCGACGGGTGGTGTCGACGGGGTCCGGCATGGCGGCCGGGTCGAGAGTGATCGCGTTGATGGTCTGCTCGTTCATGAGCAGGGTGCCGGTGCTGTCGACGACCTTCGGCGGCGCTGCGTCCGTACGGGTGTACGAGACGGTGCGACCGTTGCCGAGGTCGGGAACGAGGACCGACGGGTCCCAGGACACACGCCAGCCGACGGACAGATCGCGAACCTCACCCTGCGACTGGTAGCTCCAGTCCTTGCCTTCACCGAAGTTCCAGGAGGCGTCGAGGGTGAAGAGTCCGGAGTCGCTACCCAGATCCATGACTTGGGCAACGTCGAAGTCGGAGGACTTGGCGGCCAGTCCGTCGAACATCTGCTGGATCGACGGTCGCGCCGCGTTGGGGTACGACGTGAGCGCCGCGGCAGCTTCGGCGTCGTGGTTGTTGAGGGCGGTGACGAAGTCCTCCACCACCGAGGCGGCATCGGATTTCTTCTCTCCACCGATGACACACGACGCGAGCGCCACTGTCAGTACGACAGCAGTTATCGACGCAACGACATATTTTCCACGACGGTTGTGCTGTCCTCCGGGCCCCATGCATGTAACTCTTTACTTCTGTCACATGAGTAACAAGCACGGGATGCCTACGAACGTGTCACGGTTGAGCTACGACGGCGTGATCCAACTGCAACGGAAAACAGGTTTCAGCGCAGAAAAGTACCCGCTACCTGCACTGCAGGCGAAGAGCTGTCCGCGCCGGCGATGAACACCGCAAATGCGAGATCTCCTTTGATTCCGACAAACCACCCATGCGCTGGGCCACCCTCCGTTTCGGCCGTACCGGTCTTGCCGAGAAGCCCCGAGATGTCCTGCAACGACGTCGCCGTACCGCCCGTGACGGTCTCGCGCATCATCACCCGCAACTGTTCGGTCACTTCCGCGGGAGCAGGTGCGACGGTCTGATCCGCCACGCCGGCCTGTCCCTTGACCAACATCGGCGCGGGTGTCGTTCCGTTGGCGATCGAGGCCGCCACCAGTGCCATCCCGAAAGGCGTGGCGGTCACGGTGCCCTGGCCGATCGCGGACTCGACGCGCTCGGCGGGAGTGTTCGCGTCGGGGACGTTGCCCGTCACCGTCGTGAGCCCGGGGGTCACGTAGTCGACGCCGAGCCCGAACTGCAATCCCGCATTGTGCAGGGCATCCGCAGGCAGACCGACGGCCATCCTCGCCATGGTGGTGTTGCACGACTTCGCGAATGCCGTGTGCAGCGGGACCGATCCGAGGTCGAACTCGTCGTCGTTGGGGATCTGACGCCCTTCGATGTTCTCGGTACCCGGGCACGGCAGAACTGTGTCCGGTGTAGCGACGCCGGCTTGCAGGGCCGCGGACGTCGTCACTGTCTTGAACGTCGAGCCCGGTGGGTACAGGCCGGTCAACGCGATCGGGCCCTGTGCGTCTGCGGGGGCGTTCTGGGCCACCGCCAACACCGCTCCGGTCGACGGCTGCAGCGCAACGATCGCCGCCTGTTGCGTCACCCCGGCCAGTGCGTTCTCGGCCGCGAGTTGCAGCGGTCGGTCGATGGTCGTCGCGATATTCGGAGCAACGGGCCCGTCTTGGCCGGCGACGGTGGTCACGGTTCCGTTCTGCTTCACCTGCTGTACCGCCCAGCCTGCGGATTTGTCCTGTCCCTCCTGCCAGAGGTCGGAGAGCCCGCTGAACGTCGGCGACGCCAACGCTTTGTCCACCGAGAGCAATCGCGCTTGTGGCGCCAAGCTCACTCCGGGAATCGCCGCCAACCGCTCTTCGATGGGTGCAAGATCCTCGGCACGCAAAGTGATTGCGGTGACCGGCTTCCCGCTTGCCGACGCAAGGTCGCCGCTCAGAGATGCCGCCGTGATCGTCGGAGCGACGGGCGAGAGCAGGGCGGCGACCGCGGCCGTGTCCACCGGGGGAACGGCAGCGGAATCGAGATTGACCAGCGTCACTACCTGCTGCTCCATGATCGGCTGACCCGCAGCGTCCAGCACCGACGGCGGCGCGCCTGTCGTAGGTGTGTAGCGCAGCGTGGTCGAAGCGGTCAGGTCCGGAGCGAGCAGTGCCGGGTCCCACTGGATCAGCCAGTTGTCACCGCTTTTCGACGCGTTTCCCTGCGTCGAGTAGTTCCAGTCCTGACCTTCGCCGAACTTCCACGCCGCGTCGAGCGTGAATGTTCCCGCGGAATCTCCGGACTCGGCGGCGTCGGAGACGGTGAACGTTCCCTCGTCCTTGCCCAGTCCGTCGATCAGGGCCGAAATTGCAGTCGACGCCGCCGCCGGGTCGGTGGTGAGGGCTGCCGCCGCTTGCACGTCATCCGCGGTGAGCGCGGACGCGAACTCCTCTGCCACTGATTTCGGCTGGTCAGGGCCAGAACTGCAGGCAACGACGGATCCTGCTGCCAACACCCCCAGAGCTACGGCAGCCACGGGACGACGGAAAATTCGAAAGCTCTGACGAGCGTGTGAAAGGCGCACGACTTCGATCATGCCCGAATTTGTGGCGCCAGTTCGACTATCGGTGTAATCATGTAATCAGTGCAATCAACAAGTGCACATCAGGCTCCACCAGCTTTCCGAGGAGAACGCCATGAAGAACTCACAAGGCTCCGGCGACCGCAGGTTCGGCCGTCCCGGAGGTTGGCAACAAGCATCGGTTCCCGACGCGAGCGATGCGTCCGACTGGTTTGCCGGTCGACTTCCCGACGATTGGTTCACCGGCACCGCCGACGTCCAGGTCGACCGCGAAGAAATCGTCGTGATCGGTGAACTCCCGGCAGTCGACGGCGGCGAGGCAGCCACGGACGGAAGGATCTCGCGCTTTCGCGAAACCACGCGCGCCGACCGGATGCGCATCGCCGACGAGGCCGAGGCTCGCTACGGACGCAAGGTCGCCTGGGGCGTACGCCTGGACGAAAAGACCGTCCTGTTCACACATCTCGCGGTCCCGGTGATGACACGGCTACGTCAGCCCGAACGCAAGGTTCTCGACACTCTGGTGGACGCGGGTGTTGCTCGTTCGCGCGCGGATGCCCTCATGTGGACAGTTCGGTTGGCGGGCAAGCACAGCGAACAGTGGCTCACTGAACTCCGCGAAGCGATGTCGAAGGTCGACGATCTCCGATCCGAGGGTCCGAAAATCTGAGGACCGAGTGATCTTCAATAGACCGAGACTTCAGCTCCACGAGTAGATTTCGGAGCGCGATACCTTTCCAACAAGGTTTCGCAGCCTCGGACCAGCAGCGAGACGTCGGTCCCGATGGCCACGAATCGACAACCGAGACCTATCGCAAGGTCGGCCGCGGCGTCCGAACCCGCCAAAGTTCCGACCGGGACTCCGATTCGTGTGCACTCGTCCACCACGAATCGGAATGCCTCCTGCACCTGCGGATGCAGCGGTTGTCCGAGATGACCCGACGTCGCAGCGAGGTCCGACAGTCCCACGAAGACAGCGTCGATACCGGCCGTGCCTGCAATGTCGCCGATGTTCGCCACCGCGTCGGGGGTTTCGATCTGCGCGATGAGAGTGATTCCGTCCGCTGAGTTTTCGAGGTAACCGACATCTCTGTTCCATCGCGAGGCACGAGCGAGGGCGCTACCGACGCCGCGGTTCCCGAACGGCGGATATCGTGTTGCGGCAACGGCATCCCTCGCCGCTGAACCGGATTCGACCATCGGAAGCAGCAGTGTTCTCGCGCCGATGTCCAGGAGTCTCTTGACAGCGACCGCGTCGGTACTGGGCGGGCGCACGATCGGTTCCACCGGATCAGCTGCAACAGCTCGCAATTGATCCGCCACCGACCGGAGGTCGTTCGGACCGTGCTCCGAGTCGATCAGCACCCAGTCGAACCCGGCCCCGGCGCATATCTCGGCCGTGACCGCTTCCCCGAGCCCGAGCCACAAGCCAAGGGCCGGAGCAGCATCGGACCGAAGCGTTACCTTGAACGGCTTGGATGTCATTGTTCCTCTATCCGGTTTCAGCGAACCGACACGAGACAGTGCCGAGCGCGCCGTAGTCGATGTGAAAGGTGTCCCCTGCCTGCGCCTGGATCGGACGAGTGAACGAGCCGGCGAGAATCACGTGGCCGGCTTTCAGTCCGACACCGAGCAACCCGAGTTTGTTCGCAAGCCAGGCAACACCGATGGCCGGATGATTCAGGACCGCGGCGGCTACTCCGCTTTCCTCGACGACTGCATTTCGATAGCAGAGCGCAGACACCCATCGCAGATCTGTCTCGTCGGGCGCCACCGGACGCCCACCGAGAATGATTCCGGCGTTCGCCGCATTGTCCGAGATGGTGTCGAAGACGGTTCGTGTTCGACCTGACCCCGGGTCGACCTGCACGATCCGCGCATCGATGATCTCCACGGCCGGAACGACATACCGCGTCGCGTCGAGCACGTCGTAGAGAGTGACGCCGGGACCACTGAGGTCGCGGTCGAGGACAAACGCCAACTCCACCTCCACCCGCGGAACGATGAAGCGCCCGTGCGGTATTTCGGAACCGTCGGCGAAGAGCATGTCGTCGAGCAGCACACCGTGATCCGGTTCGGTGATGTTCGACGCCCGCTGCATCACCTTCGAAGTGAGTCCGATCTTGTGCCCGATGATCGACCTCCCTCGGGCAAGCTTCCTCGCGACCCACGCGGTCTGGATGGCATAGGCATCGTCGAGGCCCATGTTCGGATATCCGAGGGAAAGTTGACCGACCTGCACACCGGAAAACTCTGCTTGGTCGAGTTCTTCGGCGGCGGTCCGTATTTGAAGATCAGTCAGCATGACGCTCCTGCTGTCGAATTTCTGGGTGAGGTGAGGGCAGCAATCCGCGCGCGAGACACTTGCGCCGCATTGCCAACGGCGGCGGGCAGACTTGTAAGCTCGATTCGTGGAAGCGACGGGGAAAAATGCCGATCGACACGGCACAGCGGGAAAAAATGCCGGGCGCAGCAGACGGACCGCTGACGAAGCTATGGAACCCGTTCTGGCAATGTTCGACCAATTCGGAACTGCCGAAGACCCTGCCGCTGCTCGGCTCGGCCTGCTCGCGCTGTGGCTGGCCGACGACATCATCGGTTCGGTGAACCAGAGCCTCGAACCTTTCGAAATCTCCGAACGAAAGCTCGACGTCCTGCTCATCTTTGCTGCCCAGGCGATCAGTGACACAGACGAGCCGTACATGCGGCAGACGCCGAGCGGCATCTCGGATTACTTCGGGATCTCCCGGGCCAGCGCGACCGGCGTACTCGACTGGCTCGAGAAGCGCGAGTTCGTCGAGCGCACGAGGGCCGGGACTGACCGCCGGTCCACTCCCATCCAGATCACCGATACGGGGAAAGGCACTGTCGCGCAGACGGTTCCCGCGTTCGAAGAGGCTTGCCGTAACCTCCTCGCCCCTCTCTCCGACCGCGACAGAAAAGACCTCGGCCGAATCCTCGGCAAGTGGTGGACTCATTTCAAAGATCCGGACACGACGGAAGGCTGATCGGTCCTGGCAAGCCTGAACGGTTCGGAAGTGGTTGTGTACCAACCGCCACCGTGCATTCGCCCCACAAGATCGAGCGAAGCACCGTCGATATGCCCTCGATTCGGATCCAACACGTGTCGGTCGTCCACATGTGCGGTCACGATCTCGCCGACCACGATCGATCGCCCGTAGCCGATCGACAGAGTCTGTTGTTCCACGCATTCCAACGACACCGGCGCTCTTGCCAACCGGGGTGGCGCGACGCTGCGCGAAGCTACCACCTCGAGACCTGCGACAGCCGTTTCGTCTACCGCGGATGGATAGTCTGCGGCGGTGACATTCATACTCTCGACCGACTCCAGGTCCACGAGATTGATCACGAACTCACCTGTGTTACCGATGTTTCGAGCAGTATCCTTCGGAATTCCCTCGCGAGCGCCGATTCCGATGCACACGAGCGGCGGAGTCCCCGACATCAGATTGAAGAACGAGAACGGTGCAGCGTTCACCACGCCTCTGGCGTCCACCGTTGTGATCCAGGCTATCGGCCTCGGAACGACGAGGGAGGCAAGGAGGTTGTAGCGGGACTTCTGCGCCATCTCCCCCACGTCGAAGATCATTCGTTCGAACCGGCCGCGGGCTGCGCGCGGAGGCTCTTACGGCATCTGCACAATCCGACCTGATGGAGTTCGACGAGGTTGCCGGCCGGATCGCGCACGAACAACTGCTTGAGGTCCGGCGAGGCGACATTGTCCAGCGCAAAGTACTCCACACCGAGCTGCTCCAGTTCGCGTTCGGCGGCGCCGATGTCAGCGACCGCGAGCGCTATGTGGTTTTCCACCGGATCCTTGCCTGGCCCTTTGCTGTAGGGCGAAGGCCCGTCACTACCGAGAAGATGGATCTGCACGTCACTCGGAATATCGAGGAAGTAGCCATGAATCCCGGGAATCTGCCAGCGTCCCGCATCCTGGGTCAGGTTGAGAACGTCCCGGTAGTAGTCGCGGGTTCGGTCGGCGATGTCATTCCCCATCCCCAACCCGATGTGATGCAACTCGAGTACCTCTACGGCCATGATTTCCTCCCTGATGCTTGCGCGAATATTTAGTATGGCAGCCATATCATCTGGCAGCCGTAACAATGCCGATGCGGTTGACTATTGTCAAGATCACAAGGAATCGGGCCCGAATAACCCATTGCACCGCCAGGTCGGCCGCGTTAACCTGGAGGACGAATCATTCCCGACAGAACAGGAAACGGGCCGTTGCTCCTCTAGAGGTTCATTACGCGAAGGCACTCGCACCCATCAGCCGTTGCTGAGCCGGGCGCACAGTCCAAGCACCCTCTGGAGTACTCATGACCCATACCCATTCTTCTCTGTCGCTCTCGGATCTCACCTTCATCTGGCCGGACGGCGAATCAGTCTTTTCCCGCACCAATTTTGTATTCCCCAGTGGCCGTGTCGGTCTCGTGGGACTTAACGGGTCGGGAAAGTCAACTCTGCTGCGACTGATCGCGGGAGAGCTCTCACCGGAATCCGGATCCGTGACCGCTTCCGGCGAGGTCGGCTACCTCCGTCAGGACATCACACTCGATCCGAGTGTTCGAGTGGACGATATCCTCGGTATCCACGAACTACGAAACGCATTGCACCGCATCGAAACCGGAGACGGATCCGAGTCCGATTTTGCACTCGTGGACAACAATTGGGATATCGAGGAGAGCGCTCTCTCCACCTTGCATCGACTCGGCCTCGAGAAGGTGGTTCCGGATACCGCAGCATTGAGCCGAACTGTCGGTACCCTCTCCGGCGGAGAGACCGTCCTACTCGGCCTGACCGCAACGCTGCTGAAGAATCCACAGGTACTGCTCCTGGACGAGCCGACCAACAACCTGGACCGCGACGCTCGATCACGAGTTCATGCTGCAGTCCAACAGTTTCCGGGAACCGTGCTGATCGTCAGCCACGACCGGGAACTGCTCGACACCGCGGAGTACACGATCGAACTACGTCGGGGGGATCTACGCGTGTTCGGCGGCAACTACTCGCACTACCAGGAGGTCGTGACCGCTGAGCAGGAAAACGCACTCGCCACCGTTCGCGACGCCAAGGCCGATCTGGCGAAGCAGAGCCGCGAGCTGATCGACGCTCGAACAAAACTGGACCGACGTAAGCGCTATGGGCAGAAGATGTTCGAGAACAAGCGGGTGCCACTGATTATCGCGCAGGAACGAAAACGCCAAGCCCAAGTTTCGGCCGGAAAGCTGGCCCTCAACCATATCGGGAAGGTGGACGAGGCCAAGTCCGCCCTGTCGGAGGCAGAGGAACTCCTTCGAGACGATCGCGAGATCCGCCTGGACCTTCCTGCTACAGAGGTTCATCCGGGGCAGCAGGTTGCGCGGCTCGACGAGGTGACGTTGCGAAGCGGCCAAGGGGTATCGCTCCAGATCACCGGGCCGGAGCGGATTGCGCTACTGGGACGCAACGGAATCGGCAAGACAACGTTGCTCGATGCACTCACTGCGTCGGCTCCGTTCGTAGCCTCTCGTGCGCTCCCCCAACGTCTCGACGTGTTCGACGAGGATCTCTCGGTGGCAGACAACGTCGCTTTGGCCGCGCCACATGCAACAGCCGAGGAAATTCGTGGGCAGTTGGCACGGTTCCTTTTCCGGGGAACGGATTCCGACGTGTTGGCTTCTGCGCTCTCCGGCGGTGAACGATTGCGCGCGGCGTTAGCGACGATCCTTCTGGCCGAACCCGCGCCCCAGCTGCTTCTTCTCGACGAGCCGACCAACAACCTGGACCTACCGAGTCTCGCTCACCTCACGCAGGCACTTTCCGATTTCCGCGGTGCCATGGTGGTGGTAAGTCACGATCTGCCGTTCCTGCACGACATCGGCCTAACGCGGTGGATCAGCATGGACGAGACTGGTATTCGAGACATCGATCCCGAGTAGGCCGACGGTTGTCGCGGTGCACCCTTCCCGAGGGCGGGAATCAGCGCCGGCCGAGAAACGAATGTTTCCGACCGGCGCCAACGGTGCTTGATGGTCTGGCCTACCGTGGGGCGATGTACCTTCACCTCGACGCAACCGCTGCGCTGTCGCTCGCAGGTTGGGTTCGCGAAGAACCTACTCGATCGGCCTCTGCCCCAGTTCCGCAACCACTGGTCGGCGGTTGTGACCAACTCATCGTGTGGGCGAGTTCGTTCTCCGTACTTGCCAGTTCCGACGACCAGGTGTGGTTTCTCTCGGCGGAGAACTATGCCGGTGGAGTTGGCGTCAGCGATGAGGCGTTTCCTTGGAATGCGTTCCGGCACGAGAGCCTGGCGGTCGCTTCCGGGCCGGCTGAGCGCGCGGCGATCAACGCCTTCTGGTCCACTCACCTCCCCGTCCTGATGTCGGTACGCAATGGGTACGAGTACTTGGCGCTCGCACCGGGCGGTCAGGTTGTCCGTGGGGGAGAGCCGGAGTTCGAGGAGGTCACCATCGTCGCCGCTGATTTCGAGGCTCTGATTCGGGGCATAGCCGCAGGCGTCAGCACTTCAGACCCCTTCACCGATGCACTGCTTGGAACAGTGGGTACTGCCCCGCCGGGCAGTGACCGGTAGCTCTGAGGGAGCCGAGTTGATGGCCCGACTGTTCGTGAAAGTCCACGGCATCCGTCGAATGGGTCCGGACGACTACTCGAGTTCACGTGCGTAGTAACTGACACCCATACTGGACGGGTGTTGCACGACGTGAGAAACCCGGTGGACGGTGCGCGAATCGCCTATCAGATCGTGGGCGATGGCCCACCCCTGTTGATGGTGCACGGCACGGCGTTGTCGCGCTCCATCTGGCGTGGCTTCGGGTACGTCAAGGCACTCCAGGACCGGTACCGTCTGATCCTCGTCGACATGCGGGGTCACGGACGCAGCGACAAGCCGCACGACTCCGATTCGTATGCAATGGATCTGGTGGTCGCTGACCTTCTGGAAATCCTCGATACGGAGTCTCCGTTCGAACCGGCTCACGTCCTCGGATACTCCTTCGGCGGGCGTTCGGTGATGTCACTGGCCGTAGAGCACTCCGAACGGGTGCGGTCGTTGACGGTCGGGGGCGGTAGCAGCCGACCGATGACGGGTGCGTTCGACGCATTGTTCTTTCCCGGTTGCATCGACGCACTCGAAAGCGGCGGTATCGAAGGGTTCCTGTCCGGTTGGGGCGCTCGGCGCGGAAAACCGGTGGATCCCCAGACTGCGACCGCGTTTCGAATCAACGACGCACTAGCACTCGCGGCATACATGCGGCGAGCGGAGAAGGAGAAGGGCATCGACGACGCGGTGCTTCAACGGATCACCACGCCGACTTTGTTGTTCGTCGGATCGAGAGATCGCGAGCGCCTACCGGATACCGAACATCTCGCGTCGATGATTCCGGACAGTGCCTTGACCGTGATCGAGGGCGCTGATCATGCGAGCGCAGTCGCGGACTCCGAAGCTGTGCTGCGTGCGCTCATTCCGTTTCTGGGCCGTCAGTAGTCCGGCTAGCACCCGACCGCTACTGAGGTGTGAGCACTTTCGACTCGAGGGCGGTCACCGGGGGTTGCCGCAAGTCCAAGCGCCGCAGCAACTGCGCATTCGCGGCAACTACCACGGTGGACACCGACATCAGGATTGCTCCGACCTCCATCGGCAGCACGAACCCGACGGGCGCCAGCACTCCCGCAGCGAGGGGAACCGAGATCGCGTTGTATCCCGCTGCCCACCAGAGGTTCTGGACCATCTTCCGGTAGGTGGCGCGGGACAGCTCGATGACCGAGCTCACCGATCGTGGATCATCGCTGGCCAGAACAACTCCCGCCGACGCGATCGCCACGTCCGTTCCGGCACCGATCGCGATGCCCACATCCGCCTGGGCGAGCGCCGGCGCATCGTTGACCCCGTCACCGACCATCGCCACGCGGTGGCCCGCAGCCTGAAGCCGAGATACCTGCGCCCCCTTGTCCTGCGGAAGCACCTCGGCGAAGACCTCGTCGATCCCGAGCGTGCGGGCAACCGAATGTGCCACGGCCTCCGCGTCTCCGGTGACCATGGCCACGCGCACACCGCGAGCGTGGAGGGCGTCGACAGCCAATGCTGATTCCGGGCGAATCTCGTCGGCCAATGCCAATGCACCGATCACCTTCTCGTCACGCACCACGTGCAGAACCGTCGACCCGTCGCTGAGCCACTCTTCGGTCCCCGGGATCGGCGTGGCACCGACCGATCTCAACATCCCCGGTCCGCCGACGCCTACGCGCGCACCGTCGACGTCCGCCGCAACCCCGATCCCGTTGTGCGCCTGAAAGTCCGAACCCGCAGTGAATTCGAGTGACAACTCCCGCGCCGCTGCGACCACGGCTCGTCCGAGTGGATGTTCACTGTCGAATTCGACGGCAGCGGCAGCGCCGAGAACTTCGTCATCGGCATACCCGTCGACACCGCGCACACCGACCACTGCCGGCTCCCCCTTGGTGAGAGTGCCGGTCTTGTCGAAGAGAACGGTGTCTACGTTGCGCATCGCCTCGAGGGCCATGCGGTCCGTGATCAGAATCCCAGCCCGAGCCGCCCGTTCGGTCGCGATCGACACGACCAGTGGAATCGCCAGCCCGAGCGCGTGCGGGCAGGCGATCACCAGAACGGTGATCGTACGGGTCACTGCGCTTTCCGGTGTGCCCCAGATGCTCCAGGCAATCGCGGTCAACACTGCCGCGCCGAGTGCGTACCAGAACAGCAGGGCAGCGGCCTTGTCCGCCAACACCTGGGCACGACTCGACGAATTCTGTGCCTGCTCGACCAGGCGACGGATACCGGCGAGCGCGGTGTCTTCGCCCACCGCGGTGACTCGCAGCCGCAGCGCCGAGTCGGTGGCTACGGTGCCGGCCACCACCTGGTCACCGACAGTGCGCCGAACTGTCTTCGACTCGCCTGTGATCATGGATTCGTCCATGTCGGCACTGCCCTCGACCACCGTTCCGTCCGAGGGAACGCGGGCGCCGGGACGAACTATCACCAGGTCACCGGTGACCAGAGCTGCGGTGGGCACGGTTTCCACCGAATCACCCACCACCCGTTCCGCCTCGTCGGGCAGCAACGCGGCAAGCGAATCCAAGGCGCTCGAGGTCTGACTGAGCGAACGCATCTCGATCCAGTGGCCCAACAACATGATCACGATCAGAAGCGCGAGTTCCCACCAGAAATCGAGAGTGTGATCCACCCAGTGCAGACTCGCAGCCCACGAGGCGAAGAAGGCCACCGTGATCGCGAGCGCGATCAACAGCATCATTCCCGGTTGCCGAGAACGGATTTCGGACACGCCACCGGTGAGGAACGGCCTACCGCCCCAGAAGTACATCACCGTGCCGAGTACCGGTGAGATCCATTCCACCAGAGAGTTTTCCGGCAAGGTGTACCCGACAAGATCAGCGAACATCGCGTCTGCCGCAACAACCGGAACTGCGATGACCAGCATGACCGCGAACAATTTCCGGAACTGTGCGACGTGATCCCCGTGACCACCGTGTGCCCCATGCTCCATTTGGCCGCGGTCCATCTGGCCGTGGTCCATCTGACTGTGATCCATGTGGCGGTCATCCCCTCGCGTGTGATTGCAGCACAGCACCAGTCAAGCCATCAGCCTCGAACGTATGCCCAGGCAGTCACCCGAGCAAGGTCACGCGGCCAAGGTCTCCCGTTCAGCTGCCCTGCAACATCGCTTCCATCTGAGTGATTTCTGCCTGCTGACCAGCGATGATCGCTTCTGCCATCGCCTCCGCCGAGGGGTCGAGCCCGTTGTCGATTTCGGTCTGGGACATGGTGATGGCGCCCTTGTGGTGCTCGATCATCATCGTCAGCCACATCTTGTCGAACTCCGCGCCGCTGGCGTCGGTGAGAGCCGTCATGTCTTCGGCCGACATCATGCCCGGCATGTCGGCCATCCCGACGCCGTGACCCGCGTGCGCCGAATCATCCATTCCTTCCATCGAACTCGACGCAGGGTCGGGGCGTCCCCACTTCGTCAGCAGTTCGGTCATCTGAGCCATCTCCGGGCCTTGCGCTGCCTCTATCTGCGCTGCAAGAGAGAGAAGTTCGGCATTGTCGGTTCGGCCTTCCACCATCCGGGCCATGTCCAATGCCTGCGCGTGATGCGGGTACATCCCTTCGAGGAACTCGATGTCGGCTGCATTGACACCCTCCGGAATCGCCGACTGTGCTGCGACGCTGGTTGTTTCGGAAGAATGGGTGACACTCTCCCCGGAGTTGTCCGAACATCCGGCAATCAACAGTGCTGCCGCTGCCACCGCTGGAACGAACCGCGCGGCGCTCCGCTTGAACGTCGAAGACATGTTTTCCACTCCCAGAAATTGATTCGATATACATTGCCCCACAACTGTTTTGATCACTGTGGGCGCTACTGCACAATTGCCAGACTACCGGCGCGAGGCCGCCGAGAGGCCCGAGAACCGGCCCATACGATGTTCCTTCATCGAATCTTCACAGTCGAACGAAACCATCAGGCGGCGGCAACAAGGCGGCGCAGTCGACTAGCCTCGGACTGATGAGCGCCGAACTACGACCGAGCGAAGAGCCTGGGCGCGTACTCGTTGTCGACGACGAACCTGCGCTCGCGAAGGTTGTCTCCAACTACCTGAGCCGAGAGGGCTTCACTGTTCGGATCGCACACGACGGTCCGAGCGCGGTACGTGCGGTCCGCGAATTCGAGCCCGCACTGATCGTGCTCGACCTGATGCTCCCGGGCTTCGACGGTCTGGAAGTCTGCCGGCGGATCCGCACGTTTTCCGACGCGTACGTCCTGATGCTCTCCGCCCGCGGTGACGAGTCGGACAAGGTGACCGGGCTGGCGGCTGGCGCAGACGACTACGTGGTCAAACCCTTCGGCCCCCGCGAGTTGGTTGCGCGAGTGAAAGCACTGCTCAGACGGCCACGTGCGTCGAGCATGCTGCCGGAAGCGCTGCCGACGCCACCCGGTCTCGACATCGACGTCCTCGCCCGCACCGTGCATGTCGACAACCGCCCTGTCGATCTCACTCTCACCGAGTTCGCGTTGCTCTCCGCCCTCGCTACCCGACCCGACGCGGCCTGGAGTCGAGCAGACATCATCGCCTCGGTGTGGGGGTCGTCCTGGTTCGGGGACCAGCACATCGTCGACGTCCATGTCCGTGCATTACGCCGCAAACTCGGCGACGACGCGACCGATCCGCGGTTCATCAGAACCGTCAGGGGCGTCGGATACTCGTTGAGGTCGTCATGAACGGGGTCGTCATGAAGAAACTCGGGCTACGCGGAAAACTGCTGCTCGCGCAGCTTGTCGTCCTGTTCGTTTCCTGCCTCGCCATCGCCGCCGTTGCCATTGCCGTGGCTGCCCCGCTCTTTCACAACCACCTCATGATGGCCGGCATCGAAGACTCGAATGTCCGTACCCACACCGAAGAAGCGTTCGCTCAGACCATGACCATCGCACTGTTGTGCGGGATCGCGGTCGCATTGGTGGGTGCAGGCATCGCCGCGGTCTACATCGTCCGACGCATCACGGCCCCGATCACAACGCTGGCGGAGGCGGCGCAAAGCGTCGCCGACGGGAACTTCGACGTGACTATCGACAGGTCTGACGTGGATGCAGATTTCACGCGTCTCGAAACTGCATTCGCCGACATGGCTGCACGCCTTGATCATTCGGATCGGGTTCGCAAACGACTGCTTGCCGACCTCGCCCACGAACTGCGCACTCCGGTATCGACTTTGGCTGCGTACGTGGACGGCATCGAGGATGGCGTCCTACCCACGGACACCACTTCATGGTCGGTGATGCGTGACCAACTCGAAAGACTTCGTCGGCTCTCGTGTGATCTGGCGGACGTCTCCGCTGCCGACGAGCACGCACTCGAACTCGATCGACGGGCCGAGGATCTCGACGACATTGTCGCCAGCGCAACGGCAGCAGCGCGGCCACGATTTGTCGATCGTGGGGTCGAATTGACGAC
The DNA here is from genome assembly GCF_042670865.1 of Rhodococcus sp. NPDC057135. Lineage (NCBI taxonomy): Bacteria > Bacillati > Actinomycetota > Actinomycetes > Mycobacteriales > Nocardiaceae > Rhodococcus > Rhodococcus sp. NPDC057135. The sequence goes on from NZ_JBHUUU010000012.1 coordinate 159,601, forward strand.
CGTCTTGCCTCCGCACACAATCACGGCCGAGGTCGATCGCCAACGAATCGAACAGATCCTCGCCAACCTTCTCGAGAACGCGTTGCGGCACACTCCCACCGGAGGTTCGGTGACGGTGACACTCGCGCGGGGAGAGGATCACCTCTCGGTGTCCGTCACCGACACCGGCGACGGAATTCCCTCAGACCAGCTCGAATCCGTCTTCGACCGTTTTCATCGTGGTGACCGATCCGACGGTTCGGGTTTGGGGCTCACGATTGCGCGCAGCCTCGCGCTCGCCCACGGCGGCGATCTGTCGGCACGCCGAAACGAGCAACCTCTCGGCAGCACGCTGATCCTGACCTTGCCGACAGGTTTCACGCTGCCGCTTTGAACGGATCGTGTTCGGCGATCAACTTCTCGAGTCGAGCCTCGTCCACCCGAACTCTGACCGTCGATGCCTCCTGCTGATCACGAATCACCTTGGCCAACGTGAACGTGCTGGTGACCAAGAACAGCAAGGACATTCCGAGAAATCCGCGTTGCCACGCATCGATCGGAAGATAGGCAATTCCGAGGAGGGTGCCGACAAAACTGACGGCAAAGGCGATTCCGGCCTGCAGGTAGAAGGCTGCAGTGGTCTTCGAAGGTGTTGTCGGTGCGCTCATGCTTCGAAGTCTGGCCTTTCGCCGCAACACTCGGATGCGTAGTCCTACTCGAGAGCCCACGGTACTTCCCCCGGCAAAAATCAGATGCCGTCGCCCATCGTGGTGGATAGTCTCGGTTCGGTAGACGGAGATGTTCGAGAACAGTCAGACGGCAGGAGTGATCGATGACCCGCAGACATATCGCCATGGTGAGCATTCCGGCACCGGGCCACGTCAATCCGAGCCTGGCGATCATCGCGCGTCTCGTCGCCGCCGGTCACCGCGTCACCTATGCCAACGACGAGTCGATGCGTGAGATCATCGAGGCGACCGGGGCCGAATTCGCACCGTACGTCTCCACGCTGCCCAGCCTCGCTCCTTCCCCTGACGGCGCCGAACCGGAGAAGAGCTGGGACGGGGATCTGATAGATCAGTTGACCCTGTTCCAGGACGATTACGAGTCGATGCTGCCGCAACTGCGCCGAATTTACGAAGACGATCGACCTGACCTCTTTCTTTACGACATCGCCGGCATTCCGGCACGAATACTGGCTCAGCAGTGGAACGTTCCCATCATCCAGTTGTCGCCGACGTACGTTGCCTGGGACGGTTACGAAGCCGACGCCGCACCGATGTACGACGAGATTCGTTCCGATCCGAGAGGCGTGGACCTGCTCGATCGGGAGGCCCGGTTCTTCCGCAGCGAAGGCGTCGAGGTCGATCCTCGTGAGTTCACCGGACGCCCACCGCGTGCGATCGTTCTGATCGCAGAATCCATGCAGCCCAACGCCGATCGAGTGAACCGCGACGTCTACACGTTTGTCGGCCCCGCACTCGAACCGAGCAGTCAACCCTGGGTGAACCCGGATCCGGAACGCAAGCTCTTGTTGATTTCGCTGGGTTCCGCCTTCACCGATCACCCGGATTTCTACCGCACCTGCGTCGAAGCTTTCGGCGAAATGGACGGCTGGCACGTCGTCCTCCAAATCGGAAAGCAGGTACAGATCTCAGATCTCGGATCTGTGCCCGAGACTGTCGAAATACACCGCTGGGTACCGCAGTTCGCGATTCTGCAGCAGGCCGACGCATTTGTGACCCACGCGGGTATGGGCGGATCCAGCGAGGGACTCGTCACCGGTACGCCCATGATCGCGGTGCCACAAGCCGTTGACCAGTTCGGCAACGCCGACTCACTTGTCGACGCCGGCGTCGCAGTACGCGTCGACGGCGCTACCGTCACGGCAGAAGAGCTTCGTGAGGCGCTGACGCGCGTGAGTTCGAGTGAGTTCCGCCGACGCAGCGCAGAGTTGGCAGAAGAACTCGCAGCGGCGGGCGGCGTATCCCGTGCAGTCGAGTTGATCGAAGCCGCCCTACCCGGCAGCGGGCCGAGATGATGAGTTCTACCAGTGCCAGGCGTCGCCGCCCACGTTCTTGATGGTTCGCTGCAGGACCGTGATGGTGGTGACGAATTCTTCTTCGCTGATTCCCTGCATCCGCTCCTCCTGCAACGTCTGCTGTACCCGCGCTGCACGATCGAACTGCTCCGAGCCGGCATCAGTTGGGCGAAGAACAGTCCCGTCTTCACGCGCCCACCCCAGTTCGAGGGCAGAGTCGACGGCGTCGTCGATGACGTCAGTTGATTCGTTCGGACCGATCGTCCGTAGGAGGACAGCTCGCTCGACCCCTTCCGGGTGCAGCGAAAGTTGGTGCAGGATCCACCATTGCGGCTGAGTCACACCGATTGCTTCGAGTGCCCCGCGCGTGCGTGCGCGAATCGCTTCGCCTGCACGCGCGGTCCAGAATCCGATCGGCTGATTCGCCGGTGGCTGCATTGGCTGTTTGGTCATGGACACGACGATAAAACCTCAATGGAAGTTCAGGTCAACCCCAAGGCGGTGAGTTCTACATATGTTGTGTGATTGCTCCACCGATGATGCGGGCGGCGTCGGGGAATTCGCCCGGGTTCGGACCGGCGTAGTTGAGCCGCAGGAACTTTCCGGTCGGTTCCGCCGGGAACCAATCGTCTCCGGCCCCGACGATCACGCCGGCCGACCGGCAGTCCTGCACGACGCGTTCGAGATTCGTGGTGTCCGGAAGCCGAAGCCAGAGGTTGAGTCCACCTTGCGGTACGGCGTCGAGGTGAGCGTCCGGCGCATGCTCGCGCAGACTCGACACGAGGAGGTCGCGTCTGGCCTCGAGTTGGTGACGAAGCCTGCGCAGGTGTGTTCGCCAGGCCGGTTGGGTAACGACGTCAAGGGCGACTGCCTGCAGCATTCCGCTGACGTACATCGAATCTGCTTGTGTATCAGCAAGAATCCGCTCGTACGCCGGGCCGCGAGCGATCAAGCCGGCAACTCGCACCGATGGGGACACACTCTTGGTCAGCGCACGGAGGTAGACAACGTGTCCGCTGTCGTCTCGAGCAGCAATAGGGCTGGGATCGGCGGTGATGCCGAAGTCGAGCGCCGAACTGTCCTCGATCAGGAAGGCGCCGTGCCGACGGACGGTCTCGAGCACCTTGTCAGCCAATGTCGGCGACCACAGCGCCCCCGTCGGACTCGCGAAACTCGGTTGTGCGTAGAACGCGCGGGCACCGGTCTGTTCGAATGCACGCGAAAGCTCCTCCGGATCAGGACCGTTGGCACCACTGGAGATCGGAATGACCGTGACACCGGCCTGGGCGGCAGCAAGGATCGCACCCCAGTACGTCGGCGATTCCATGAGCAACGGACGCCCCTCCCCCACGAGCGCACGGAAGGACGTCGCAAGTCCACCCTGACTGCCGGGAAGTACAACCACGTCGTTCGGCCCCGGCGGCGTGATCCCGGCAGGAGTGGCAGAACCCAATTCGGAGGCAAACCAGGATTGCAGTTCCGGAAGCCCGGCAGCGAGTGGCCGGTTGAAGACGGCGTCGGTTCGCGTCGCCCTGGTGAAGGCTGCACGAACCAGTCCTTCCGGCAACAGCTCTCGGGCCGGATAGCCGGAATGCAGCGCGATCACGTCGTTGGAGGTGGACTGCAGCGCAATAGGCAGTTGCAGCCGATAGTTCGGCGATCCGAGCGCCGCCGTCTGCCACCCGTAATCGTTGGGTCGCACGACGCGTGCGGCGCGTACGAAGGTCCCCACACCGGGACGAGCCTCCACAGCCCCCTGGGATACCAGTGTTCGCAGCGCCTTCTGCACAGTGACCGGACTCGCCCCGTGCGTGCTGACGAGCGACCGAGTGGACGGAAGTTTCGCACCTGGAGGAGCCGTCGCGATCCACTCGCGTAAAGCTGCGACTATCCGCGAACTGCTATCATTGGACATGTCGAATCATAGTAGCGCTACTCTCTCGCCAACGCTAGCGCTATCGCGAATTTATGTCCGTTTCCAGGCCGAACCGTAAGGCGCCCTTCTCGTCCGACACACCACTCGTCCACCGAACCGGAGAGGTACGTAACCGCGTGAACACACCCATCGATCAGGCCCGCAAGCTCGAGAATGTCAGGTACGACATCAGAGGGCGAATTCTCGACAAGACCGAAGAACTCGAGGATCAGGGACACACGATCCTGCGACTCAACGTCGGCAATCCGGCCCCCTTCGGGTTCGAAGCACCGGACGAGATCATGATGGCCATGATCCGTAATCTCCCTACCGCACAGGGATATTGCGATTCTCGCGGACTGTATTCGGCGCGCACTGCGGTGGTCCAGTACTACCAGACGCGGGGTATCACCGACGTCACCGTCGACGAGATCTACCTCGGAAACGGTGTCTCCGAACTGATCACCCTGACGATGCAGGCCCTCTGCAATCCAGAGGACGAGATCCTGATTCCCGCTCCCGACTATCCCTTGTGGACGGCTTCGGTGTCGCTTGCCGGCGGTACGCCGGTCCACTACCTCACCGACGAAAGCCAAGGCTGGGCACCGGACTTCGACGATCTGGAAGCTCGGATCTCTCCGCGCACCCGAGGGATTGTCGTCATCAATCCCAACAATCCGACGGGCGCCGTCTACTCGACGGAGGTGCTGCAACGCTTCGTGGACCTTGCGCGCAAACACGATCTGATGCTCTTCGCAGACGAAATCTACGAGAAGATCGTCTACGACGGCCGATCCATGACAAACCTTGCGACGATGACCGGGCGAGACGTCCTGTGTCTGACGTATTCGGGACTGTCCAAGGCCTACCGCGTCTGCGGATTCCGAGCCGGATGGCTGGCCATCACCGGACCACTCGAACGGGCGTCGAGCTTCATCGAAGGCATCAAACTGCTGGCCAACATGCGTATGTGTGCCAACGTGCCGGCGCAGCACGCCATCCAGACCGCACTCGGCGGACGCCAGTCCATCGAGGACCTGTTGCTTCCACAAGGCCGACTGACGGCCCAGCGCGATCTCGCGCACAGCACGCTCAACAGCATCGACGGGATCAGTTGCCAGCAGGCCGACGGGGCGCTGTACCTGTTCCCGAAGCTCGACGTCGACAAGTTCGGCATCGTCGACGACGAGAGATTCGTTCTCGATCTACTGGAATCGGAGAAGATTCTTGTCAGTCACGGCCGCGCGTTCAATTGGATCGAGCCTGATCACTTCCGACTGGTGACTCTGCCGAACACCGACGATCTGTCGATCGCCCTCGAGCGCCTCGGTAACTTCCTCAGTTCCTACAGCCAGTAATCCCCGGGCACCGGGACACCTCCACAAACGACTGAACGCCGACCGGATTTCCGGTCGGCGTTCAGTGGTGAAAATCAGCAGGCGATCAGGCAGTGACGATCGCGTCGAGTGCCGAGTAGAACAAGCCGAGTCCGTCGTCACTAGGGCCGGTGAGAGCCTCGGTGGCGTGCTCGGGGTGCGGCATCAGACCAACGACGCGGCCATTGGCCGAGGAGATACCGGCGATACGACGCTGCGAGCCGTTGGGGTTCTCCTCCGAGTAACGGAAGACGACGCGGCCTTCACCTTCGAGTTCGTCGAGAACCTTCTCGGACGCCTGGAAGCGGCCTTCACCCGACTTGAGCGGGATGAGGATCTGGGCACCGGCCTCGTAGCGTGAGGACCACGCCGTGTTGTTGGCTTCGACCGTCAACCACTCGTCGCGGCAGATGAAGTGCAGACCCTGGTTACGGGTCAGGGCACCGGGGAGCAGACCGGCTTCGCAGAGGATCTGGAAACCGTTGCAGATGCCGAGGACCGGCATGCCGCCCTTGGCTGCTTCGACGACCTTGCCCATCGCGGGAGCAAACCGGGCGATTGCGCCGCAGCGAAGGTAGTCGCCGTAGGAGAATCCTCCGGGGACGACGACTGCGTCGACACCCTTGAGGTCTGCATCGCCGTGCCAGAGTTCAACAGCTTCACCGCCGGCCAGGTTGACGGCCCGAGCAGCGTCGATGTCGTCGAGCGTGCCCGGGAACGTGATAACCCCGATACGTGCGCTCATGCCTCGACTCGCCTGACGGTCCAATCCTCGATCACCGTGTTGGCCAGCAGGCCTTCGGCGATCTTCTCGAGTTCGGCGTCTTCGACACTGCCGTCGATCTCCAACTCGAACCGCTTGCCCTGACGGACATCGGATACTCCTGCAAAGCCCAGGCGAGACAGTGCCCCGACAATTGCCTGTCCCTGGGGGTCGAGAATCTCGGCCTTGGGCATGACTTCGACGACGACACGGGCCACGTGCTGCTCCTCGGTACTAGTGCGCGAACCCGGAGTGAAACGCTCGGGTGATGGCCAGTTTACCGGGCGCACCCGAGATGGTTCGCATCGAGTGATCGGGGCGTGACGGCCAACACCTGTCGGACTCGCCTGCGGGCCCTTCCGCGTCGGCGCATACTCGAAATCATGCGACTGACACATTTTGGCCATTCCTGTGTGCTCGTGGAGTTGAACGGCTCGAAGATCCTCTTCGATCCCGGCAACTTCTCGCACGGATTCGAAGGCATCACCGGCCTCGACGCCATCCTCGTGACACATCAACACCCTGATCATGCCGACCCGGCTCGCCTGCCCGAACTGGCCGAAGCGAACCCCGACGCCGTGCTCTACAGCGATCCGCAGACGGCTGAAAAGCTCGGTGGGCGCTGGACCGGAGTCCGGCCCGGCGACCGGTTCAGCATCGGCGACGTCGAAGTGACCGGAACCGGCGGTGAGCACGCGATCATCCATCCGGACCTACCGATGATCGACAACACCGCGTTCCTCCTCGGCGACGCGACCAACCCGGCGCAGTTCATGCATCCCGGCGATTCCCTCTTCGTTCCCGAACAGACGGTCGACGTTCTTGCTCTTCCTGCCGCCGCGCCGTGGCTCAAGATTTCCGAGGCCATCGACTACCTCCGCGCGGTGGCGCCACGTGTCGCGGTTCCCATCCATCAAGCGATCATCCGCGACGAGGCCACCGGAATTTTCTACGGCCGCTACTCGGAAATGGCTGCCGAGGGCACGGAGTTCCGCGTCCTCGACGAGGAGTCGAGCGTCGAGGTCGCCTGATTCAAGCCTTCATGCACTCACATCGACGACGATCCAGCCGGTGCTCGTCCCACCGGCTGCGTCGGTGAGTGTGTAGCGGATCCGGTCGACGCCCGTCTTCGTCCCCGCTGTGTACACAACTTTGCCGCCGTCGAGTTTCACGGTGCCGCCGAGAAGTGAGGTCGCCTCGACACCGGCCACCTTGATCGAATCTCCGTTGCTGTCATGATCATTCGCGACAGCGTCGACAGTGGCTGTGCCACCTGAACTGACCCGCTCGGTGTCGAGTGCGGCGTACGGCGGGATCGGGGTTGCCGTGTACCGACCGATGTCGTCGAGTCGAGCCGAGGCAACGTCCGCGGCATCGACGATGGCTGCGAATTCGGTGCCGTCGAAGCGCGAGAGGTCGTTGCCGTTCATGATGGTTCGGCCCTCGGCACCACCGCCGTGATAGTCGTCGGCATAGAAGTTGTGACCTAGCTCGTGACGAAGGACGCGGCTGAAGTTGCCATCGGGCTCGGCACCGACATTCGCGTAGCTCTGATCTTGCTCGAACTTCGAGTAGTAGGCGTTTCCCCCACCGGATTTGCACACCACGGTCGCCTGATCGACGCTCGTCCCGACTTGATCGGACCACAGTTCTTCCAACTGCTCGAGGTTTTCACAACTGCTCGAGTAGGGGTCGCTGACGGCATCTGCTCGAAGGACGACGCGACCGAGGGTCGGCCGAATTCCGACGTCTCTGATCCAGATCGCAGCGGTTCTGGCCATGGATTCCTCAGCCCGATCCAACGCGACGGCGGGACTGCCTTCGCCGTGCGCGGAGTACCACTCACCGCTCAGGTCCAACCCCACCACGAACTGCTTCACGGTCGCGCCGACGCTTGCTGCCGAAGCCGGCGCGATCGAGGTGGTCGGCCACTGAGGCTTCGCATCGGTCGGCGCGGTGCTGCGACCGACTACCTCGGATCCGACGAACTCGATCGAAGCACCACGATCAAAAATCACCTGCCCGCGCAGTGTTCCGGCCGAGTCGACGATGGCCGAGACTATTGCGTCCGGATGCCCTTCCACACTGCCGATGTACGAACGGGGCGCCGGGACCGCCACATCCGAAAGCTCGCCGCCGCTTTCTTGTACGGCCATCGAGAAGTCTGATCCCCGCAGATTCATCTTGCGAAGCCGCAGTGTGAGCTGCTCACCTTCATCGTCGACGGTTGCGGTGCGGACGCCATCGCTCGATCCACCGTCGATACTGCCCGCCGGCTGCGTGTGAACCGCGCCGGCCGGGGCGGCAGACGCGAGTGCCGGGACGAACGCAGCACAGACAACGGCGCCTACAGCCACCGCAACAAGACCCTCGGCCGACTTGGAGAACACTCTTGCGCGCATGGTGAAATCTCAACCTCGTCTACTAGCGGCATATTAACTGCACGCACTCTAGCAGCGAGAAAGTCGGCCGGCTCCACTCTCGACGTCAGCGTCCGATATATCCGAATTGGACCCTCGATCAACCCGTACCAGCCAAGAACCGCAGAAATGGGAAGAGTGTGCCTGCTCGGACAACCTGGACAGACGACGACGCCTCGCAGCTATCAAATAGTTGCCAACGGCCGAATTCAGGCAGCGCCGAGTTCCTGAGACGGGGAGTTCCACCGATACACCTGCGAGGTGGCTTCGTGAAAAAGAGCAAGGTCGACGGCGTCGAGAACTGCCTGGCGCGGTCCCTCGTTTCCCAACTGCTTGGCGGTGATCGACAACCTGACCAGTCCCCCACGCTTGGCTGCGCGCCCGGCTCCGAGAACCAACGCACGACACCACCACGGTTCGGCCTTGAAGCCCTCGCCGATACCGAAAACCCGTCCCCGCTGCAAGGTTCCACGGGTCAGGTCGTGCACGGCACCGAGGCCTGCCATCGTCCGAAAGCCGGTCTCCGGCAACACCGACATGGCACCGGGCGACGCCACCCAGCGCGGCGGTGCGAACACCCGGGTCCTGAGACCTGCCTGTTCGAGGACCCGATCCGCAGCGAGTAGTCGCAGTTTTGCTTCGTGCTTGGACAGAGTCGCGAACTCCGCCCGACGACGCTTGGTCGCGGCCTGGTCGTAACCGTGCAGAACGATGGCATCGCCGTGCTCACGACGCTCACGCAGCCAGGCCGTCGTCACCGCGTCGTCGGCAAGTCGATATTTGTCCTTGAGTCGCGGCGCCACCAGGAGCGACAAACGGACACCTCGAGCGTCCATCTCGTCAGCGAATCCGGCAGCGAGATAACATGTCTCGTCTCTGATTCCGGATACCGACACGATCAGTTCTGCGGACATACTCCGATAGTGGCAGCTGTGGGTGAACAGCACACTGCCGCCGGATGATCATCCGGCGGCAGTTTCCAGCAACGAGCCTCTAGTTCTCAGGAAGCGCAGCTACTAATTCTTGGGAAGCGCAGCTTCGATCGCGGCGACGACCTCGGGTGCGTCAGGCTCGGTCCGCGGACGGAATCGGTTGACGACGGTGCCGTCCGGTCCGATCAGGAACTTCTCGAAGTTCCACTGAATGTCGCCCGCAGCGCCTTCGGCGTCGGCGGCCTTGGTGAGTTCGGCGTACAGCGGATGCTGGTTTTCGCCGTTCACCTCGATCTTCTCCAGAAGCGGGAACGTGACGCCGTAGGTGGTGGAGCAGAACGTCTCGATCTCTTCTGCGGTGCCCGGTTCCTGGCCCATGAACTGATTGCACGGGATACCGATCACGGTCAGGCCGCGGTCCGCGTATTCACTGGCCAGCTTCTCGAGAGCCGAGTACTGCGGGGTCAGTCCACACTTGGATGCGACGTTGACCACGAGCACGGCACGGCCGTCGTATTCACCCAACGAGGTGGGCACGCCACCGAGAGTGTTGATCGCGATGTTCTGTACTGGAGTTGTCATAGGTTCCAACTTAGCGACTCTCTCGCGCACTGCTCCTTCGCGCACTGCTAATTCGACGCTCCGAGAATGCGATCGAGGTCGTCCAGAACGGTGAGACCGCCGAGCGGTCCGACGCCGGTGATCCAGTACGACATGTCCACCAGATGTGGGTTCGGGAAGAATCCGGCGTTGTCCGCCACGGCCTTCGGCATCGTCCCGGTATCGGCCGGATTCACGGACGTGACCAGGATGAGATCGGCGCTGGATCCGGCGACGAATTCCGGGGAGAGGTCGACCGAGATCGAGTTCTCCCAGTCGCGGGCGGGAATGGTGAGCCCTGCGCATTCGAGTGTGCTTCCGGCAAACGACGTGGGTCCGTACAGCGTCAGAACGTCGTCGCGTGGGCGGATGAGCTGAGCGGTCTTGCCCTCGGTGCTGTGCTTGCTCGCCACTTCCTCGCAGCGCGCCGTGTAGTCACCGAGCAGCTCGCCCGCCTGATCGGTCTTGTTCAACGCTTCTGCGACGAACTGGACGTTGTCCTGCCACGGATCGGTCTGAGTTGCCATGTAGACGGTCGGCGCGATGGCAGCGAGCTGCTCGTACAGATCCCCGTGCCGTGTTTCCGTTCCGATGATCAGATCCGGGCTCAGCGCGACGATCTTCTCGAGGTTCGGTGCAGCGACGGTTCCGACCATCTCGATCTCCGCCGCCTTCTCACCGAGGTACGCCGGAACGCCCGTCGTCTCGTTGAGTACCGCGGTGCCCACGGGAATCACGCCCAGCGCTACCGACGTGTCGAGCTGAACCGGCTCGAGCACGACAACTCTCTGCGGATCCATCGGCACGTCAGTGGTTCCGCGGGCGTGGGCGACCGCGTGCACGGCGTCGGGCTGCATCCCAGGGTCATAGAGGTCGTCACCGCCACAAGCAGTGGTCGTTGCCACCATGGCGGCGAGGACAAAACCACCCAGCACGTACCTCGTACGCGAGTTACTGCGCTTCATTCACACGCTCCTGTCACCGACTGCTTCCGAACGTCACAGCCACGCGCATTCACCACGGCTGAGCAAAGGATTCACCATCCAATAGTCTGGTGAGCCTAACCTACGAACCTGGAGCCTTTTCGTGTCTTCCCTCCCCTGCCACAGCGACGGTGTCGTGGGGAAGGCACCTATGCAGTGCCTTTCGGAATTTTTCGCCAATCCTCAAACCAGTCGACGCCTTCACGCCTGTACACGGCAGTCGTCGACTGCCGGCGAACCTATGGTTGGTCGCGCCGGCATGACACATCTGTGGGTGTTGATCGAGCACCCCGGGCCCTGGCCGGCGTCCGCCCCGGACGACGTTCTGCCAGACGCGCTCACCGAAAAAATCTACGCAGCGCAGGGTCGTATCCGCGTTGTTCTGATCCGGCGTCCCCGCAACCGCCAGGTCCTCACCCCGACGTGCGTTCTCGCGTGGACGGACGGCACGCGCCACTGGATGAGGGAAGGGTCGGTGGACCGATATGAGGACCTGTCGGCACTACCGTTCAAATCGATGGCCACCGGAGTGGAGCCCGCCTTCGGCCGCTCCCGCACGGAACCGCTCTTCGGAGTCTGCACCCACGGGAAGAAGGACGTGTGCTGCGCCGAACTCGGCCGTCCGGTTGTAGCGGCACTGGACGCGGCCCAGATCGCGGACGTGTGGGAGTGCAGTCACATCGGCGGAGATCGTTTCGCCGCCAACATGATTGCGTGGCCCGCCGCAATCTACTTCAGCCGACTGGACGGCAACTCTGCGATGGATGCAGCCGAGAAGTACCTGAACGGAGAACTGTCCCTGACGCACCTGCGCGGCCGGGCAGCGCTGTCGCAGACCGCTCAGGCCGCCGAGCACGCTGTCCGGCGCGCCACCGACATTGTCGCTTCGGACGCACTCGAGAGTGTCACCGAGAGGGTCGACGGAGTACGCACGACTGTCGATCTCCGGTTGGGAGCGAGAGACTTTCGCGTGGTCGTACGCCCCGGCCCTCCAGGGCAACCGTTCCGACATGATTGTGGTTCCGGAGGCACTGTCGAATGGAACGGATGGATCGTCGAGCACCTTCACGAGCAATCGCACTGACCACGCAGTTTCCGGTACGACTGCCCGGCAGGCCATCGAACCGAGATTTGCGCTGACTGACAACACTTCGAATCAGGTCGCGATGAAGGATCGACGCCCCTGGTGATTACAGCTTGCATTCTTCCCATGACCACCGCACTGACGCCGAATGCCGTACCCCGGTCTGCAGATCCGATCAAGAGTGAGGTCGACTACGAAACACTGGCAGAGAAATTCCGTCCGATCTTCGCGGACATCGCACAATCCGTCGTCGAACGCGAACGCGACCATGTGCTTCCGTTCCAACAGATCGACGCACTCAAGAAGGCAGGCTTCGGCGCCGTTCGGGTGCCGACCACGCACGGGGGATCCGGCGCGAGCATCCCACAATTGATCCGTTTGTTGGTCGAGTTGTCGAGCGCCGATTCCAACATCACCCAGGCATTGCGCGGTCATTTCGCGTTTGTCGAAGACCGACTGGTCGCCGACCCCGGACCTGAACGTGATACCTGGCTCCGACGCTTTGCCGAGGGACAGTTGGTCGGCAACGCGTGGACCGAAATCGGCGATGTTGCATTGGGCGAAGCCAACACCAAGGTCTCGCCGGCACCGGATGCCGATCATTTCCTGGCGAACGGGGCCAAGTTCTACAGCACAGGTTCGATCTTCGCCGACTGGATCGACCTGTACTCGCAGCGCACCGACACTGGTGCATTCGTGATTGCCGCGGTCGAGGCGAGGCAACCCGGTGTCACGCACAGCGACGACTGGAACGGCTTCGGCCAGCAAACGACGGGATCCGGCTCGTCCATCTACGAGAATGCGATTGTCCAGCCGGAGAACATCTTCGACTTCTCGACGCGATTCAAATACCAGACCGCGTTCTACCAACTGTTCCATCTCGCCACTCTCGCCGGCATCGCCAAGGCTGCGACAACCGAGATTTCTCGCCGAGTTGCCGCTCGCACTCGCACCTTCAGCCACGGCAACGCTCCACGGTATGCGCAAGATTCACAGATCCAGCAAGTGGTCGGTGAAGTGTCCTCTGCCGCCTTTGCAGCCGAGGCCGTTGCACTGCACGCCGCGCAGTCGTCCCAATGGGCTTACGAAGCCGCGTTCTCCGGCTCGCCGGAGGAAGAGAAGGCCGCCAACATCGCGGCCGAAATCGATTCAGGGCGAGGCCAGGTCGCCTCGATCGGACTGGTCGTACCGGCCACGGCCAAGATCTTCGACGCACTCGGTGCTTCCGGAGTGAGCCGCGACCTCGATCTCGATCGGTTCTGGCGCAACGCCCGCACCGTGGCCAGTCACAACCCGGTCGTCTTCAAATCCAAAGTTGTCGGCGACTACGAAATCAACGGAACCGAACCGATTTACGTGTGGGCCATCGGGACTGCACCGACAGAAAAGGATGTACAGGCATGACCGTGACCAGTGAAACCGAAGTCTTCGTCGGCATTCCCGACACATCCGAGGGCTGGATCGACCGGGCTCGCGAGGTGAGCAACATCCTCGCCGTCGACGCACTCGCGCGTGATCGAGCCGGTGAACCGCCGTTCCGAGAAGTTCAGCTACTCAAGGACAGTGGTCTGGTGACGCTGCTGAGTCCGGTCGAGTTCGGCGGCGGCGGGCAGCGATGGGAGACCGCGTACCAGGTGGTTCGGGAGATCGCCCGTGCCGACGGCTCCATCGGACAACTGCTCGGGTACCACTACCTGTGGGCCTGGGCGGCCAGATTGGTCGGAACCGATCCGCAGATCTCCGCTGTCGAGGAGCTGTACACGAGCAACCGATTCTTCTTCGGCGGCGCGGTGAATCCTCGAGACACCGACCTCACCGTCGTGGACCGCGGAGACAGCCTGGTGTTCAACGGCGTCAAATCGTTCTCCACCGGCGGCCGCGTCACGGACCTCACCGTGTTGGAAGGAATCATCGACGGAACGGCGACGCATGTGTTCGCGATCGTGCCGACTGCTCAGGACGGCATAGTCTTCCGCGGAGACTGGGACAACCTCGGGCAGCGCCTCACCGATTCGGGCAGCGTCGAGATCAACGACGTCGAGGTCGACTGGGCTAGCGCGGCAGGCTTTGTCGACAAGGAATTCCAACCCCTCGTCTACAACACCCTGAACTTCCCGGCAATCGAGATCGTGTTCGCGAACTTCTACCTCGGGATCGCCCGTGGCGCACTGGACACTGCGGCCGAGTACACCCGAACCCGTACGCGTCCATGGCCGTACGGCGGTGACAACCGCGAAATCGCAACCGACGAGTGGTACCTCCGTGAGGGCTACGGCGACTTGCAATCGAAGCTGTGGGCAGCGGAGGCCTTCGTGGATCAGGTCAGCCGTGAGGCCGACGCGGTGCTCCACGCCGCTCGCGAAAACCTCACCGAGCAGGCTCGCGGCGACCTCGCCGTACGTATCGCGGCCGCCAAACTCCGCGCCGCCGACGTGTCCTTGGAGATCAGCAACAAGATCTTCGAACTGACCGGCGCCAGAGCCACTTCCAACGACGTCGGCCTGGACATCTACTGGCGCAACATCCGGACGCACACCCTTCACGATCCACTCGCGTACAAGCGACGTGAAGTCGGTAGCCAATATCTGACCGGCGAGATTCCCGAACCCACCTGGTACACATAGCAGCGCGTTGTGCCCGGCCGTTTCCGTCGACGGCCGGGCATTTCGCTGCTCACACCACACGCCACAGACGTACTACACCTGACGGCCAGTCGTAACTCACGCACGACCCGTTGAGCCCGCCGACCAGGAAGGTGTCGGTCCCCAACTCGTCTGGAGCTTCGATTTTCGTCCAGGAACCGAGATCCGCTGTGTCGGAAGCAAAGATCCGCAACTCCTCGTCGCCGACGCACGTAACCAGTCCGTCCTCGGTGCCGATCACCCACTGGAACGGCTCGAATTCGTCCACGCTGGAATCTATCTCGTCGGAGGAGATCGAGATCGGTTCCGAGGCCAGCGCCGAACGCACGCGCATGACGTTCATCTCGTGTGTCAGTGTCACGATCGAATTGTCGTGCCCGACATCGAGAACTACCTCTTCGTCGTACACGAGCGGATTCGGTTGTTCACCAAGACGGCTCGGGTCAACCCAGTAGACCGCACAACCGTCCTGCCCGGCCCCCATGGACAGGCCGAGATACCCGCTGCGAGAGCGGGAAACATGTGACCCTCCGGCAGTCAGTCCGGTAAGTTCGACGGTTTCGACCACGATTCCTTCGCGGACCAAACACCAACGATCGCTGTCCTCGCCCGGCTGGGTGAACGCGAAAGTCTCGGTGGCCGAATCCCAGTACGCCGAACCCGTGCCCCACTCCGGCCACCCGTCGTGGCGGAACTCCCACACGATCGATCCGTTCGGCGAACGCAACTGCGCTCGGTCTCGAAGGCTCACTGCGACGTAGTCGAGCGCATCCGAGACCGACGACGACCCGCACCCTTCGAACTCGGCGGTGAAGAGTGTTCGATCGAATGCAGCGTCGACCACCGCTACCTTGCCGGGAAACGATACGCACCACCCGGCCGCGTGGGAGGTGACCGTCGTCCGCTCGGGCATCACGAACGCCGAGCCCACCGGTTCCAGGAATGCATTCGACATGGTGCGCAGCCTACAAATTGCGCAGCCTACAAATACCGACAACAGAAAGAGACCGTCGCACGGTTGGTGCGGCGGTCTCTTTCATCGTTACGACCAGGATCACTGATCGTAGATCGGGTTCCGCGCCTGCAGCGCAGTCAAACGTTCAGCAGAGCGGACGGATCTAGTGATGGCTCACAAACGACTGCTTGGTGCCGGTCGGAGCCGTCTCGAGTTTGTGCTGCTCCTCTTCGTCCTCGTCGTCGAGCATCGTTGCCTCGTTGAACGGGATCTTCCCGTCAAGTACCTCGATGACGCGTTCCTTGTCGATCGTCTTGGTCCAGGCCCCGACCAGGAGAGTCGCGACCGCGTTGCCCGAGAAGTTGGTGATCGCTCGCGCTTCCGACATGAAGCGGTCGATTCCGACGATGAGTCCGACGCCGTCGAGAAGCTCGGGGCGATGGCTCTGCAGTCCGCCGGCCAGTGTGGCCAGACCGGCGCCACTGACTCCGGCAGCACCCTTGGAGGCGATGATCATGAACACCAGCAGCGAGAGCTGTTCACCGAAGGCGAGCGGCTGTCCCATGGCGTCGGCGATGAAGATCGACGCCATCGTCAGGTAGATCGCGGTGCCGTCGAGGTTGAACGAGTAGCCGGTGGGAACGACGATGCCGACCGTGGTGCGCTCGACGCCCACGTGCTCCATCTTGGCGATCAGACGCGGCAGTGCCGATTCGGAGGACGAGGTGGCGAAGATGAGCAGGTACTCACGGGCCAAGTACTTGACCAGCTTGAAGATGTTGAATCCGGTGACCGCGCGCAGCAGCGTTCCGAGAACACCGAAGACGAAGATCAGGCAGGTCAGGTAGAAGCCGATCATCAGGGTTCCGAGCTGGACGACGGCGTTCAGACCGGTCTGGCCGACGACGCTGGCGATGGCTCCGAAAGCGCCGATCGGGGCGAGCCAGAGGATCATCGTCAGGATCTTGAACACGAGCTTCTGAATGTATCCGACAGCCTTGAGGATCGGCTCGCCCGACTTGCCGAGCGACTGGATCGCGAAGCCGACCAGAAGGGCGACGAACAGAGTCTGCAGCACGCTGCCGGCTGTGAGGGAGGACAGCATCGACGTCGGGATGATGGACGCGACGAAGTCCCAGGTGCCGCCGGCACTGTGTGCCTGATCTGCAAGCTTGGCCACAGAGGCCGCGTTGGGCGTGATGTTCAGGCCACTGCCCGGGTTGAGCAGGTTGCCGACGCCCAGGCCGATCGCGAGTGCGATGGTGGACATCCCGATGAAGTAGGCGAGTGCGAGGCCGCCGACCTTGCCGACCTTGGCCGCTGCTCGAACCGAGCCGATGCCGAGCACGATGGTGCAGAAGATGACCGGGCTGATCATCATCTTGATCAGGCTGACGAACAACGTGCCGAGTACACCGACGGACTTACCGAACTCGGGTGCGAGCCAACCGACGAGGATGCCGCCGATAACCGCGACGATGACGCTCATGTAGAGCCAATGCGTCTTGTCGCGCTTTGCCTTGGTGCCCTCGGGCTGTGGGGAACCGTCTACTGTCCCTGTTGCCGTGCTGCTCATGGGGTGTCCTTTGGATCGGATATCTGTGAAGTGATCGGGATCACTTCGAGTCGTGGAGAATTCTTGTTGCAAACAGGTGGGCCCGGAAGTTTGTGTTCATTACGTTCAGGAGGCGCTCGATGGTCGAACGAAAGACCGGCCGACGTATGAGCGTCGCCAGGCAGATCCTGATCCTGCAATTGGCGTTGTTGGCGCTGGTCATCGGCGTGGGGGCCGCGCTCGCAGTTGTCGACGAACGCCGAGACAGCGACGACGCGATCCGCAGGCAGGTGAGCTCGATAGCGCAGACTCTCGCCCTGTCGGATTCGACGGCGGCAGCCCTGACGAGTGCAGACCCGACCGCGACCCTGCAACCACAGACCGAGAAAATCCGACAGGCAACTGGCGTCGATTTCATCGTGGTGATGGCGCCGGATCGCACTCGGTTCACCCACACGAGCCCGGAGCTGATCGGTCAACTGTTCACCGGGAACATCGACCGCGCACTCGCCGGCGCGACCTTCACGGAGACGTACGCCGGGTCGCTGGGGCCGTCGATCCGCGCCGTCACTCCCGTCTACGATTCCGGCGGAACCCTGGTGGGTCTGGTTTCTGCCGGTGTCACCCGCGAACAGATCAGCAAGCAATTCGCCCAAAGTGTTCCGGTCATCCTGTTCGTTGCTGCCGGCGGTCTTTTTGCCGCGCTCTTGAGTTCGCTTCTGGTGAGTCGGCGCATCAGGCGACAGACCCTGGGAATGGCTCCCGACGAACTCCGCACCATGTTCGAGCACCACGACGCCGTCCTGCACAGCATCGGTGAGGGGTTGGTGGTGATCGGCCGAGGCCGGGGCAAGGACGCGAAAGTGGACATCGTCAACGACGAAGCACGTCGACTCCTCGACCTGCCGGAAGGACCTGTCCCGCTTTCGTCCATCCCCGAGACCTTGCGAGTCGACGACGCATCGCCCGCCAAGGATCAAGTGCACCTCACCGACAAGCGTGTGCTGGTGGTCAACCAACACCCGGTTGAGTGGGAGGGCAACAGAATTGGCACCGTGCTGACAATTCGCGATCACACCGAACTTCAGAACGTACTCGGAGAATTGGATTCGGTGCGTAGTTTTGCCGAGTCGCTTCGCTCTCAAGCCCACGAGAGCGCAAATCGTCTGCACACCATCATCACGATGGTCGAGTTGGGGCGAAACGAAGACGCAGTGGCCTTCGCCACCAACGAATTGCGGGTGTCTCAGCAGCTGATCGATCGTCTGATGAATGCGGTTCACGAGCCGGCGCTGGCCGCACTGTTGCTCGGAAAAATGAGCGAAGCGGCCGAACGCGGGGTCGACCTGACCATCACGGAAGACACCGCGCTCGGTCCGGTGCCTTCACTCAATGCACGCGAGTTGGTCACGCTGGTCGGCAATCTCGTGGACAATGCTATTGACGCATCACGCGCGAGCGAGTCTCCGTGGGTGGAAGTGACGGTAATGGAAGAGGATTCGATGATGGTTGTTGCCGTCGCCGACAGCGGCCCGGGAATGACACCCGAAGCTCTCGAAAAGGCCAAGGGCCGTGGCTACTCCACAAAATCCGGCTCTCGCGGACTCGGACTCGCACTGGTCTCTCAAGTGGTGAAACGGCACGGCGGCACGCTGTCCAGTGAACCGGCGATGGGCTCGATGCTGGTGGTCCGCATCCCGCTGCGCGAAGCGGAAGCACCCCGATGATTCGCGTCCTGATAGTCGACGACGAACCGTTGATCGCGCAGGCGCATCGTTCCTACGTCGAGCGCGTGCCGGAGTTCGTGGTCCACGGTGTGGTTCATTCCGGGAACGCCGCCGTGCGTGCAGTTACGGCGGCCAACGCCACCGACCAGCCCATCGACCTGGTCCTGCTCGACATCGGGTTGCCCGAC
Organism: Rhodococcus sp. NPDC057135; assembly: GCF_042670865.1. Classification (NCBI taxonomy): domain Bacteria; kingdom Bacillati; phylum Actinomycetota; class Actinomycetes; order Mycobacteriales; family Nocardiaceae; genus Rhodococcus; species Rhodococcus sp. NPDC057135. The sequence continues at coordinate 178,761 of NZ_JBHUUU010000012.1, forward strand.
GCCAGCGGCCTCGACGTGGCTTCCGCCCTCGGTGGGTTGCGCCCGAGTCCGGACATCATCGCGGTTACCTCGGCGCGAGATCTGGAGGTGGTTCGAAGCGCCGTGGCTCGCGGGATCGTGCTCTATCTTCTCAAGCCGTTCACTTTCGCAGCGTTCCGCGACAAGCTCGAGCGCTACCTCGAATATCGTGCAGCACTTCCCGCCGGAGAGTCTGCGGTCAGCCAGCACGACATCGACCGCGCGATGTCCGCACTGCGAACGTCCGACGATCGAGCAGCGGCACCGAAAGGCTTTGCGTCTCAAACGCTCGGACTCGTCGCTGCGTCCGTCAGGGATTCGGAAGGTCCCGTGACCGCCGCCGAGGTGGCAGCATCGGTCGGCGTGTCCCGGGTGACAGCCTGGCGCTACCTCGAAAAACTGGCAGACGACGGCATGCTCACCCGGGAGACCGAGTACGGGCGCGCGGGGCGCCCTCAAGTTCGTTACCGCAGAACCTGATAGTCACCGAACCTGTGGGTCACCGAACCTGTGGGTCACCGAACCTGTGGGTCACCGAACCTGATTGATACAGAAGCTAGTTCGCGCCCACGGTGTCCAGCACCCAGGCGAACTCGAACGCGACCTCTTTCCACTTCTCGTAACGACCGCTGACACCGCCGTGTCCGGCGCTCATTTCCGTCTTGAGAAGCAGCGGAGCGTCACCGGTCTTCGTGGCCCGCAGTTTTGCGACCCACTTGGCCGGCTCCACGTACAGGACACGGGTGTCGTTGATGCTCGTGATTGCGAGAATCGCGGGATAGTCCTTGGCTTCCACGTTCTCGTACGGGCTGTACGAGCGCATGTAGTCGTAGACGTCCTTGTTGTGCAGCGGATCTCCCCATTCGTCCCACTCGATGACCGTCAACGGCAGCGACGGATCGAGAATCGACGTCAACGGGTCGACAAACGGAACGTTGGCGAGAATGCCGGCAAACAGTTCCGGAGCGAGGTTGGCGACAGCGCCCATCAGCAGTCCACCCGCACTACCACCGTCGGCAACCATACGATCAGCGGCTGTGACTCCGGTATCGATCAAATGCTTTGCGCAAGAGACAAAATCGGTGAAGGTGTTCTTCTTGGTGAGCGTCTTGCCGTTTTCGTACCAGTGACGGCCCATCTCGCCGCCGCCGCGCACGTGTGCGACGACGAAGACGACACCGCGATCGAGCAACGACAGCCGGGCAACCGAGAACGACGGGTCGATGCTCGCCTCGTAGGAACCGTAGCCGTACAACAACAACGGCGCGGGACCTTCGGGTGCACCTACGCGTCTGACGATCGAGAGTGGAATGCGGGTGCCGTCGTCGGCCACCGCCCAGTCGCGGCGCTGCTCGTAATTACTCGCATCGAAGTCACCGAGAACGGGCTGCGACTTACGCAGTGCCAGTTCACCACTGGCGACGTAGTAGTCGTACACCTGCCCGGGAGTGATGAAGGACGTGAAGCCGAGCCGAAGGGTGGGCTGCGCCCATTCCGGGTTGGACCCCATCCCGATGCTGAAGAGTTCTTCGTCGAAGTCGATCTCGTGACGTTCGCCGTAGCCGTCGGCCGTCAACGGCCACACGGCAACCCGAGTGAGAGCCTCGCGGCGGTAGCTCAGGACGAGGTGTCCGGCAAACGCTTCGGCTTCTTCCAGACGAACGTCGGCGCTGTGCTCGATCAGCGTCGTCATGTTCGTCGGATCCGATACCGGAGCTTCCACCAACACGAAGTTCTCGGCCTTGACGCCGTCGACGACGTCGTTGTGGAGGATGAGGAAGCGGTCCTCTCCCCCGATCACCGCGTGTTCGGCCCCGTATTCGACGCCTTCGCGACGCGGGATGATGACGCGGAAGTCGCCTTCCGGATTCGCCGATTCCAGCATCCAGCCTTCACTGGTCACCTTGGATCCGACCCAGATCATCAGATACTTCTCGCTGCGAGTCGAACCCACGGAAACCCAGTAGCGCTCGTCGGGCTCGTGGAAGACCGAAACATCTTGACTCTGCGGCGTTCCCAGCTTGTGACGCCACACGGTGTCCGGACGCCAGGAGTCGTCCACGGTCATGTAGAAGACGTGACTGTGATCGATTGCCCAGGTGGCGCCGGGTGCGGTGTCGGGAATTTCGTCAGCCAGCATTTCGCCGGTCTCGAGGTTCTTGAACCGCAAGGTGTACCGCTCGTCGCCGACGATGTCGACCGAGTACGCGAGCAACGTGCCGTCCTCGCTGATGGAGAACGCGCCGAGTGAAAAGAACTCGTGTCCTTCGGCTTCGACATTGCCGTCCATGAGGATCTGCTCGTCGGCCAACTCGACGCCAGGCGTCAGGTTGGGCGGAGTCCAGTCGTCCTCACCGGCAATGGGGCACCGGCACTGGACGGTGTACGACTTGCCTTCCACGCTGCGCGAGTAGTACCACCACTTGCCCATGCGTGTGGGTACCGACATGTCGGTTTCCTGCGTCCGCGACTTGATCTCCTGGAAGATCTTCTCGCGCAACGGCTCGAGAGCGGCTGTCTGCTGGTCGGTGTACGCGTTCTCGGCTTCGAGGTACGCGACTACCTCGGCATTGTCCTTGTCCCGCAGCCACTCGTAGTCATCGACGAACGTGTGTCCGTGATGGGTACGTTCGGTGGGGACCTTCTTTGCGACCGGCGGGACGAGGCTCATGCGCTGGGACCGACCCAATCGTCGAAGGACAACCCGGAAATGCGTTCGTACGCCTCGATGTAGCGAGCGCGAGTCGCATCGACGATTTCCTGCGGCAACGGCGGCGGTGTCGTGTCCGAGCTTCGATCCCAACCGGATTCGGGGCTCGTGAGCCAGTCGCGGACGAACTGCTTGTCGAAGCTGGGCTGCACCTTGCCTGCCTCGTAACCTTCGAGGGGCCAGTAGCGGGACGAGTCGGGGGTGAGCACCTCGTCGGCGAGCACGAGGTTTCCAGCGGAGTCGAGACCGAATTCGAGCTTGGTGTCCGCGAGAATGATTCCGCGATCGGCTGCGAAGTTGGAGGCGCGGGCGTAGACGTCGAGAGTGTCCTCGCGAAGCTGCACGGCCAGCTTCAAGCCGACCTTCTCCACTACCTGCTCGAAGCTGATGTTCTCGTCGTGATCGCCGAGAGCCGCCTTGGATGCCGGGGTGAAGATCGGGTCGGGCAGCCGCGACGCCTCGACAAGTCCCTCGGGCAATGCGACGCCGCACACTGCACCGGTGTTGTTGTAGTCGACCAGGCCGGAGCCGGTGAGGAAGCCACGGACGACGCATTCGACGGGAACCATGTCGAGGGAGCGCACGACGAGAGCGCGGCCGAGCACCTCTTCCGGGATGCGATCGTCGTCGGGCTCGCCGGCCAGATGGTTGGTGCCACCGAGGACGTTGAAGAAGAACACGCTCATCGCGGTGAGAACGCGGCCCTTGTCCGGGATCGGTGTGCTGAGCACGTGGTCGTAGGCCGAGATCCGATCACTCGCGACAAGCAGCAGATGCTCGTCGTCGATCGTGTAAAGGTCACGGACCTTGCCACCGGCCAGATGAGTGTAGGAATCAAGTGTAGGACGCACCCGGTCACCCTATCGGGCGTTCGCAGTTCGTACAGAACCCCGGTAGCCGGGACAGGTGAGCGTCCTCGCCGTTCGGAGAGCTGTCCGCCCTGTTCATCCGGATATGCAGGTGGCCCCTCGCCACTGGGCGAGAGGCCACCGTCACAGTCGATGAACTACTGGTTTGCGGGCAGCTTCGACAGGCCCTCGTCGATCGAATCCAGCGTCAGAAGAGCCGTCTGATAGGTCGCTGCCAACGAATGCTGAACCTGGACGACGTTGCCGGCCTTCACTGCGGGCAGTTCCTTCCACAGCTCGGAATTGACCAGTTCCTGAAGCTGCGGAGACATCGAGCCGTCGGCGTTGAGGCCGTAGACGATCACGTCGACATTTCCGAGATTCTCGCCGATCTTCTCGATGGATACCTGTTCGTTGTGGATGTCAGCCGGGTCGGCAGGGGTGCCGGGGAACTGCAGGCCGAGTCCGTCGAAGAGATTGGTTGTGTACGAAGACGCGTATTCGCGGGAGAACGTCCCGGCCTCGGGCTTGCAGACGTTGCACACGCCTCCGAAGGTGAGCGAGCCGAGCTTGTCCTTGTACTTCGCGGCCAATTCGGCGGTGCGAGCGTCGTACTCGCCCTTGAACTCACCGTATGTGTCGGAAACATTGGCGGCGTCGGCGAACTTCTCACCCAACACGCGCCAATCAGCGGGAACCGTCGGCCCCAGGAAGACGACCGGAGCAGCAGCCTTGAGCTGAGCCATGTCCAACTGGCTTTCGACGCGAGCCGGAACACCCATGATGATCAGATCGGGTTCGGCAGCGACGATTCCCTCGTAGTTGAGCTGGGAGACGTTGCCGTCGGGTGCGACCTTCGGCAGAGCTTCGTAAGCGGCCTTGGTCTTGTCGTCCATGTTGCCGAGTTCACGTGTCCACTCGCACACCGCAGCCAGATTTGCTCCTGCCTGGATCAACGGCAGAACCGCGTATCCGCAGGCCACGATCCGCTGCGGATCGCTCGGGATCTCGATGGATCCGTTCTGTGCCTCGAAGACACGGGTCTGCGAGCTCGCGGCCGTCGTCGAAGATTCGGTCGACGCCTCCTCGGAGTTGCTGCATCCGGCGACGCCTACCGCCAACGCGGCTGCTGCACCGATCACCACTGCGCGGCGAACCCGCGACAGACCTTGAACCCGCATCTTGAACTCCATCTGGACACACCGGAACTGCTCCGGAATTAATTTGGTGAGGCTAACCAATATCAGTGAAGGGAGTGTTTGCACAAACACAGGTCTCGAGGAATGAACTGTGCCTCCCGCGCCGCTCACACTCACAGCAGCACGCCTCCCACTGAGAGGGAGCAAAGCAAGATTCTTCTCGAATCGGACACTCGAACTCGCTACCTTGCCTTCGCGATACCTCATCGACTCGCCACTCTCACCGCTCGACGAAGGGCTCAGACATGTCCCGATCCACGCGCACCTGCTCACTACGGTCTGCCGCGGCCATTGCCTTGACCAGTAGCTTTCTCATCACCGGTTTCGGCGCCTCGATCGCACACGCCGAACCTGCCCCCTCGGCTCCACAGTTCGGCTCACTCGATCTAGGCTCCAGCAGCTTCGGCAGTGCCGAGCAAACTCCAGACGCCCCCCGGCTGACCGGGATCGACAACTTCCGCGATGTCGCAGGTACCGGCGCCGGATACTCGGGAACTTTCGGTCTGCCCGTGAACAAGGGAGTCTTCTACCGTGCGAACGCGATCACGCCCAAGGGCGATGACATGAGCATTCTCGAAAAGCTTGGACTGACAAAGGTTTACGATCTGCGCACGGCACCCGAGATCGCCAGCAAGCCGGACGTCCTGCCCGACGGTGTTGCGTACGAGAACATTCCGATCCTGTCCGGGAACATCGCCGAGATGGTCGCGAAGATCAAGTCCCCCGAGGACTCACGATCGATGATGCAGGACATGAACCGCGCCTTCGTCACCGGAGCGACGGAGCGAGCCGGGTTCGCGCAGTTGCTGACCGGCCTCGCGGAAACCGAAGGTGCACAGGTCTTCCACTGCACTGCAGGTAAGGACCGCACCGGCTGGACGTCCTTTCTGCTGCTGAGCATCGCCGGCGTCGACCGCTCGGTGATTTTGAACGACTACCTGCTGACCAACGAGTACACCGCCGAAGGCATGAAGGCCACGCGCGCGGGCATCGCGGCGAGCTTGGGCGAGCAGATGGCCGTCAACATGGAGCCTCTATTGGGTGTCGAGGCAAGCTATCTCGATGCCGGCCTCGCCCAGTTGGACCAGACCTACGGGTCGGTCGATCGCTACCTGACCGAGGGCCTGGGCCTGAGCCCGGCGACCGTCATGACACTCAAAGCCAAGCTGCTGGGCTGAGCGACACAGATGCTCCGGGTTCGACGAGGGGCCGAACCCGGGGCACGTGTGCTTCTCTACCCGTGCCGTGTCGGATGCGCCGCAGCGTCCCGTGCGTCAGCGCGATACGGCGATCACGTTGTTTCGGTACGCCCAGATGACGATCTGCACCCGGGTTCGCACCTGTAGCTTCTTGCAGATGTTGCTGATGTGCGACTTCACCGTGCTCTGTTCGAGGCTGAGGGAATCTGCGATGTCGTTGTTTCCCAAGCCTTGTGCCAACAGTTGCACCACATCCATTTCACGCGCACTGAGGCCGTGATCCGATCCGGAGCGCGCCGTGGACATCGGTGCCGGCTTGCGCCGCGCGAACTCCACGATCAGTCTCGACGTCAATCTCGGTGAAAGGACCGAGCCACCCTCGGCCACGGTCAACACCGCCGACGAGAGCTCCTCGGGATCGGCGTCTTTGAGCAAGAACCCTGCGGCGCCGCTGTCGAGCGCCTCGAAAACGTACTCGTCGAGATCGAACGTGGTGATCACGATGACGCGGGTCGCCGGAAACTCGGCAAGAACCTCCCTGGTCGCAGTCAACCCGTCGCCGTGCGGCATGCGGATATCCATCAGTACGACATCCGGACGCAGTGCACGCACCTGCTCGTACGCCTCGACTCCCGTCTTGGCATGCCCGACTACGCGAATCTCGGGGTGTCCGGAGAGAAACAGCTCGAACCCCTGCCGCACCACCTGCTGGTCGTCCGCAATAAGGACATCGATCATGCGTTGATCCTCCCGTTCACCGGCACCAGTGCCTGCACAGCCCACTCACCTTCCGAATTCGGTCCGGCGTCCAGTTGACCACCCATGAGCGTCGCGCGTTCGCGCATTCCCACAATTCCGAGGTTTTGCCCGTCGGAAGCCGGGCGAGAATTTCCGAGAGTATTGATCACCCGCACCCTCACCGCGCCGGCTTCTCGGCTCAGACACACCTTCGACTCGCTGCCCGGCGCATGGCGAAGGACGTTCGACAACGCTTCCTGCACGATGCGGTAGCAGGTCAACTGAACTCCGCTGTCCAGGTCGTCGAAGCGGCCGACCTTTTCCAGCGAGATCGACGAGATGGTGCGCCTGCAGTCATCGACCAACTCGTCGATGTCGGAGACCATGGGCGTCGGGAAGTCGGGGTCTTCCTCACCCAGGCGGAGTATCCCGACGATCTGACGCAAGCTGTTGAGGGCCCGCTGACCCTGCTCGATGACGCCGCCCAGCAGTGCTTGCGCTTGTTCGGGATTGCTCGAGAAGAACTTGTCGGCGGCACGAGCCTGGATGATCATGCCGGTCATGTGATGAGCCGCGACGTCGTGCAACTCACGTGCCATGTCCTGCCGTTCGGCGACAACGGCATTCGCGATCTTGCGTTCGCGGTCCCGGTGCAGATCCGCTACTGCCTGACTGTTCTCCACTGCTTGTTTTCGCAGGCGCGCGACGATCTTTCCCATGGCTGCGACGACCAGAAAACTCGTGACGGTGTTCGCCGCAGGCTCGAGGAACAGGTGAGGCAACTCCCCCACCTGAACCTCGGCGACCGTCAGCCCGTCCCGTTCGGTGAGATACATCGCCATGATCACGTCCATCGCCATTCCGACGACCAGTAATCCGACCAGGCGCATGCCTGTCACCCGGATGGACACTGCCATGATCGCGAACCAGAAAAGCGGCGTGGCCCCCAGCGATCGACTGCCGAGGAAAAGCATCAATCCGCCGGATCCTGCCAACGTCAGGAGGTAGTACGCGATCGGGTACCGACGGCGCGCACACGCCACAACGGTCAACGCTGTCAGGAAACCCATGATGCCGACAACGGTTGCCGGATCGCTCAGTACTCGATTGCTCGTCTCGGATTCCGACTTGAGACTGGCGAGGCCGAATACCCAGGGCACGCTCAACAGGCCCACGATCACGGCCGCGGTAGCCGGGTTGTTCAGGTTGAAACGTCCCCAGCCTCGCGATGCCAGGACTTGCCCCGGGGCATTCTGACCAGCCGAGTCGAACATCCACTCCCCATTCCACATCCGATGATTGACGTTCATGGTGGCATGCGCACACCACTTGGTCCCACATTCGGCGAACGTGAAGGGAATGTTCGATCTCGGTTACAACCAAAGGACTAGTTCGGGGTGAAAGTACTAGTACTTATGGATCAGCTGAACTGTTCGACCAACCGGTTCACCATATTGGTTGCGCTGTAGTAGTCGAGCCGGAAGGTGTCGAGCCCCACGGCATAGACATGGTGATCACGAATCGCCGGATGCTGAGCCAACAGGGGCAGTCCCTCGACCGCTTTCACCGCACCGTCGTCGGCGCTGACCAAGATCAGGGTGTTGCCCGCGATCCCGTCGTAGAGATTCTCGGCCGAGACCTGGATGATGTCCTTGCGCTTACCCATCGATTCACTGCTCTTCGCGGACTCGGGAATGTCGGCGACCGTGAAACCCATAGCCGTGAGCAACTTCGCCTGCCCGGACTCGTGCGTCCAGATGTTGGCACCGCTGCCGTCCTCGTAGTAAACCAGCGCAGTGGTCGGCTGCGGGGGAAGTGTGATCTTGGCCTTGGCGGCCTCTACTGCGCTGTCGAACTTCGCGACCGTGGCCGCGGCGTTGTCTTCGAGACCGGTCGCTGCACCCAGCACGGCGGCGAATTCCTGCCAACTGCTTCCGCCGTAGTCCACCACGATTGTCGGAGCGATGGCCGTGAACTGTTCGTACAGATCGACGACGGAGTCGCCTCCCGTCGCCGAGACGACGATCAGGTCCGGGTTCTGAGCCAGAACGGATTCCGCATTCGCGCCTCCCATCGGCAGCACGGCAAGTCCGCGCTCTTCGGCTATGTCACCCCACTGTGTGAACAACCCCTGCGCATCCGACACGTCGGTGTTCGGCCCTGTCGATGCGGTAGCCACCACCGGAGCGTCGATCGACAACAGCGTGCCTGTCAGCGTCACACTGGTCGAGACAATCCTCTCAGGCTTCGACGCTATCTCCACCGGCCCCTTCGGTGTCTCCACCGTGCGCGGCCAATTGCCCTGCGATGCAGCCGAATCAGTGCCGGAATCGGCATCCGCAGAACTACAGCCGGCGAGAGCGAACCCTGCCACCAAGACTGCGGAGAGCACCTTCACGGTGCGCGATTTTTTCATTGTGACGCCCACTGGCGGACCACTCCTCGAATTCAAAAGCCCATCAAATTAGGTTAGGCTGTGCTCATGCTAACTCAGGCGGTGACTGAATTGTCCGCTACCCTCGCGGCCTCGCCCGACATCGAGACGTCCTGGAATCGGATAGTGCAACAAGGCACGCCGATCATCGAAAGTGTTGATACACAGACTGTTCGAGTCACCTTCCTCTGGCGTCAGCCCGAGGAGACGGAGGTCGAGCGCGTCTACCTGGATGCAAATTCGCTGACCGACCATCACGCGGAACAACTGAGCGTCATGCAGCGGATCGACGACAGTCCGGTGTGGTTCTACACCGCCGAAGTCTCGAACACCTGGCGCAGCAGTTACAGCATCATCCCGGTACCGAAGTCCGTAGTCGACGAGTTCGACTATCCGGGAGCAGGCAAGGAGGACACGACCCGCCGTGCCCGCTGGTTAGGGCTGCTCGAACACCGCATTGCCGACCCACTCAATCCACTCTCCGCGGGCGTGGACACAAGGCGTTCCGTCGCCGAGATGCCCTCGGCGCCGGTCCAGTTCGGCTGGGATGCTCCGGCTTTCAGGAATTCCGTGCAGGTCGACTGGAACAGCTCGGCTTTGGGCGTCGAGCGGCCGGTGTGGATCTACGAGACCGTCGACGACGGATTGACACCTCTCGAAGAACGTCCACTCGTGATACTTCTCGACGGGCGCCACTGGGCCGAGGTCATGCCTGCCGGCGCCGCCTTCGATCGTGCGGTCCAAACCGGCAAGCTGAAATCCTGCGTTCTGCTGGCCATCGATTCCGTTGACAATCAACGCCGTTCGCAAGAATTGCCGTGCAACCGCGAATACTGGAGCGCAGTCGTCCACGAGCTACTCCCGCAAGTACGCGCCGTCACACCCTTCTCGTCTGATCGAACGCGAACCGTGGTCTCGGGGCAGAGCTTCGGCGGACTGGCCTCGATGTTCGCAGCACTCGAGTTTCCCGAACACTTCGCGCTGGTCGCCAGTGGGTCCGGTTCATTCTGGTGGCCGACCGGCTTGAAGCGCGGGGAGGACGGTCCGCCGGGTGGAGACATAGCCGCGCGCATCGAGCGCGACGGTGCACCGGACGGTTTACGCGTTGTCCTCGAAGTAGGTAAACACGAGTCCGACATGGTCGGGCACAGCGCAGCCGTCGCCCAGGCGTTGGAGGCTGCCGGAGCGCAAGCGTCGTACCGAATTTTCGACGGTGGCCACGACTGGTTGTGCTGGCGCAGTGTTCTTCTGGACTCCGTCGTCGAACTGATCGGTAGTCCGTGAAATAGACAGGTGCGATCTCAGGGCATGTGATCTGGGTGCGTGTGCTCTAGGCCGCCGTGATGTCACCCAGTTTCCACGTTCGATCGAAATAGGGTTCGAGAGGTCCGTAAAAGCGGAAATACGAGAACCAGTGCTGACCCGGAATGGTCTGAACCCAATTGGATTCCTTCCCTTCCGGAGCGGTCGGCCCATAGTAGAGATCTACCGAACCGTCCTCGTTGACAACAAGATCGGGATCCCGCGAGCCACGGTCGCCTCGCCCTTGTTCGTTGTCGATCAGGCACCGCGTGTCGATCGAGTAGACCGTCGCGGACCAGAACAGCTTTGCCGGGACATCGGCAGGTACGTGGAGTGTGTAGCTGTTTCCGCCGTCCAACCAGTGGCCGTCGGCGTCGGAGTAACTACCCAGATATGCCTGACCGAGTCCAGGCGTCGTACTCTTCATCGCCTTGGAGAAGCTGACTGCCTCGTAGAACCACGACGCGCGTTCGTAGAACTCGTCATAGTCGCCGCCTCGCTGAGCAGAGTTGTCCAGAACAATCGCCAAGTCCCACTGACGATCCGGCCAGTAGCGCGAACCGGGGAAACGTTTGACAAACGCATTCGCCTGAGCGAACACCTCCCCTACTTCGACTGCCCGCTGCAAGATCTTCCGCAAGCGATCGTCCGGGGCAAACGGTTTGCCCTTCTCCATCCCCAGCTGCCGAAGCCACGCCATCGGGAACCGGTCGCGCTCTTCGACAGGTTCGTCCTGCACGATGTCGTGCAAAAGTTCCCAGTACCGAAGGCCCCGCGGCTGAATTCCGCTCCAGGGCTTGCCGTCCGGTGAGACCAGTCGTGTGGGAGTCGGATTCTCGCGATGGGAGTAGGGGTACACCCGGACAGCGTCGACCAACTCACCTGAGCGCACCGGGTCGGGATCGAGCGTGCGGAGGCCGAACATGATGTGCATCATCGGGGAGTGGACAACGGTGTATTCACCTGTGTCCTCGGCACTCTGGCCTGGGCCGACTACCAGGGTCTTGCCGCCATTGCCTGCATCGGGGCCCATCTCACCGAGCACCGCGAATTCTCGTTGCCAGAAATCTGCGATGCCCCCGGCGGTCGGCCCCGGCGGCAACTCGATCACCAACGGACCCGTTGTACCGAGATCGAAAAAATTCAAGATGTACGGCGTCGTCGCGTTGGCGGTGATCAGGCCTAGTCGGTCACGATAGGAGCGGTAGACGACGATATCGGACGCAGTTGCTCCGAAGATGTTGGTATGCACGTCCATCCACTGCGCCCAGGACACGATGGGGATGGCCCACAAGTACGCCTGCACTGCTGTCTGGAAGTCGAGTTCGTCGAACACCGTTGCGATGTTTTCGCGAGCGGGAAGCTCCCCGTCTCTGGGGACAACTCCGGAGGAATACGTCAGTTCGATGTCGGCCATACCCAGATGGTGCGGGGAGAAACCTCAGCGCGAATCACCCGCACCGGGTGAACCGCTAGTTCAGTGCGTCGCGAATGACAGCAGCCGTGCTGTCGAGAATTGCCCGATTGGGTGTGCGAGGTAGTGCACGCAGGCCGAAGCCGTCGCCGCGATTTCGCGGAATGACGTGCAGGTGGACATGGAAGACTTCCTGCCCCGCAACAGCTCCGTCGGAGAGGTGCAGATTCACTCCGTCGATGGGGAGAGGCCCAGTACGCATCGCCGCGGCGATCTTCTGCGCGACCGCAAAGATCCTGGCACCGTCGTCGGCGTCGAGCGTGGACAATCCGCTGGCGTGACGCTTGGGCACGACCAGGAGATGACCGGACGTGAACGGCCGAATATCCATGAAGGCAAGGACATTCGCGTCGTCGTAGACGACACTCGCCTCGGCATCACCGGCGATGATGGAACAGAAGATGCAGTTCATGGTCTCCGCCCCTGTGCGCCTTTTTGGTAGTGGTGACTACCAAAAAGGCGCACGGGGGCGTAGCCCTTACAGGATCGGCGACGGCGCGTACGCCGCAGCTTCGGGGTTGGCGTCGACAAGTTTCCGGACCTCGGCGACAACGGCGTCGACCTGAGCAGACGCGGCGCCGACAAAGGCTGCCTTGTCGGCCAGAGCCTCGTCGAGTGCGGCGCGGTCGAGCGGCAGACGGTCGTCGGCGGCGAGGCGATCGAGCAGATCGGGCTCCTTGCCCTCTTCACGCATCGCGAGTGCAACTGCGACGGCGTTCTCCTTGATCGCCTCGTGTGCGGTCTCGCGTCCGACGCCGGCGCGCACGGCAGCCATCAGCACGCGCGTCGTGGCGAGGAACGGCAGGTACCGCGTCAGTTCCTTCTCGATGACGGCCGGGTAGGCACCCATCTCGATCAGCACGGTCAGGAAGGTCTCGAACATGCCGTCGATCGCGAAGAACGCGTCCGGCAGAGCGACGCGACGCACGACGGAGCAGAAGACGTCGCCCTCGTTCCACTGTGCACCCGCGAGCTCGGCTGCCATGGAGCCGTATCCGCGCAGGATCACCTGCAGTCCGTTGACGCGCTCGCACGAGCGGGTGTTCATCTTGTGCGGCATCGCCGAGCTGCCGACCTGGCCGGGCTGGAAGCCTTCGGTGACCAGCTCGTGGCCGGCCATCAGGCGGATCGTGTGTGCGAACGACGACGGGCCCGCGCCGACCTGGACGAGCGCGGAGATGACGTCGTGATCGAGGGAACGCGGGTACACCTGGCCGACGCTGGTCAGTACGTGCGCGAATCCGAGGTGCGCGGCGACCTTCGCTTCGAGCTGATCGAGCTTGGCCGCATCGCCGTCGAGCAGATCGAGCATGTCCTGAGCAGTACCCATCGGACCCTTGATCCCGCGCAGCGGGTAGCGGTCGATCAGCTGGCGCAGACGCGTCAGCGCGACGAGCAGCTCGTCGGCGGCGGAAGCGAAACGCTTACCCAAGGTGGTGGCCTGAGCTGCGACGTTGTGTGAGCGGCCGGCCATCACGATGGACGAGTACTCGGCAGCGCGCTCACCCAGGCGGGCGGCGACGGCGATGCCGTGGTTGTAGACGTGTTCGAGTGAACGCACGATCTGCAGCTGCTCGACGTTCTCGGTGAGGTCACGGCTGGTCATGCCCTTGTGGACCTGCTCGTGACCGGCGAGTGCATTGAATTCCTCGATGCGCGCCTTCACGTCGTGGCGGGTGACCCGCTCGCGGTCCGCGATGGACTCGAGGTCGACGTTGTCGATGACGCGCTCGTAGTCGTCGATGGCGTCGGCCGGAATGTCGATGCCCAACTCTGCCTGCGCACGCAACACCGCCACCCACAATTGACGCTCGAGCACGATCTTGTACTCGGGAGACCACAGAGCGACAAGCTCAGGGCTGGCGTATCGGTTGGCAAGGACATTCGGGATGCGGCTCACGAGGCCTCAGTCTAACGGGGGCCAAGCAGTGCTGTTACCCCCGATAGAGACCGAGCTAGACCGGCGGCGCCATCACGTCGATCGATTCCAAGAGCATTCCCCTGGCCAACCCCCGTGGGTCCGGGTCGTACTCCCCCAGAGCCGTGATCATCGCGCCGTCGACCATCGCAACGAGACGACGCAGTTGCCCCTCGGGAGCCGAGCGGCCCGAGCGTCGAAGCGCATCGGTCAACAGGTCGTCGAGCTGGGCGCGTAGGCGCAACTGCACGTCGCGAAGTGCGGGATGACGGGCACACGCGACAAATCGTTCGTAGCGCGAGATCAAACGCTCGCGGCTCTCCGGACGCTTCTCTTCGTCTCCGAGCAGCAGTTCGACCAGCAGTTCGACCGTTGATTCGGCGCCCCGCCGACGTTGGGTCACCGCAGCCACTCTGGCGCGCATTGCTTCCATGTCGGCGTTGCCGTTGAGCTCGACGGCGCACGCGATCAGATCGTCGAGTGAGTCGAAGTAGTACGTCGTCGAAGCCAGTGGAAGGTCGGCCCTGGTTGCCACCGCTCGGTGACGAACGGCGTCGAACCCGCCCTCCAGCAATAGTTCAGCAGCGGACGCCACCAGAGCTTGGCGACGTCGTTCGCCCTTGGGCGTAGCTGCAGAAGACACCACGACATCGTGCCAGCAGAGGGCACCTCCGCATGGCGAAACAGCTCGAAGACCCTGCTGTTTGTTACCCGAGCCACTTCTCGAGGCGAATCAGCGCCTCCTGGATGTCGGCTGTCGCGCCCGCGAACGAAAGTCTGACCATCCGGTTTCCGTGGACGGTGTCGAAATCGATTCCGGGTGCCAACGCGACCCCGGTATCTGTCAGCAACCGCGCACACCAAGCGGTGGCGCCCTCGTCACCGCACAGGTGGCCGATATCCGCGTAGACGTAGAACGCGCCGTCGGCAGGGGCCAACTCCGTGATGCCCAGTTTCGGCAGTCCGGTCAACAGCAGTTCACGATTGACTGCGTATCGCTGAACATGCCCGTCCAACTCGACCTTCGCCTCGTCCGAGAACGCCTCGATCGCGGCGTACTGCGAGATCGCGGGCGGACACACCGTCATGTTCGACGCGAGTCTCTGCAGCGGACGTCGCAGGTACGTCGGCACCAACATCCACCCGAGCCGCCAACCGGTCATCGAGAAGTACTTGGACACCGAGCCGATCACAACTGATTCGCGCGAGGTCTCCCAGGCGCTCGACGTGTGCTGATCGCCGTACCCGATGCCGTGGTAGATCTCGTCCGAGATCAGAAGGGTGCCGTGCTGCTCGCACCACGTCGCCAATGCAGCGAGCTCCTCGGGCGAGATCACCGTGCCCGTCGGATTTGCGGGGCTGGCGACGATCAGACCGGCAGGCGGCGACGGCAAAGCCTCGAGCATTTCCACCGTCGGCTGGTATCGAGTTGCCGGCCCGCAGTCGAGTTCGACGACGTTGCAGCCGAGCGCGGCAAGGGTGTTGCGGTACGCGGGATATCCGGGGCGAGCAACCACGACGGTGTCGCCCTCGTCGAACGCGGCGAGGAAGAGCAAGGTGAACGCCCCGGACGAACCGGTCGTCACCACCACGTCTTCGGCGTCGACGGCGATTCCCGAGCGTTCACTGTGGTAGCGCGCAATAGCTTCGCGCAGCGGCAGGATCCCGAAAGTCTCGGTGTATCCGAGTAGTTCGGTGCCGAGAATCTCTCGCGTCGCGCGCAACACCGGTGCAGGAGCGGGCGTCGACGGTTGACCGGCAGCCAACGTCAGGACGTCACCATGTGTCCGCTGACGTTCGGTCGCGGCCTTCCATACATCCATGACATGGAAGGTCTGGATATCTGATCGACGAGATTCTGAGCGCACACTCCGACGGTAGCCGAACCGTGGTGCGGCAAGAAACGACGACCACCCATTGTGACGATCCGACAGATTCAGGCACTCAGCATGAGTCGATTCAACGAGACCTGGGCCACGTCACTCGCGCAACATTGATCAACGACATCCTTCGATCAAAAGGTGCATCAGATGAAAGCTCGCTCAGTGCCCACCGCGGCTCTGGTCACGATCGGCGTTCTCACGGTTGCCTCGTGCGGAAGCACCTCTGATCCTGGCGGCAATTCTTCCGGCGATTACGCCAAGGACGGCAGCTTCACGACGATCGTGAACACCGACCCCGGCAACCTTCATCCCCTGATCACCAATCTGACTGCCACGCAGGCGATCAACAGCTATACCAACGACTCGTTGTTGGCCATCGACCCCAAAACCCGCGCAGCGGGCCAGTATCTGGCCGAAAAATGGAGCGAGAACGGAACTTCGCTGAACTTCACCCTCAAAAAGGGGATCACGTGTGAAGACGGCACGACCTTCACTGCCCAGACTGCAGCGAACAACATCAACTGGGTCGTCGACAAGACCAACGGCTCGCCGTGGTTGGGAGCATCCGTACCCGAAACTGCAGTAGCAACCGCTGATGGTGACGAGCTCACGATCAAGACAACGGAACCCGCGCCCTTCCTCCTCGAGCGCATCGGCGCTCTCAAGCTGGCGTGCCAGGCAGCGCTCGACGACCCTGCCAGTGTTCGAGGCAGCAGCAACGGAACCGGACTGTTCAAGATCACCGAAGTAGTGGCCAACGATCACGTCACGCTCGAACGCCGCGACGGATACAACTGGGGGCCGAACGGCGAAACCACGTCGGACACACTCGGAGTGCCCAAGACGGTCACGATCAAGGTCGTGACCGACGCCGCGACGACGGCGAATCTTGTCCTCACCGGAACGGTCAACGCGGCCCCGGTTGCCGGCGCGGATATCGAACGTGTGGAAGCTTCCGGCCTTGAATCGATGACGTCCAACACCCTGAGCGGACAGTTCATCTTCAACCACAATGCGGCTCTCCCCACCAAGGACGAGGCGGTACGCACCGCACTCGTACAGGCGATCGATCTCGACGATTACACGGACATCAACACCGGCGGCAAAGGCTCACGCGCTACGGCACTGGCAGTAGTCGATCCGCGGGCGTGCGACTTCGACAGCGTCACCGGTGTAGTTCCGAAGTTCGACATGGCCGCGGCGAAGAAGACTCTCGCGGACGCCGGTTGGAAGCCCGGATCCGACGGTGTCCTGACCAAGGACGGTCAAGCGCTGCAATTGACGGTCATCTTTGCCAACTACCGCGACACCACTTCTGCAGCAGCAGAATACGCAATGAAGCAGTGGCAGGAGCTCGGTGCGAAGGTAGAGCTTCGCGGCGGTGACAACAACTTCATCATCTCCAACACGTTCGCGGCGAAAGACCTGACGTCATGGTCGATCTCGATCGGACTGACCGTCCAGAGCGACACCCCCAGCATCTTCGTTCCGTACTTCGCCGGCCCCACCCCACCGTCGGGTGTCAACTTCGCGTCGATCGACAATCCGAAGTACACCGAACTGGCGGCGAAGGCCTCGGTTCTGCCCGGGCAGGAATCCTGCTCGGTTTGGAAGGAAGCGGAACAGGCACTGTTCACCTCGTCTGACGTCATTCCGGTGTCCACATCCCCGAACTTCATGTTCTTCAACGGCGCGACGTCCCTGTATGCACCGGTTGGCGGCACCCTGGCCGGCCCTGGCATCCGCGTTCTGAAATAAGCCGGAAGACAAAGCTTTACGTCTGCATCTATTTCTCCGATTCGAAGGATCTACATGACTGACCGTCCATTTGTTCTCGACGACCTCCACCGTGTGGTCACACCCACTGAAACCGCAATCTCTCCCGACGGCACCGTGGTCGTCTTCGTTCGCTCGGAAATAATTGCCGGAAAGGCAACTACATCATTGTGGGCGGTGTCCCGCGATTCCCAGGCTCGTCGCCTCACTGCCGGACCTGCCGATTCGGCCCCGCGGTTCTCTCCGGACGGAACGTCGATCGCCTTCCTCCGCAAGGTCGGCGACTCCGCACAGTTGCACCTGATCCCGCTCGCCGGCGGCGAGGCCGAAACCCTCACCACAGCAGCATCACTCCCCCTCGGTGCCGGCGCAGCGGCCTGGAGCCCGAACGGAAAAGCCATTGCATTCGCCGCCGTGGTCTCACGTTCGGACTCCACCGATCCGAATGCGCCCATCGTCACCGACCGACTCGGATACAAGGTGGACGGTGCCGGTTGGCTCGGCACCTTCCGGCGCCACCTGCACACCGTCGAACTGGAGACGAAGGCAGTTCGACGGCTCACCGACGGTGATTGGAATGCAGACGTTCCGTCCTGGTCACCGGACGGCAAGGCTCTCGCCTTCACCGCGAATCTGGAACCGGACAGCGATCTGAACCTCACGTTCAGCGCCTACCGCATCCTCGTCGACGATCTGTCGGTTCCGCCGCAGCAACTCGGTCACGCCACCGGGGTGCAGGGCTCGACGCTCTGGCACCCGAACGGAGATTCGGTTGTCGCCATCGGCACCCCCGAGGTCCGTGTCGGAACTGCAGACCTGATCCGTCTGTCCGTCCCCGGCCCTATCGAGACACCGGTCGACGTCACCCTCACCGCTCATCTCGATCGCAACGTGATGCCCGGCGCGCCCGGTTACCCCGGTGGCACACCGGCACTGTCGAACACCGGCGACGAGATCGTGTTCTGCCTGCGCGATCGCGGATGGACGCATCTGTACGCCGTCGACATCGAAACCGGCACCTCCCGCTCCCTCGTCGCCAATCCCAACGAGGTCGTCGCGGCGCTCTCCGTTGCCCGTGACGCGCGCGTCGCCTCCGTCATCGTCACCACACAGCAATCCTTCGGTGAGGTCGCACTCGTCGATCTGGACAGCGGCGCTGTCACCACGCTGACGAAATTCACCGCAGAAGCACTCCCCGAGGTGACCCTGTTTGCCGCCGAGGAACGCGAGTTCACCATCTCCGACGGCCGTACCGTGCACGGTTGGTTGCTGTCCGCTCCCGAAACCGATGGCGCCGCACCACTTCTGCTCGACATTCACGGTGGGCCGCACAACGCATGGACGGGCGTTGCCGACACCTATCACCCCGCCCACCAGGTTCTCGCAGCGCAGGGTTGGCGCATCCTGACCCTCAATCCACGTGGATCGGACGGGTACGGCGAGGACTTCATGTACGCCGTCAACGGCGCCTGGGGCACCTCGGACCAAGCTGACTTCCTCGAGCCGATCGACGCTCTTGTCGCCGAAGGACTTGTCGACGGGGACCGACTGGCGATCACCGGGTACAGCTACGGCGGATACAGCACCTGCCACCTCACCTCACAGACCGATCGCTTTGCCGCGGCTGTGGCCGGCGGGCTGATCTGCGATTTCAACGCCATGGCCGGAGTCTGCGATTTCGGTCCGCACCTCGCCTCACTGGCCACCGGAACGACTGTCCCCGAGAACTCCGCCAAACTCCTGGCTGCCTCGCCCCTCGCCTCCGTGAAGAACGTGGTGACTCCGACGCTGATCCTGCACGGAAAGTCGGACGAGCGGTGCCCGCTGGGTCAGGCCGAGGCCTGGTTCGCGGCGCTGCGCCAGCAGCACGTCCCCACCCGACTGGTGGCGTATCCCGGCGCGAGCCACGGTTTCCTCGTCAACGGCTCGATCGCGCACCGAATCGACTACAGCACACGGCTCATCGAGTGGGTGAAGCGCTACACCTCGGCGAAGCTGCCCAAGACCGGCCTGGCCAACGCGTCTGCCGGAGCCGATGCATGGAAGCGTTCACTCGACGTACTCTGTGAGCGTTACGGCGTCACCGGTGCTCAATTCGGTATTCTCACACTCGATTCCAGCGGTAAGGAAATCACCCGTACGACGGTGGCTTCCGGCGTGATCAATGCAGACACCGGGGTCGAGGTCTCCACCGACTCCCTGTTCCAGATCGGATCCATCACCAAGGTGTGGACCGCGATGCTGGTCATGCAGCTGGTCGACGAGGGCTTGCTGGACCTGGACGCAACCGTTCGGTCGATCCTTCCCGACTTCGCGCTGCAAGACGAGGAAACAGCCGCTCGCATCACGGTTCGCGCACTTCTGAACCATCGCAACGGAATCGACGGTGACCTCTTCATCGACAAGGGTCGCGGAGACGACGTCGTCGAACGCTACGTCGAGGGCCTGCGCGACTTCCGTCAGGTTCATCCCCTCGAGGACGGCTTCGCGTACTCGAACTCCGCGTACGTCCTTGCAGCTCGTATCGTCGAGGTCCTTCGCGGAGGCATCTGGGACGACATCCTCAAGGAGCGGATCATCGATCCGCTCGGCCTCGAGCACACACTCACGCTGACCGGAGATGCTCCGAGATACTCTGTGGCAGCAGGACATACGGGAAACTCTGTCGTGATGCCCGTCTGGCCGATCACGCGCTCGATGGGGCCGGCCGGCTGCATCACTGCCAGCATCGGAGATCTACTCACGTTCGCCGAACTCGGACTCCTCGAAGGACAGAGCGTCGGCGGCGTGCGGATCGTGTCGGAGGAATCAGCCGCCGCGATGCGTACACCCGAAATCGACATCAGCGATCTGTTCCCGGACAAGTCGGGTTGGGGCTTGGGCTGGTTCCACGAAACCTGGTCGGGCGAAGAAATTTTCGGGCACGACGGCAGCACCATCGGGCAGCATGCCTATCTGCGTATCTTCCCCCGCCACAATGTCGCGATCGCGCTGCTGACCAGCGGCGGCAAAGCAGACGGCCTCTACCGCGATCTCTTCACCGAAGCCGCGGCCGCGTTGGTCGGACTCGAACCTCCGCAAGCCCTCGCCCCGAACCCCGCGAGTGTGGAGTCGATTCCGGATTCGGTTCTGGGTAAGTACAGCTCGGGCGGAATAGCAATCGAGTTCCGTCGCGGAGAGTCCGCTGACGAAGCCGTGATCACCGTCATCGGCGACGTCATCCCGAATCCCGAGGAAGACGAAACAGCTCCGAAGAAGCCTGCAGCGGTAGCCACTCTCGTACCGTCGCAGATCCCCGGAACCTGGACCACCCGTCAACCGGGAGCCGCCGGTTGGACGACGGTACGGCCGCACCGCGACGGCGTGTACGTCGGATTCCGCTTCCTACCACGGGTTAACGCGTGACCATGACCGATACACCTACCATTGCGGAAACACAGAACGCCGAAACACAGAACGCCAGCGAACTCGAGGAATCAAAGATGCAAGAACAGCTTCAAGAACTCGTCGATCAGTGGAGGGTCGAGGCGAACATCCCCGGCGTCTCGGTCGGTATCGTGCACGGTGACAAGGACATCGTCGTCACCAGTGGCATCGAAAGCGTCGAAACCCAGCTCCCGGTCACCGACAAGACGATGTTCATGATCGGCTCCACCACAAAGGTGTTCGCCGCAACAGCCGCGATGGCACTCGTCGAGGACGGACTGCTCGACCTCGACACCCCAGTGGTCGAGTACGTACCCGAACTGACCTTCGCCGACGAAGAAGCCACCCGCACGGTCACGATGCGTCATCTCCTGACCCACACCGGCGGATTCACCGGCGACGCGGGCCTCTCGGCAGGCTGGGGCGAAGACGCCCTGGGACGCTCGGTTTCACGGCTGAACGAACTGCGACAAGAGTTCCCCGTCGGAGAAGTATTCTCCTACAGCAACTCCGGATTCGTTCTCGCCGGACATGTCGTGGCCAAGATCAGCGGACTGACCTTCGAAGAGCTGGTCAAGCAGCGTGTTCTGGACCCTCTGGAAATGAAGAATTCGGCGTTCCTGCCCTGGGACGTGATGACCCACCGATTCGCACTCGGCCACTACATCCGCGACGGTGTGCCGTTCGTATCCAACGAAACCGGACTGGACCGCGGCATGACGCCCTGCGGCGGAATGTGGTCCTCGGTGCGAGACCAGCTCGTCTGGGCACGCTACGCGCTGTCGGGCGAACACCCCGGCGAAGGGCAGCCACTCGACGAATCCACCCGGTTGCTGATGCAGAAGCCTCAGCGTCCCGCCGCGATGATGTTCGAGGAAGTCGGCCTGGGATGGCTGCTGACTCGATACGGAACCACGCAGGTCGTCCGGCACGGCGGAAACGTCAGCAATCTCCAGGTCTCCGAGTTCATGACGGTGCCCGAAAAGAAGTTCGCCGTCACCGTGCTGACCAACGCACTCGGCGGCGGAATCGGCAAGAAGATCGTCGACTGGTCCATGGCCAACCTCACTGAACTACCCGCGCCGGTATCCCTCGACGTGGTCGAGCCCGAACCCGCTGCCGTCGACGCAGTCCTGGGCAAGTATCAGGCAGGCTCGCTGACGATGACCGTCGCCCCCGGTGACGAGGGAATCGGCATCCGGATGGGTAGCGCGCAGGATCTCGGCGAATACGAGGACATCGTCTGGCCGCCGGCGATCCCGATCGCCTTCGTCAACGACCATGACTTCGCTGCGCGGGCCGACACCACCCGGGCGTTGGGACGCTTTGTCACCGATGACACCGGACGCGCCGTGATGCTCGAATTCGGCGGCCGTACCGCCAAGCGAGTGGCGTGATCCTGTAGACGGGTGACGCGGTCCGATTACGGGACCGCGTCACCCGTCTTCGTAAAAGCACAGCTGCGAAGGTACAGACTGGACGCCATGAACTTCATCGGCGAGTCGATTCTGCACCCGTCCCGGTGGAGCGTGCGTGCCCGTTCGACCGTGGCATCGACGCTCGTGATCGCCTTCTGCCTGGTGATCGCCGGGCTTGCACTGGTTTTCGTACTGGCGAACTCCCTGCATCTGTCCGCGCTGAACAGCTCCGAAGCTCGCGCCACGCAGTTGGTCCAGCAACTCAACGGAAAGAACCCGGCCGATCTCGACCCTTCGCTTCTGTCCACAGACAGTCAGATCGGAATCGTGCAGATCGTCGACGCCGATCACCGAATAGTCGCCCAATCTCCCGGAACCGAGAGTGGCCTTCTGTCCGAACAGCTTCTCGGCCCTGACGAGTCGGACACCTTCGGACGGGTGAAAGAGTCGGACAACGAGGACTACTGGCTGGTCGGACGCGGCGCTCGGACGCCGACCGGACCGGTCACCGTCTTCGTCGGTGCCGACCGCGAACCGGTTGAAACCGTGGTCATCACCGTTGCCGTTCTGCTGGCCATCGTCGGCCCTCTGGTTCTGGCGCTGGCCGCATTTGCCACCTACCGCCTGGTCGGTTCGGCCCTCGCTCCCGTCGAACGCATACGCGCTCGGGTGGCCTCGATTTCGAGTCGACAGGGTGAACGAGTACCCGTCCCTGCTGGGAACGACGAGATAGCCCGGCTGGCAACAACAATGAACGACATGCTTGCGCGCCTCGACGAAGGCGCACTGGCCCAGCAACGATTTGTCAGCGACGCCTCACACGAATTACGTAGTCCGCTGTCCACGATCACGACGGCTCTCGAACTGGCACACCGTCGCCCGGATCTCCTCGACGACGCGTTGATCGAAGACGCACTACTTCCCGAGGTGCGCCGGATGCGGCAGTTGATCGAGGATCTGTTGATTCTCGCGCGCTCGGACGAAAGCGAACTCGAAAAGATCAGTACCTCCGTCGATGTCGACCTCGACGACATCTTGTTCGCCGAGAAGAAGAGGATCGACGGTTTCTCCGAGGTCAAGGTCACCGCTGCCGTGGCTCCGGTTCGCGTCTCCGGAGACCCCCGAGCGTTGAGGCGAATGGTACGCAACCTGGTCGACAACGCGGTGCGGCACGCCGAGACTCTCGTGCATCTCGAGTGCACCGAAGTCGGCCACGACGCCCACATCGTGATCGAGGACGATGGGACCGGAATCCCTGCAGCAGAACGCGAACGAATCTTCGGACGCTTCGTCCGCCTGGACCAACCACGGTCGAGACAAGGAGGTGGGTCCGGACTTGGACTCGCCATCGCGTCGGAAATCGTTGCGGCGCATCTCGGAACCATCACCGTCAGCGAAAGAGTGGGCGGCGGAAGTCGATTCGAGGTGACAATTCCGGTACCGAACGACTGAGGATCAGGCAGTCCCGACAAAGCGGTACCCGACACCTCGAACGGTTTCGATGCTGTGAGTTCCGAACGGCAGGTCGACCTTCTTACGTAGGTAACCGATATAGACCTCGACGATGTTCTCGTCACCTTCGTAGTTGCGGTCCCAGACGGAGCGGACGATCTCGCTCTTGGTGACCACAACTCCGTTGTTGCGCATCAGGAACTCGAGAACGCTGTACTCACGTGGCGTCAAGGTCAATTCGCTTCCCGCTCGGCTCACCAGATGTTTGGCGGGGTCGAGGGACAGGTCTCCTATTGCGAGTATCGCCGGACGTTGCGGAGCGCCGCGCCGCACCAGAGCGCGCAGCCGCGCGAGGAGGACGACAAACGAGAAGGGCTTGACCAGATAGTCGTCGGCGCCGAGGTCGAAAGCATCAGCGAGGTCGTATTCGCCGTCCTTCGCGGACAGCATCAGGATCGGCGTCCAAATCTCCCGGGCGCGTAGGTCCCGCACGATGTCGTATCCATGTTTACCCGGCAACATGATGTCGAGAACTATCACGTCGAATTCGTCATTGCAGGCAGTCGCGAATCCGTCGTCCCCGTTGAGTTCGACGGCGGTCACAAACCCCTCGGCCACGAGTCCCCGCCGGATCGTCTCGGCCAGGCGCACTTCGTCTTCGACCACCAGTACTCGCACCACCGGCCCCGTTTCGTCGACACACAGTTGTTCGGATGCACCCAGTAGAGCAGACGGTTGGCCCATGACCGAGTTCCGTTCAGCGTTTCTTCAGCTTCGGATCGTCACACTGCATTCATGCCTGCAACTGTGTCGACCGTGCGAAACGTGGTCACCGAAGTCCTGACCGAAAGCACTACCGCGGAAATTGCGGTTGCCGCAATCGTGGTAGCCGCAGCACTGTTCGCGTTCGGTTCGATCTACCGAGCATCCAGCGTTCGGTCTACAGTCCTCCGCACGTGCGGACTCGTGCTTGCACTGGTGACGCTGTCGATCCAGGTATATCGAAACGGGTGGTTGACGAGATTCGACGGGCCGGTAACCGACTGGATGGTCGATCATCGGAGCGGCGCCCTCGACCAGATCGCGGTCGCAGTCACAGATCTCGGCAGTCCTGTCGCCACCGCATTGCTCGGGATCACTTGCGGCGTGCTCATCTCGTGGCGAGCGCGTTCGGTAGTTCCAGGCTTGATCGTGATCGGAACCGTTGGCGGTGCAGCGGTTGCCAGCACAGTCATCAAGGCGCTGGTAGGTCGCGAACGTCCGCCGACCAATATCCAGGTACTTCTCGAGACCGGCCACTCGTTCCCGTCCGGTCACGTGACCGGCACTGCAGCGCTGTTCGGCATCGCGGTTCTCGTTGTGAGCATCGACCGAACACCGGCCGTCAAACGCCTTCTGATGCTCCTCGCCGTGACGGTCACCTTCCTCGTCGCGCTCACTCGCCTCTACTTGGGAGCGCACTGGCTCACCGACGTCATCGGCGGAGCCATTCTCGCGACGCTTGCAGTCACTGTGGGCGGGGCAGTATTCCTATCCCTTGACGGACACACCCGCAGGCCTCGCCATGCCCAATCTGAGACTCGAGACAGGGCATTCGTATGACACTCGCCTGCACCAGCGGAGCTCTGAATCCGGTACTCTGCGGTAAACCTCATCAACAATAGTTGGCTAACTACTTGTCGATTGAAGTGTGTCGACCGCGGACTGCTCGAAACTCCGGATTTGATTTAGAAGCGCGTGGGCGGCACGCTCCTTGGCGAGTCCGCGTCGGTAACCCACGCCGACTGCTTCCTGTCCCAGACCGATTGCAGTGCAACGAAAAATCGGCGACTGGTCGTCAGTACTGACGTCCTCCGTGTGGAACGTCGCATTGGGCCGATTGGATTGCGAAGCGCGCCAGGCAAGGTTCTTGAACATCGACGGCGGACCGTCGAAACCGAGATCGCTGAGTATCGACGGAAATACCGGGTCCTCGGCGATATCGACGTAATCCGCACGACCGAGGAGTGCCTGGACGCCAGTCCATGCGGCAGCGTGGCGCACCCCTTTCCTCGTTTGTACGGCCGGGCGGTCCATTGACGGATCGGCGTCAAGCACGCTCCATTCCGTCGCAAATCCGTTCAACAAGACGCGACACGCACACGCTGCCGTGTTGATCGGTGCGTCCGGCCGTGTGAATTCGAACTCGATCGAGATGTCGGCCCGCAATGCGAGATTCTTCAGGAGTTCGTGGACGATATCCGGCCGATTCGCCCGCATCCAGGGAATCATCTCCTCCTGCAATGTTTCCCACTTGTCCCCAGCGCTGAGCAGGAGATCGAAATCATGCCATGAAAGCAGACCTGCTGCTCGCCGCTCGCGAAACTCTTCGAGTACCAATGTCGGTGCTGATCTGTGAGAGATTGGCGCGTCGACAGTTGCTCGCGAGCCCTGCGCGAGTTCGCGGCCAGAATGAATACCCGCACGGGAGAATGACCGAAGGTCATGCTTGGCGCTTCCGACGCTGTAAACGACGGGGGAAGAGCTACTGCGGAGAGATTTGCCGAGTCGGATCAGACTGTCTTCATCGTAAGGCGACGGCTGCCCTTCGATTTCTGCCAGCACCACACGCTGATTGACGAGACTGTCGTACCGTCGCAGGGGGTTGCTGATCTGACCGTGAGCGCCGATAGTGCTCGAAGCGAACATGTACCCTCCAGAAACTCCGCGCAGGAATTTCAAGCCCCGTTTCACCGCCCACCGCGTGGCAGCAAGATTCGCCGCAGTCGCAATCTCCGCCACGATTTGTTGTGCGGCTACTTGTTGCACACCTCCTCCGGTCATCTGTTGAACGACGCTATGCATCGGGACCAACGATTGGTATACGAGGTTCTTTTCCGCTCCCGTTGTGAGAAGGTGATCGGCATCGCGATGGGTTACCACCACTATCTGCCCCTGGGAAATGATCGTTCGTCTCAGTTCGGTCGATTCGACGCGCAGCCCATCTAGGCTCAGAATCATCGAGACCACTAGTGCTGATCCGGAAAACCCCGGTGCCAGTGACCATTCCGTTTCCAAACCGCTCGGGAGCATTCCGACGCGCCGCCCTGCGGGGGCCGTCACACGAACACGCGACCGCGCTTCGAAGTCAACACATCCGTCGACCAGGACCGCATCTGCGACAGCCGGCGAGCATAGTTCGACGAGCCAACGTCGATCGGGTAGCTGACGGACTCGGATCGCGTCGTCGCGAAATCTGGTTCCTTCGTCATCGATTGCCAGCCAGACCCCGTCACCGACCAGCGCAGGAGAATCATGGCGAAGACCCCGCGCAATGGCATTCCGCAACGCCGTTGCAGACAATCCCGACTGGCTCAGCAGCACCGCCCAAGACTCACCAGCATTGTGCGCTTCGGCCAACGCACTGTCGCGATCCGCCAACGCGGTAGCGAGCGCTGTCCGAGCACGACCGACAGCACCGACAAGGTCACGAAGCCGTGGCCGCGTCGGGGACTGACCCCCACCGTCATCGATTTCCATGGCCGCGACTGTATTAGTACCCACTGACAAATTGTGTCCGCCGACACGACGCAATCCAGTGGATTGTGCAAACCATCCCTGACACGGCCTACTGCTGCAGTGTGCTCTGCAGAACCTTCAGCACTTCACGAGCCGCAGTCGGCCCGGTATTGAGGTAGAAGACGCCATCGTCAACAGCGACGGCGTGATTGGCGACCACACCACGTAACTGCGCCCACAACGGCGCGTTCGTCAACGTCGCCGGGTCCCCGCCCTGCACTCCGTAGAAGATCCAATCAGCGTCCGCCACGTTCAACTCTTCCTCACTGATGTCTCGGGAGGTGTCGTCGAATTGCTGTGACTCCGGACGCGTCAGGCCCGCATCCTGGGCGATACTGCCGGTGAACGACGGAATGCCGAAGATGCGCAGCCGATTTCCGTTCTGGCGGGTGAACGACACCGTCGGCGGCGACGAGAGGGAAGCACCGAGGGCTGCGGCATCCGCATTGAAGGTGTCCAGTAGTACCGTCGCCTGCTGTGTCTTGCCGATTCCGTCCGCAACGAGCAGGAAGTCCTGCTTCCAGTTGACGCCGGTCCCCTGCGTTGCCACGGTGGGTGCGATCGCCGAAAGCTGGTCGTACAGCGAATCAGCATCCTTCCCTGCAACATTCATCAAGATCAGGTCAGGATCGAGCTTGACGATCGCTTCGAAGTTCGGTGTGAAGCGCCCACCTGCGTCGACGACATCACCTAGCTGAGTTCGGTATTCGGGGTATGCGGCCGACAGGTACGGCGGCACCAGGTCCGCACCGTCACCACGCGTCGAACCTGCCGGCACGACACCGAGGGACAGAAGCGCGTCGGCCTGTCCGGTCGAGATCACCACAACCTTCTGCGGCTGTGATTCGATCGTGGTGTCCCCTTTGAAGTGTGAGACGGTGCGGGGAAATTCGCCGTCCGACTTCCCGCTCCCCATGCCGGCCGGGACTTCTCGCGGAGCGACAAACGCAGAGTCGGTCGGCGCCGACGCTCGGATCTCAGTATCTGCTGTCGAGGCGTCCTCACTCGAGCAGCCACTGAGAGTCGCCACCAAGGCCAGTGCGCCGATCAGCAGTGCACTGCGTGACTTCTTTCGAAAATTCATGATCGTGTCCCGTACGTCGTGATGCATGACAGAGTCGTCCTCCGTCACGGTTAGGTGACCCTACCCTTTGGGGAACTGTAAACTATATCTGTGTCAGATACAGTTCCAGGGCGCGGATCAGACGGGATTGATCGCTACTCTGATCGCGTGCCCACCGCAGAAGAAGCATCGAGATCAGTCATCGCTGCGGCCTTCGAATTACGTCGGGCGCTGCGCGAATACATGGACGCATCGGGCACCGACGCGACGTTGCCCGAGGCACAATCCGAAGTACTTCACGATGTTGCGCACCATCCGGGCACTCGCATCGGGGCTGTCGCAGATCGCCTCTCCAGACGCCCGAACACCGTCAGCACACTGGTGCGCACACTCTCCGACAAAGACCTGATCGAGCGACGGCCAGATCCCACGGACGGCCGAGTGAGCACGCTTTACGTGAAGGACGAGCGAAGCGCGCGACGGGACCGTCGGTCCGAACTACGCATCGGTGTCCTCGCCGGAGAACTGGAGTCCCTCGACGAGGGCGACCTCGACACATTGTCCGCTGCCATCGACATCCTCGACCGGGTCAATCGAGCATTGCGAGATCACGCACCGCGGTGACGCTGCTCAGGTGACTTTCCCGCTCTTCTCGTAGACGTCGGCAAAACGCTTCATCTGCTCCGTGATGCCCGTCAGGCTGTACCCCGTACGAAGTTCGACCGACGCAACCTGACCCGAAACCACAGCGGGAAGCCTGGTGAAAGTCGGCGAATTGAGCTCCGGTGCATCCGACCAAGTCGGCGGAATCAGGAGGAGATCAGCCGGAAAGACGCCCGGCTCTTCCCAACTCGCCGATGCCCAGAAACCGTCCTCGCTGTCGAGCTTGGCGAATTCGACGCCCATCGTTTCGAGAATACTTCCGAGCGGAGTCCATCCCGGCACCGCGTAGTCAAGGCTCGACTCCAACGGAATCACGTATGCAACAGAGATATTCGACCGCGAAGTGGCCAAGTCACGCACCCGATCACCGAGTGCACTCAACTCTTCCCGTTTCGCCGCGTAGACCGGCGAGGTGTCGGTGCCGCCGATACCCTGGACCAACGAACTGAAGCTGTCCAGCGCCGCCTGCGCCCCGTCGGTGATCTTGACGCCGGCAATGGGAGCAACCTCTTCGACGCGAGCGATATCGTCGCCCCAGATGCTGCCGAAGTTCCCACCGTTGTACGAACTCCAGATGTCGATGACGAGATCCGGGTCCACTGCCAGGAGTTTCTCGGCACTGATATCTGTGTCGGTCTCGCTGACATGGGCGATTCCGCTGAAGTCGAATGCATTCAACGTGGATTCGTCGAGCCTGGAGAATCCGATGATGCCGACCGGAACGACGCCGTATTCGAGTAGCACCGGCGCGGTGTCCGCCGTCGCCACAATGCGTTCGGGGACCTTGTCGAGCGAAATCTGCTGCCCACGCGCATCTACATACGTCCACGCTTCACCGTCGGACTTCGTGTCGGTCGTCGAGGTGCCACACGCTGCCAGCACCGCCGAAAGTGCCACTGCCACAGCCATGAAGATGGCCCTGCTACCGCGTTGGGAACGCGGCGCAACAAAATCGATCACTTCTGCCCCATGCTGTCGAGCGGGTTTCGAGAGGACCCCGAACCCGGAAAGTAAAGTAAGCCTCGCCTACATGGCTAACGGCAGAGCGGATCAGGAGTTGACGCAATCGCGGAGTTTTGTCAAAGAATATCGAAATCCGATCAGCGGTCCGCGTTCTTTCGAAATGCCATCGGCGTGACACCTGTGGACTGCTTGAAGGCGGCGACGAAACTACTCGGCGTCGAGTATCCGATCTGCTCTGCCACATCGGCCACCGCACTACCTTGGCCGAGCAGGGACATCGCCACGTTCATCCGAAGCAGCACGCGCCACTGGCCGAAACTGACGCCGGTATCTACTTTGAATCGACGAGCCAAAGTGCTGGTACTGACACCGATCTCGTTCGCCCAGTCTTCGAAACTGCGTGGATCGTCCGGTTGGGACAACAGGTCGCGCGCAATCCGGCCGACCGGCCCCGAATCGGGAATCTTCATCGCTCCGCGCTCGTCGCCGGGAACAACGAGGTCGAAGAACACTCGCTCGGCGCGGCGCCTCGCTTCGTCCGGCATCTCGCGAGCACTCAGATGCAGAAACAACTCGTACAGAAGCGGCGTGCCGTGCACGGCAACCGGGCGATCACCGAGCGAAGGTCCCTGCCCTACAGCGCAATACACGGTCAAGAATTGCGCACCCGCGGCAACGCGTACCGAGTGCCGAACCAGCGCCGGTATCCACAGCCCTCTGCCCGGCAGCAACGTCCACATCTGAGCGCCCGAGCGTACAACCACAATGCCGGAACGAGGGAACAGAATCTCGTTCGATCGGTGTGCGTGGGTTTCCCACGTCACCGGCTGATCAGCACTCGACGCACCACCCCACAGAACCAAATCCTCGGGCTCGTCGTCTAATTCGTGTTCGGATACCACCAACTCGTCGTTCGACGGCACGCCCCACCGGAGCCAATCACCGTCGATCTCGGATTTTGTCCGCCTCACGTCTACATCCCTGGATCGAGCGTCGTCTGTCCAGGTGACTGTAACCGCTACCCACGCCGAACAGGTGCGGTGGAAGTCGATCCCACCGCACCTGACCGCGGGTTGCCGCTCTAGTTCATGTCGTTCGCGATGATGTTCTCGATATTCCGTTCGGCCAGAGCGGTGATAGTGACAAACGGGTTGACTCCGACATTGCCCGGAACGAGGGATCCGTCCATGACGTACAGACCCGGGTACTCCGGCAGACGACCGTAGCCGTCTGTCGCCTTGCCGAGCACACAACCGCCGAGGGGGTGGTACGTCAACTGGTCGCCCCACGTCTGCGTCGGGCCGAAGAGGTCGGTCCGGTAGATCGTGCCTTCCTTCTTGTTGATCTTGTCGAAGAGCTTCTTCGCCATGTCGATCGACGGCTGGTTCTGCGAACGCTGCCAGTTCAAACCGACTTTGCCTGTTGCCGAGTTGAATTGGAACTGAGCACGTTGCGGATTCTTGGCAATCGCCAAGTACAGGCTGACCCACAGTTCGGTACCGGCCGGGAAGGGTGCGATTTCCGCGAAGACAGGTGCGGATGCATCGGCCCAGTTGTCGATACCCATCACCGGGATCGCAGACTGCTTCGCACCGGTCGCGTCCCACATGTGATTGGCGCGCCCCACCATCACGTTGCCGTTGTGACCCCATTCCTGGCCCACAGCACCCGGCAAATTCGCCAGCTGCCCTTGCGCTTTCATCGCGACCAGGAGCTTACTGGTGCCGATACTGCCGGCTGCGAAGAAAACCTTGTCGGCCGTCACCGTCTTGGTGCCGACGGTGTTGCCCTGCTCGTTGATCTGATTCATCACCACTTGATAGCCACCGCCGGTCGCGGCCGGGGCAACCGAGGTCACGACGTGCAGAGCTGAGATGGTGAGCTTGCCGGTGGCGGATGCCGCAGCGAGGTACGTCTTGTCCAGAGACTTCTTTCCCGCGTTGTTGCCGTAGATGACCTCACTGACCAGGGCGGACTTGGTGACCTGGCCGGCAGCTTCCTGCTTCATGTAGTTGAAGTCATAGACATTCGGCACGAACGTTGTTGTGTAACCGGATCTCTCAGCGGTCTTTCGCCCGGTCCGCGCGAACTTGTAGTACTCGGTCGATTCGAACCATGCCGGGTCGATGTTGTTGACTCCGAGCGCGGCGTTGGCCCGCGGGAAATACGTCGAGTACATCTCGTTGGAATCGACCCCGGGCAGGATCTCTTCGAAGTAGTTGCGCTTGGGTGTGACAGCCATACCGCCGTTGACCAGCGACCCACCGCCGACCCCTCGGCCCTGGTAGACCTTGATCCCGCCGAAGTCCTCGGCGTCGAGGACACCGACGTACCGGCTGATGTTCTTGTCCACCGAGCCGCCGGAGAAGTGTGAAACCGGTTGAACTGTACGGTCTCTGAGCCAGAAGGATCGACCGTCGGGCGAGAGCATCGGGCAGAAGATCTTGCCGTCGGACCCTGGTGTGGTCCACGACTTCCCCATTTCGACCATGTGTGTGTCGATGCCGGCCTGCGTCAACCGAAGTGCCGCAACGGCCCCGCCGTATCCGCTCCCGATCACAAGCGCGGGGACACGGTCTCCGTCGTTCAATGCTCGCCTGGGCGCAGCGGCCGCCGTAGTCCACGAGGACGAGAGCGCAGCGGCGCCCACAGCTAATCCTGTTGCTGCCAAGAAGTTTCTACGCGAGAGCGTGGAATTGGTACGTGCGTGCCGTTCGTTGGATCCAGCGCGAATGCTCAAGTGTGCCCTTCTCTTTCCGTGACCCCCGCGCTGAGATATACCGGGAGAAACCGAACGAGAAGTCCATACTCGTGGGTAACTTCGAGGAACCGTTGATTTTCCACGAAAAGGGCCGATGAACAGAAAGTTCACCGGCCCTCCGAAAGAACGAGTCAGGGAATTGAGATACGACCTTCGACGGCGCCGAGTCCGATGTCCTTGCGGAAATGACCGCCGGGAAGCTTGACGTCGGCGATCTTTGCGTAGGCGTCGTCACGAGCTTCGGTCAGGTCCTTGCCCACCCCGACAACACTCAGCACACGTCCACCGGCCGAGACGACGGCACCGTCTTCACGCTTCTTGGTACCGGCGTGCAGGACTCCGTCGGCGTCGGCTCCGGTGATCACGTCGCCGGTGCGCGGGGTTGCCGGGTAGTTCTCGGCAGCAATCACGACCGTGACGGCGGAACCGTCGCGCCACTGCAACGGACCGACCGAATCGAGGGTTCCGGTCGAGGCTGCATTGAGTAGACCGCCGAGCGGCGTTTCGAGGAGAGCAAGCACGGCCTGAGTTTCGGGGTCACCGAACCGGCAGTTGAATTCGACCACGGCCGGGCCGTCGACGCCGATCGCGAGACCAGCGTAGAGAAGGCCGGAGAAGCTGCTACCGCGCGCCACCAACTCGGCAGCGACGGGCTTGACCACGTCGTCGACGATCTGCGTGACCATCTCGTCGGGCAGCCACGGCAACGGTGTGTACGCGCCCATGCCGCCGGTGTTGGGTCCGGAATCGCCGTCGCCGACGCGCTTGTGGTCCTGCGCCGGGAGCAACGGGATCACGGTTTCGCCGTCGACGAGGCAGAAGAGCGAAACTTCCGGACCGTCGAGGAAGGACTCGAGGAGAACCGGGTGTCCGGTCTCGAGCAGTTCAGCGGCGTGATCGCGCGCGGCGAGACGATCCGTCGTGACGACAACGCCCTTGCCTGCAGCCAGTCCGTCGTCCTTGACCACCCAGTTCGGTCCGAAGCGGTCGAGTGCGTCGTCGAGCTTTGCCGGATTGTCGACGATCTCGCTGTGTGCGGTCTTGACGCCGGCGACAGCCATCACGTCCTTGGCGAAAGCCTTCGAGCCCTCGATGCGGGCGGCGTCGGCCGACGGCCCGAAGCAGGCGATACCTGCTGCGCGCACCGCATCTGCGACACCGAGAACCAGGGGAACCTCGGGTCCGATGACGACGAGGTCGGCCTCGACTTTCTTGGCCAGCGCGGTAACCGCGTCACCCGAAGCGACGTCGACGGGGTGCTGCTCGGCGATTTTTGCGATCCCGGCATTGCCAGGCGCGCAGATCAGGGCCGTGACACCTGGATCGCGAGCAAGAGAGAGAAGGAGGGCATGTTCACGGGCTCCGGAGCCGATTACTAGTACGCGCACGGGGAACAGACTACGGCCTGCGGTAACAGCGCTCTCGGAGTGCTACGGGTGGGGCCAAGGTCGCAGGGTTCGGCCTTTGTGCGAAATATCCGTTTCGAGATGAGATCATATGAATACCTGAATAGGTGAACAGATGTTTTCGGACACCTGTCCACCAAGGAAAGGACACCCGTGAAACTCCACAAACCAGGCGTTCTGACGCTCACCGCAACCGCCGCAATCGGCGCACTTCTGATCACGTCGTGCAGTAGCCCGACTGGCACCAACTCTTCGGGCAACAACGACGGCCTCGTCTTGGCCGACGGCTACGAACTGGGCGGCTACAACCCGGTCGCAGGCTTCGGTGCTGCCGGTGAAGCCAAGATGTACGACGGTCTCGTCCGGCTCACCGGCGGCACCGGTATGCCTGGATTCGAGCCGTCCTTGGCCGCAGAGATGCCGACGGCCAACGCCGATGCGACAGTCTGGACGGTCAAGCTCCGCGACGGGGTCACCTTCTCCGACGGATCGACCTTCGATGCGGCAGACGTGGTTGCCACGTACAAGGCGATCCTCGATCCCGCTTCCGCCTCGGAGGCGCGGTCGTCGTACGACATGATCAGCGATGTCGTGGCCGTCGACGACAGCACAGTCGAGTTTCGCCTCGCCTACTCGTATGCGCCGTTGCTGACGAAGATGCTGATCGGCATGGTTCCGTCGGAGTCCCTCGCGACACCCGGGCTCGCCGCCGAGTCACCGTTGAACACTGCGCCCGTCGGTACGGGTCCGTACACACTCGTCGACCTCTCACCGGATCGGGCGGTCTTCGAGGCGAACGAGAACTACTGGGACGGCGCGCCGGAGATCAAGAAGCTGACTCTTCTCTACGTTCCCGATGACAACACCCGCGCCCAACGAATGGTGTCCGGTGAGATCGACGGAACCAATCTCCCTCCACTGCTTGCCAATACGTTCTCGGGCAAAGACAACATGTCCGTGACAGCCCATCAGTCGGCAGACTGGCGCGGCCTCTCACTCCCCACGAACAATCCCGTGGCGGGCGACAAAGCCGTGCGTATGGCGCTCAACCTCGCCGCCAATCGCCAGTCGATGATCGACAACGTCCTGGGCGGACACGGCAGAGTTGCCGCCACTCCGATCCCCGAGGTCTACGGCGACTCGTACAACCCGAACGCGACCTTCGCCTACGACCCGGCCGAGGCCGAGCGAATTCTGACCGAGGCCGGCTGGATCGAAGGTGCCGACGGAATCCGTTCGAAGGACGGACGGCGCGCGCAGTTCACGATCATGTACAACTCCGTCGACACCGTCCGACGTGATCTCGCTCAGGCATTTGCCTCCGACGCTCTTGCTGTCGGCATCGAGGTGGATCTCGAAGCTCTCTCCTGGGACCGCATAGACCCTCGCATCAACCAGGATTCGACACTTCTCGGCGGCGGCGACGAACCATTCGACCCTGACACACAGGCGTACGACGCACTGAACTCGAAGTACATCGCACCCGGGGTCGGCAGCATCTACGACAACGCCAGTGACTACTCCAATCCAGCAGTCGACGCAGGTTTGGAAGTAGGACGCCGCAGCCTCGATCCGGCAACGCGTGACGCCGCGTATCGCGACGTTCAGCAGGCGTACGTCGAAGATCCTGGATTTGTCATCCTCGTCTTCCTTGACCATACGTACGTATCGAAGGATTCCGACTGGCAGATGTCCGGACCGGTACTCGAGCCACACTCACACGGTGTGACCTGGGGTCCGTGGTGGTCACTGCAGACGTGGGCCCGAGGGCAATGACAGCGGTCGACGTTCGGGCAGACGCGCCGGCGTCGCGGGGCCACCGTGACAACTCCCGCCGAAAGGCCATCCTCACGATGGTCGGTCGGCGGGTGTTGTTCATCGTGCCCGTGATCGCCGTGGTGTCCGCGGGACTCTTTGCCGCCGCCGCGATTTCACCGTTCGATCCACTGGTGGGCTATCTCGGCACGCGATACATGACGACCAGCGACGCGGACAAAGCGTTGATCGCCGACCAGATGGGTTTCGACAACCCCTGGTACAGCACTTACTGGAATTGGCTTCAGGGGGTGTTCACCGGTGATCTCGGAATTTCCAGATCGTTCAATCAGCCTGTTTCCCAAGTTATCTCCGAACGTCTGCCGTGGACCCTGCTGCTGGTCGGCATCTCACTCCTCATCGCGATTCTCGCCTCGCTGACACTCGGTGTTCTCGCCGGAATCCGTAGTGGAGGATTCCTGGACAAGGTCGTGTCCGGGCTGAGCGTCGTCGTTCAGGGACTTCCGCCGTTTGTCTTGTCGCTGGGGGCCATCGCGCTCTTCGCTTTGACTCTTGGCTGGCTCCCGGTCGCCGGACTGACCGACGGGGGTGCCGATCCCACACCGGGACAGGTCGTCCGACACTTGGTCCTACCGGTGACGGTGCTCGCCATTTCGCAGATGCCGTGGCTCCTCCTCGCCGTCCGAGAATCCGTCGTGGGATCGAAAGGCGAAGGGTTTGTCGCGGGCGCAGTAGCGCGCGGAATCCCGACGCCGACCATTACGAAGCGCCACATACTGCCGACATCACTGGCACCCTTCGTGAACATCGTCGGCGTGCGATTGCCCGAGCTGATAGTCGGGGCAGTGCTGGTGGAAGAGGTCTTCAGTTGGCCGGGGATCGCCGGCGCCATCGTTTCCTCTGCCCGTGACCTCGACATGGCCCTACTCGCATTCCTCACCGTCGGTACAACATTGACGGTCATGCTCGGCTCACTACTTGCCGACGTCCTGGTTGCAGTACTCGACCCGAGAGTGAGTACCGATGGCTGAGCGACGCTTCAAGATCGCCCTCGGCGTGCTGATCCTCGTTGCGCTGTACGCGGCGCTGGTCCCATGGTTGGCCGACGTCGACGACCGAGTCACCGACTTCTCGGCGGCCCGCCTAGCTCCATCCTTCGATCACCCGTTCGGAACAGACTCTGCGGGACGAGATCTGTTCGTGCGCATAGCTGCAGGCATTCGAACCTCGCTACTCATCGCGCTCGCCTGTGCGCTGCTCGCCACGGTGATCGGCGTCGCCGTCGGTACCACGGCCGGGCTGGTCGGCGGCTGGGTGGACAGGTTCGTCATGCGCGGCACCGACGCCGTCAACGCACTCCCCCACCTGTTGCTCGGCATCGTCATCGTCGCGATGTTCCGCGGAAGCATTGCCGCCATCGTGCTTTCGATCGCACTGACCCACTGGACCCAAGTGGCCCGGATCATCCGCTCCGAGATCTTGAGTCTGCGCGAACGACCGTACATCGACGCCGCCATTCTGGCGGGGGCAAGTCGGCGTCACGTGATCATGCGCCACCTCGTGCCGGCGACGGCGCCGCAGGCCTTGATCGCGGTTGTTCTCCTCTTACCCCACGCCGTCTGGCACGAATCTACGTTGTCCTTCCTGGGTTTCGGCCTTCCCCCGCACAAGCCCAGTCTAGGAACGCTTCTCGAAGAGGCACGCAGTTCCCTGCTCCTCGGCGGTTGGTGGACGCTGGTATTCCCCGCCGCAGTCCTCGTGATCGCCACCGTCGCAGTTGCAGTCGCCGGTTCGGCCCTGCGGTCGATGCTCACTCCCCCACGACCTTCGGAGTTGCGACTGTGAACCACGGCCTACGCATCGAATCCCTCACCGTCCGGATCCCTCTACCCGGAGGATCCGTAGTCCACGCCGCGAGCGACATAGACCTCTCGGTCCCGGCCGGCACCGTGACCGCACTCGTCGGCGAATCCGGGTGTGGCAAATCGATCGTCGCCACCTCGGTCATGAACATGTTGCCGCCGACAGCTTCTCGAACTGGAACGGTCACCGTTGGCACCCCCGATCAGGAGATCGATGTCTTCTCCGGCACCGCGTTCCGGGGGCGACATACTGCGCTCGTTCCGCAATCTGCCGCAACACATCTCACCCCCGTTCGAACTGCGAGATCGCAACTGCAAGAAACCATCGACGCGCTCGGCAGCGATCACACCTGCGACGGCTTGGCGCTTCGCGTCGGACTCGAGCCCTCGGCTCTGGACTGCTACCCACACGAACTGTCGGGTGGCATGGCGCAACGCGTCGCCATTGCCGGTGCGTTGGCCGGGAATCCATCGGTGATCGTGGCTGACGAACCCACCGCCAACCTCGACCGCGAACTCACCGACCACGTCATGAGCCTGCTTCGCGAGTGCGCGGACGCCGGGGCGGCAGTCCTGCTCATCACCCACGACCTGGCATCCCTTACCCGCAGCGGCGTCGCGGATCGACTTGCCGTCATGTACGCATCACGCCTCATGGAAACCGGTCCGGCTACTCTGGTGTTCCAGGATCCACTCCACGACTACACCCGAGACCTACTCGGCGCCTTACCTTCCCGCGGTTTGAATCCGATCCCCGGCTCGCCACCGCAACTGACCGATCTCCCCGACGAGTGCGTCTATCACCTACGACGCCCGGAGTCGAAACAGTCCGGTGGACCGACCGAGTTGGTAACCCTCGGCGAACGCACGTACCGAACATTGCGGAAGGTGGGCTGACATGAGTCTGCAGGCATTGGGAATCACCAGTGGGTACCACCGAAACAGACCGGTGCTCGAGAACATCTCCCTCGAGATTCCGTCGGGAAAGCTGATCGGCCTGACCGGGCCGTCGGGAACCGGAAAGTCCACACTTGCAAGAATTCTCGCCTCACTGGACGCACCATGGTCAGGTGAGGTGCGGATCGACGGATCACCTGTCGTGGGTACCAAATTCTCGGTGCCTGCGACGTTGCGAGGCACGGTATCCATGCTGTTTCAGTCGCCTCGTGCATCAACCGACCCTCGGCAGACGCTCGCCTCGATCATCGGGCAACCCGGTGATATTGCCGGCAGGACAATCGATGTGGTCGCGCTGGCCGCAGAAGTGGGCCTCACTCCCGATCTCTTGTCCCGCAGACCACACCAGGTCAGCGACGGCCAACTGCAGCGCGCCTGCCTGGCGAGATCGCTGGCGCAACAGCCGAAATACCTCATCTGCGACGAGGCGACGGCGATGCTCGACGCTGCGACGACGGCCACGCTCATTCGGTTGATCGAGAGTCGCGCCGCTGAGACCGATGCCGGCGTACTACTCATCAGCCATGATCGCGAATTACTCGATGCCTGCTGCCACGCGGTCCACGACCTCGACGGCATTCGCACTTAGTGCGTGTTGCCAAACCTGATCCGGTAGTTCGCGGGCGAGTGTCAATGCGTGTCGCGTGATGCGATTTCGGATGAGGCGCGCAGGCGGGAGCCCCGTAGCGCGACGCGCTGGAGGGTTCGGGGACTGGATAACGATCTACAAGAATTTCGACTCGGCCTGAGATCTTCGTTGCCGACCGCACCAAAGAGGCGCTTACTGATCACACGGCACCGTGAACGACACTGGTTTGCCGGTGGCGCGCGCATACGCGACCTCTCGGCGCGTGGACTCGCCGATGTATCCGCCTGGGTTGACGACCAGAACCCGATCAGCCAGGTCGATCTTGCGCAAGTGGAGCGCGTCGAGCAGTGCCTTCTGCTCGACAGAGATCACCTCGCCTGCTTCACCCGGCGCGACAACGATGACGCCTGCGAACGTCAGG
This sequence comes from Rhodococcus sp. NPDC057135, assembly GCF_042670865.1. Lineage (NCBI taxonomy): Bacteria > Bacillati > Actinomycetota > Actinomycetes > Mycobacteriales > Nocardiaceae > Rhodococcus > Rhodococcus sp. NPDC057135. The sequence continues at coordinate 218,575 of NZ_JBHUUU010000012.1, forward strand.
TCGCGGTTCACCTCCCGCATCTCTTCAGCGAATCGGGCAGAGCCGCAAATACAGACAATCTCAGGTCGATCAGGCACGGTTCAGTCTCTCACCGACTCGCAACACCAGTCTCATCTGACACCTCGAGCAACACACCCCAGCCCCAACAAAATTGACCCTTGACTCGAACTGATGTTCGAGTATTGTAGAGGGAGGGGATCGGGGGATTCAATGAGTGTCTTTCTGTCGGAAGTTGTTTCGGGTTCTGCGGTGGGGTTGCGCGGGCAGTTGTGGCGGTTGTCTGCTGCCGAGTTACGCGCTGCGGCTGTCGAGGCGAGTGCGGAGATTCTTCGCCTGGAAGCCGTTCGGGTGGCGGTGGTAGACGAACTCTCGATGCGTCCCGACGATCAGGTGATTGCCAGCCGCGGCGTCGGTGCGTGGTTGGCGGCAAACACGATGCTGCAGGTTCGGGACGGGAAGAAGATCGCCGCCCTGGGCGCCGCGTTGCGCCCGTTTCCCGCCGTGGGAGCGAGATTCGATTGTGGGGATTGCTCGTTCGATCAGGCCGTCTTGATCGTGGCGTTTTGTGAATCTCCGCCGAAGGGGATGCCGGAGGAAGCGCTACCGAAGTGCATCGACCTACTGCTCGCAGCAGCGTCGGGGGTGGAGGCGACGACGACGAAGGTTCGGCACGTTATCGCGACTTTGGAGCGGGTGTTCGAATCCGATGAGATTCCGCCTGCCGAAGATGTGGATCGCAACGAGCTCCGCATCGCCTCGACGTTGAACGGTCGGGTGGTGGTGCGCGGCGATTTCGACGCCCTCACCGGCGAAATGCTGCTCTCGGCCCTGTCGAATCTGACGATGCCGACCCCCGCGGCGGATGGAACTCCCGATGCCCGGTCGGCGGCGAAGCGGACGGCGGACGGGTTCACCGAACTGATCCGCCGGTACCTCGACTGCGCAAAAACCGGAACGGATGGTGGGCAGCGACCGCATGTGAATGTGCACATCAATGCTCGGGATCTTGCCGAGCATCGGGACTGCGCCGCGGCACCTTCTGATGTGGACGACGAAGGCTCGCCCGATCTGGACCTGTCAGATCTTGATGTCGGGCACATGCCGTGGCTCGGGCCACTCTCGGTCTCACAGACCAGACTCCTCGGGTGCGACTGCTTCCTGTCGACTGTCCTACTCGACGCTCACGGCGCACCGCTCGATGCGAGACCCGGAAAACGGTTGGTCACCGCCGAACAGAGAGTGGCCCTGATCGCCCGCGACAAGGGCTGCGCGTTCCCGGGGTGTTCATGCGTACCGGCGTGGACCGATGCGCACCATATCCGGCACTGGGCGAACGGCGGGCCGACGGTGATGAACAACCTTGTCCTGCTGTGCCGTTCGCATCACCGGTTGATGCATCGGAAAACGGGGTTCGTCGGCAAGTGGGACATCAGAATGGGTGTCGACAACAAACCGTGGTTCATCCCGCCGCCCTCGATCGACCCCGGGCAGCACCCCAGGCAGGCGAACACCACCTTCAAAACCTGAGAACAGCTTCTCAGGCACAACAGAACACGGCCAGGTCCGCATCGGAAGTGCTCCTCCGATGCGGACCTGGCGTGCGTTCTTGCTGGTCAGCCCCCAACCGTCAAGTCGTAGAGGGTAACTCCGTCCACCGTTGTGGCGGTGAAGTTTTCGGTCACCCACGTCGAGATAGCGGTAGCGGTGCCCTCGGCGTTCATTCCACCACCCATACCGCCGCCGGCGATGAAGAAGTGAATCTTGCCCTCTGCCACGTACTGCTGGAACTGCGCGAGCGTCGGGGACGGATCGCTGCCGTTGAACCCTCCGATAGCCATGACCGGTGATTGCGTCGCAAGCTGATAACCCGAGGCGCTGTTGGACCCGATTGCCGCAGCTACCCAGGTGAATTGGTCGGAGTTCTCTTCAAGTGTGGACACAACCGCGGCTCCCGGCGTGCTGCCCTGCAGTAGACCACCGGCGGCACCGCCACCCATGGCCCCTCGCGTTCCGTCGGCGGTCGATGTGGTGGTACCCGGAACTGTTGCACCACCGGGCATCTGGTCCATTCCTGCAGGTGGCGTTCCGTCCGCCCGACGGTTACCGCCATCAGCCGTGCCACCGAATCCGCCGAATCCTCCACGGCCGCCGCCGGGCCCGCCCATTCCACCTTCGACGCTCGGTCCGGCCGAAACTATGGAACCGGTATGCGGAGTGTTGATCGTGTCGATCGCGTAGGCAGTCGGACCCGCCAGACCGGTGAAGATCGCCGCGAGAATCACCGCCACGGCCAGTCGACCTCTCGACACCGCCGGAATCAGCACTGCCACGGCAGCGACAACGCCGACTACCAGAATGGCCCACCGGAGCCACGGCACGAATGAAGGCGAACGTCCGAGCAGTACCCACGCCATCGCGACGGTTGCGGCCAATGACACCGCCAGAATGATGCGCACCCAGAGGACGTCACGGTGACGCCACGCCACTACCGATCCTGAACCGATCAGTGCGGCGATCGCCGGCGCCAGCGCAACGGTGTAGTAGGCGTGGAAGATTCCCGCCATGAAACTGAAGGTCAGTCCGGTCACCAGGAGCCACAGCCCCCAGACGATGAACGAGGCACGCTGCGTGTCGACACGGGGAGCCCTGCCTCGCAGCACGATTCCAGCCACCAGAAGTATCAGTGCGGCAGGAATCAACCAGGCAATCTGCCCGCCCTGGGCAGATTCGAACAGTCGGGTAATGCCGGTACTGCCCCACATACCGCCACCAGCCCCACCACCTGGAGCCATACCCCCTGCTGCCATACCACCCGTTGCCTCGCCCATTCCCGGGAAGCCTCCCGCAGCAGCGCCGGCCGCAGCATCACCAGCACCGCGCATTCCGCCCCCGCCGACGCTTCCGGTCTCGTTGCCGCTCAAGCGTCCGAGCCCGTTGTAACCGAGCGTCAGTTCGAGAATCGAATTGTTCTGCGAACCACCGATCCAAGGACGTGAGTCGGCCGGCCACAGTTCGACGATTGCCAACCACCATCCGGCGGAGACGATCAACCCGCCCAGTGCAGCAAACAGTTGCAGTACCCGCTTACCCAGTTTCGGCGGTCCGGCGATCAGATAGGTGAGTGCCAGTGGCGGAACCACCAACATGACCTGCAATTGCTTTGTCAGGAAACCGAATCCGCAGAAGATACCGACCAACACGAGCCAGCGGGTGCGGCCGTCCTGCACGGCGCGCATCATCGCCCACACTGCTGCGATCATCAGGAGCACCAGCATGGCATCCGGGTTGTTGAACCGGAACATCAGCGCCGCTACGGGAGTGAGAGCCAGCACCAAACCGGCGAGGAGTCCGGCGGCAGCACCGAAGTACCGCCGAACCGTTCCCCACAACAGTGCTACCGATCCGACACCGAGCAGTGCCTGCGGCACCAACATCGCCCAGGAGTTGAGTCCGAAGATGCGAACCGACAGCGACATCAACCACAGGGACATCGGCGGCTTGTCGACGGTGATCGAGTTGGCAGCGTCCGAAGAGCCGAAGAAGAAGGCTTTCCACGACACCGAACCTGCCTGTACCGCAGCGGCATAGAACGAGTTGGCCCATCCGGATGCACCCAAGCCCCAGATGTAGGCGACTCCGGTGCCCACCAACAACACTCCGAGCGCCCACGGTTCCCAGTGCACCCGACGCTGCGGTTCCGGTGCCGGCACCGGCGCGGCGAGTCTCTCTGCAGTGGCGGTCATCGATTGGCTCCTACGGGTTGTGCGGTGCGAAACACCCAGCGCAGTGCGATGAATCGACTCACTGTGGCAACAAGATTGGCAATGACAAGTACTGCAAGCTCGACGTGTTTGGATGCATCGGGCGCCACCACGTCGAGCACGAACAACGATCCGCTGGTGAGCAGCAAGCCGAACCCGAATACGAGCAGGCCCTGCATTTGGTGACGGGCGGATCCTTCCGACCCCCGGATCCCGAAGGTGAAGGCTCGATTGGCGGCGGTGTTGAACACCGCGGTCACCAGCAATGCGACGGCATTGGCCCACTGCGCACCCATGATCGAGTGCAGTGCGAGATAGAGCAGCGCGTACGCAAGCGTCGAAATGACTCCCACCACGGCAAAGCGTGAGAGCTGCCCGACCATGCCTCGCGGAACACCCGGAACCAACGGTTCACGTCCGAAACTCGCCCTGAGCTCGGCCAGTGGGAGTGAGCCGGTCGAGAGTGCTCGCCCGACGCGCACCACACCTTTGAGGTCGGCGACTGCCGTGGCGACGATGTCTACCCGACTGTCCGGGTCGTCCACCCAGTCGACGGGGACCTCGTGAATTCGCATCCCGGCCCGCTCGGCCAGCACCAACAATTCGGTGTCGAAGAACCATCCGGTGTCCTCCACCAGCGGAAGTAGTTGCCGCGCAACGTCGACGCGCATGGCTTTGAAACCACACTGAGCGTCGGTGAAGCGAGCATGCAGCGCGCTTCGGAGAATGAGGTTGTAACTGCGTGAGATGAACTCACGCTTGGGGCCACGGACCACGCGGGACGAACGTGCCAACCGAGAACCGATGGCGATGTCCGAGTGCCCCGAGAGCAGCGGAGCAATCAACGGCATCAGGGCGTTGAGATCGGTCGAGAGATCGACGTCCATGTACGCGACCACGTCTGCATCGGAATCGCTCCACACCTGACGCAGTGCTCGACCACGGCCCTTCGCATCCAGGTGCACGACCCGGACGTCGTCGAATTCTTCGGCGAGGGAACGAGCGAGCGCCAACGTACCGTCGACACTGGCGTTGTCCGCGATGGTAATTCGGGCAGAAAATGGCACCTGCGTGCGTAAATGATGGCGCAAGCGGCGCACGCACGTCTCGAGGCCCGCCTCTTCGTTGTATACCGGGACGACCACGTCCAGCACTACAGTCGTCGCGGAGAGCTCCCCTGCGTCCGTGCTGCCCGCGGTCTGCATGGCTTCTGTCGTCATGCGTCCTAGATTTGTCGGGCCGGCTCCGACGAACCTGCATCCAGCCTGGGAGTTTCCTGGCAACCGGACGCGGGCTAATCTCGGGGTATGCCTTCAGTCTTCAGCGCCATCATCAACGGGGATCTACCAGGACGTTTCGTGTGGGAGGACGACGACGTTGTCGCGTTCCTGACCATCGCACCGGTAACGCAGGGTCACGTACTTGTCGTACCGCGCGCCGAGGTCGATCAGTGGCAGGACGTAGATCCTGAACTCTTTGCCAAGGTCACCGCGGTTGCCCGCACCCTGGGTCAGGCTGTGAGGAAGGCGTTCGACGCGCCTCGGGCCGGTCTCCTCATCGCAGGTCTGGAAGTTCCGCATCTTCACGTTCACGTCTTCCCCGCGTACGACATGGGGAACTTCGACATCAGTGGCGCCGACACTTCGCCGTCACCCGAATCTCTCGACGAGGCACAGACCAAACTCAAGTCGGCGCTACGCGACCTCGGCTTCGAGGCAACAGTTTCGACTCGTTGATCGCGTACCTTCGACCGAATTTCGCTGGCCGATAACTGGACTCCCCGCCGCAGCCTCCGACGGAGGTTGCGGCGGTCGCATTTGCCGCTCCTACCGACCGTGACCTGCGATTGCACACCGAACAGTCCGTTTCGCGCTGTCGCGCGAGCACGAGTTTCGCTGCTACCGTGGGGCGCTGGTCCGGGACCTAGGGCCCTAAAACTAGTTCACGTGTTAACAGTCGGAGGACAAGGGAGCAATGCAGGAACGTGCCAAGATCAGTCGGCGTCAGATTCTTCGTGGCGCTGCCGATCGGTTCGAAGTCACGGGGTACGGCAGCACGAGCATGAACGACATCGTGTCCGCGGCGCAGATGACCAAGGGCGCGGTCTATTTCCACTTCTCGTCCAAAGACGAATTGGCTCAAGCTGTCATCGAAGAACAGCACCAGATCTCGATCACCGCCTTCACCGCAGTTGCAGCCACGGGCGCACCGGCACTGGAACAGCTCGTCATGGTGTGCCACGAGATGGGCCGCCAGCTTGTCGCGGACCCGATTGTTCGTGCGGGAGTCCGGCTTACCCTTGAATTGGCCTCTGCCGACGGTTCGCAAGGTCCGTACCTCGCGTGGATCCGCGAGCTTCGAAAACTGGCCGAGGCCGCGAAGCGCGAAGGCGATATACGCGACGACGTGGAGCCGGAATCGGTTGGCCGCGTAGCGATCTCGGCATTCACCGGCGTTCAACTGGTTTCGAACGTGCTCACCAGGCGAAGCGATTTGGACGTCCGCATCGACGAGTTGTTCACTCTCCTGCTGGCCGGCGTCGTCTCCGACAAGCGCCGCGGCGATGTCGACAGCCTTGTCCGCTGCCGGCTCGAAACGTACGCCTCCTGATCTGGAACACCCCGACGCCCGGATGATTCGGCATATCCGCACCGAACCTTCTGGTCAGCTTCGTCGATTCGTACAAGACCCCCCGTCGTCGACTCACTATCGTCGAATCCACGAATAACCCAGATATACGGATACCGACGAAAGGGCTTCTCGAATGACCGAAACTGCCACGTACGTTGAGAGCGCACAGCAGGAGATCGCTGCTGTACTGGCCGAAGCGAAGACCGATGCGTTCGTCCACGCACGCGACATCGATTCCGGCGAAGAGTTCGGCTACGGCGCTGACGAAGGTGTCATCCTCGCCTCCGTGTTCAAGATTCCTGTCGTACTCCAGTACGCACGTGAAGTAGCGGCCGGCACCCTTGATCCGACCGAGCACGCCACGGTGACCGCCGAGTTCCGCTCCGGCGGCATCGGTATCGGCGGTTGCGCCGACGATGTCACCGCCAGCTGGCGAGACCTCGCTCTGCTCATGATGAGCTTCAGCGACAACGCGGCCACGGATTTCTTGTACGAGCGTCTCGGACTCGACAACATCGTCGCAACGCTACGCGGGCTCGGTTTGGAGAAGACCAACTTGGTCCGTGACTGCCGCGGCCTGTTCAAATCGGTCTACGACGACCTCGGAGTCGACAAGGGCACCTTGCTTGAAATGCCTCCGATCGAAATTCTCCGGACGATTTCCGTCATGGATCCGGCCCGCTCCAACTCCAGCACTCCTCGTGAGATCACAATGTTGCTGGCTGCAATCTGGCGGGACGAAGCCGGCCCCGCATCGGCCTGCGAAGAGGTCCGAACGATCATGAGCAAGCAGGTCTGGCCGCACCGCCTTTCGTCTGGTTTCCCCGACGAGGTCACTGTCGCTGCCAAGACCGGAACGCTGGGATTGGTACGAAACGAAGCCGGCGTCGTGGCGTACCCGGACGGCAAGCGCTACGCCGTCGGTGTCTTCACCAAGTCCCATGAGCTCACCCACCGCGCCCCGAAGATCGACGCTTCCATCGGAACCGTCGGCCGCATCGCTGTCGAAGCTCTCCGCAACAACAGCTGATCTGAACCCACCGACGAAAATGCGGGTCGCGCCGAGA